>JAJDHH010000047.1 GCA_030266105.1 Eubacteriales bacterium OttesenSCG-928-K08
AGATTCAGTGCAGAATAGGGTATGCTACGATAACCACGAGCAGCACAGGAGAAAATAAAATTTCGGATGTGATATTTGTCACGAACAAGAAAGCGGAAATGCGTTAAACTGCATTCAAGTAGCCACCCTCTCCAATAGGGCACTCGGCAACTGACAAACAATATGGAGGTTAGAATTCAATGAGTGAAATGTTTTGCTTTCAGTGTGAACAAACCGCCGGTGGCAATGCTTGCACCGGTAAATCGGGCGTATGTGGGAAGTCTGCGTCCAACGCCAATTTGCAGGATAAACTGACTGGTGCACTGGTTAGTCTGGCACGGATCGCCCAGGATAACACCCCGACTGCCCAAACCGACCGCCTGGTGCTGGAGGGTCTGTTTACCACTATCACTAACGTCAACTTTGATGATGCAACCGTGCAAAAGTATATCAGTGCCGTGCAGGCCGAGACACAGGGTCTTCGCGGTGGCTGTGCGGGCTGCAGTTCCTGCGGCGCGGCATCCGGCGATTACGACATGGAGAACATGTGGAATGCCAACGAGGATATTCGTTCGCTCAAAAGTCTGATCCTGTTCGGTATGCGTGGCATGGCGGCCTATGCCTACCACGCGCTGGTGCTGGGTTACACCGATCCCGCTGTGACATCCTTCTTCTACAAGGGCCTCGCAGCGATTGGCGAGGACTGGGGCATGGACGAGCTACTTCCGCTGACCATGGAATGCGGCAAGGCCAACCTGGCCTGCATGGAGCTTTTGGACAAGGCCAACACCGAGACCTACGGCACGCCTGTTCCGACAACTGTACCACTCACCGTCGAGAAAGGCCCCTTCATCGTCATTTCCGGCCATGACCTGTATGATTTGGAGCAGCTGCTCAAGCAGACCGAGGGCAAGGGCGTCAATGTCTACACCCACGGCGAGATGCTGCCCTGCCACGCTTACCCCAAACTGAAAGCCTACACGCACCTCAAGGGCAACTTCGGCACCGCCTGGCAGAGCCAGCAGAAGGAGTTCGACGGCATCCCGGCACCCATTCTGTTTACCACCAACTGTCTCATGCCCCCGAAGCCCAGCTATCGTGACCGCGTCTTCACCACCGAGGTGGTAGCGTACCCCGAAATGGTTCACATCGGTGATGATAAGGACTTCACCCCGGTCATCAACAAGGCGCTGGAACTGGGCGGTTATACCGAGGACAAGCCCATGACCGGCATCAACGGCGGCAGCACTGTGACCACTGGATTTGCCCACGGCACCGTGCTTGGCGTTGCCGACAAGGTGATCGAGGCCGTCAAGGGCGGAGCCATCAAGCACTTCTTCCTGGTGGGCGGATGCGACGGCGCACGTCCGGGCCGCAACTACTACACCGACTTTGTGAAGCAGACACCAGACGACACCATTGTGCTAACACTAGCCTGCGGCAAGTATCGCTTCAACGACCTGGACATCGGCGAGATCGGCGGCCTGCCCCGCATCATGGACATGGGCCAGTGCAACGACGCCTATAGCGCCATCAAGGTGGCAAGTGCGCTTGCAGATGCCTTCGGCACCGATGTAAACGGTCTGCCGCTGACTCTGGTGCTCAGCTGGTACGAGCAGAAGGCCGTTGTCATCCTGCTGAGCCTGCTGGCTCTGGGCATCAAGAACATCAAGCTTGGCCCCACGCTGCCCGCCTTTGTTTCCCCCAATGTGCTTAACTTCCTTGTGGAGAACTTTGCCATCGCCCCCATCAGCACCCCGGAAGAAGATCTCAAGCAGATTCTGGCATAGTTCTAAGGTTCGCAGAGAAGACCCCGGAAATATCAGTGCAATAACGATTCTATTGGCCTCTGTGTGGTTTGCACAGAGGCCAAGCTTTTTAGCAGGATGTTTTAGCGAGAAGGAAAAGGCGCAAGCGAGACTCATTCGTCAATGCTTACGCCTTTTTATTTGTCTTAAAACGGTGGGCTGATCATGGTGCTATGCAGAGAATCAAATAAACAGACTCATGTCGCTTTCCTCGGCAAAGGCCAGCATGGCCGCCGCGCCGCTCATGGTCACGCCGTCAATCAGTTCTTCCTTGGCAATGCCCATGACATCCATGCTCATGGCGCAGGCAATCAGCTCAACACCATTTTGCTGCGCGGTGCGGATTAAATCCTCAAGGCTTGAAATGTGCTTGTTATTCATTACAGAGCGAATCATTTTTGCGCCCATGCCGCCCATGTTCATTTTGGAAAGCCCCAGCTTTTTGCTGCCCCGCGGCATCATAGCGGCAAACATCCTTGACATAAAGTCCTTCTTCACAGACACCTTTTCTTGCTTGCGCAGGATGTTCAAACCCCAGAAGGTGAAGAAGATGCTCACCTTTCTCCCCATAGCCGCCGCCGCGTTTGCCATGATGAAGGATGCAATGGCCTTGTCAAGATCACCGGAGAACACGATAAAGTTTTTCCCGTTTCCGCTTTGGCAAGCGGCCGCATCCTGGTTGTCCATTTTTGTAATGCGCGCCACACTGATGCCCTTGCTGCTCTCCATGCCGCCAAAGATGTGTCCGGTTCGGCGGCAAAAGCCCTCCACATCGCTGGCAAAGGCGGGATCGGTGGTGGAAATCTCAATCATATCACCCGTGTGCGCCGCTTTCAGGGCTTCGCCTAGCTTGACAATGGGGCCGGGGCACTGAAGTCCGCAAGCATCGAGCCGGATGTGCTTTCCCTCCGGCGCGGATTCGACGCGCTGGGTTTCGGAATCGACCACAACCTGCGGCGCGGAAGGCTGCTCGGTGCCGAAGATTGTCTGGTAGAGCCGGTAGCCACCGCTCAAGTTGTAGCAATCGAAGCCATGCTGGTTCAGGAGTCGACAGGCGACATAGCCCCGCAGGCCGATCTGGCAGGTCACATAGATCTTTTTCGAGCGGTCAAGCTCCGCGAGCCGCCCGCGCAGCTCATCCAGCGGGATATTGACGGAGGTGCTGATGCTCCCGTTCTCGAACTCCATCGGGGTTCGCACATCCAGCAGAACCGCGTCACTATCCTGCTGCACCGCCTTGACATCGTACCAGTGGAAAATCTTCACCTTATCTGTAAGAATGTTCTCAATTGTATAGCCCGCCATGTTCACCGGGTCCTTTGCCGAGGAAAAGGGCGGCGCATAGCACAGCTCCAGCTTTGTCAGATCGGCGGCTGTGGCACCGAATCGAATAGCCGTGGCGATAACATCGCAGCGCTTGTCCGCACCCTCGTAACCGACAACCTGCGCGCCAAGGATCTTCCCGGTCTCCTTATCAAAAACGGTTTTGATGGACATGTTAACAGCGCCGGGATAGTATGTCGCATGGCTCGCCGAATAGGTGAAGGATTTTTCGTAGTTCAGCCCCTGCGCCTTGGCCGCCTTTTCGTTGAGGCCTGTGGTGGCGACGGTCAGGTCAAAGGCCTTGAGAATTGAACTGCCCTGGGTTCCCTGATAAGTGCTCTCAAGACCGTAGATGTTGTCGGCGGCAATGCGCCCCTGCTTGTTGGCGGGGCCGGCCAGCGGCACCATAGCTTTCTGCCCGGTCACAAAATTGACAATCTCCACCGCATCGCCCACGGCGTAAATGCTGGGATCGCTTGTCTGCATCGACTCATTAACAATGATGCCGCCGCGCTGATTTACCTCAAGCCCGGCCTCGCTTGCGATGGCGCTTTCCGGGCGCACGCCGATGGAGAGAATCAGCATGTCGGCAAAGACCTCGCCGTCGCTTAAAGTGATTTGCAAGCCGTTTGTGGTTTCCGCAATGCCGGTTACTGCGTTTTCCAGCATCAGCTGTACGCCCTTGCTGCGGATGTGCCGCTGCACCTCGCAGGCCATGTCACGGTCGAGCGGAGCGAGTATCTGGTCGGCAAGCTCGACGATGGTGACATTAAGGCCTGCGTGAGTCAGGTTCTCTGCCATTTCAACGCCAATAAACCCACCTCCCACAATGACAGCGGATCGCGGTTTGTTTTCTTCGATGTAATCCTTGATTCGATAGGTATCCGGGATATTGCGCAGCGTGAACACCTTGTCGGAGTCAATTCCGGGAACCGGGGGTTTAATCGGCGCGGCACCCATCGAGAGGATCAGCTCGTCATAGCTTTCGCTGTAGGTCTCTCCGGTTGACACCTGCCGAACGGTCACGGTTTTGTTTTCCCGGTCGATGGCGGTCACCTCGTTTTGGACGCGCACATCCACGTTGAACCGGGCATTGAAGCTCTGCGGCGTTTGCAGCAGCAGGGCGGATTTATCCTTGATCTCGCCACCGATATAATACGGGAGCCCGCAATTGGCAAAGGAGATGTACTCACCCCGCTCAAACAGGATGATTTCCGCGCTTTCGTCGAGTCTGCGCAGACGCGCCGCTGCGGATGCGCCTCCTGCCACGCCGCCCACAATAAGTATCTTTTTGCTCATGATTGCTCTCCCTTTCATTGTGTAATCCTTAACAATTACATTATGAACGGTATCGAAGAGCGTATCAGTGACTGAGTCACACAAGAGGTCCGCCAGACCTGCGGTGGGTCAAAGAGACAGATCGACCTTTAGAGATAACCGTACCTTCATCCACCAATTTTTTCAGTTCCCGAAAAAGAGATGGCCTCTGTACGCCAAGGTAGTCGGCAAGCTGCTTTTTGCTAATAGGCAGCACGATGGTGTCCGATTGCTGCAATCGCGCCTGCTGCTCCAGATACTCCAGCAGGTTTTCTCGCAGTGTTTTGTGCAGCCCCATCCGCATTTTTTGATTGAGCCGCTGTGAATTCTGGGACAGCATGACGATAAACGCCATGGCGAAATCGTAGTGATGTAAAAAATCAGATACTGCTTTCTTTGTCACATGCAATATTTCCCCATTTGCTGCGCAATACACGGTAAGCGGGTAGGCGTGACTGTCACCAAACAGGAGGTTCGCCCCCAGCATCTGCCCCTTAACAAACTCAAACACCTGCATGGCAGAGCCGTTTTCCGCAAGGGAGTAGGTGACAAAGCTGCCCGACAGCACGATGTCCAGTGTATCGCAGAGGTCTTTTTGGTTGCTGAGTACCATGCCCTTTGTGTAATTTTTTTGATACAGCTGACCATCATCATACTGCCGCTGAATTTCATCCTGCGGCAGAACGGCAAGCATCGGGATTGCTTTTATAGTTTTGAGCATGGGGACACCTCTTTCTGCGTATTATACTATCAAAAAGAAACGTTGGTGTCTATTCCTATTCGCCCATTAACGGTATCCTATCTTTATGTCTGTGATAAAGGAGGGGCTATATGGACGTATTTACAATAGCGATTTGGGTCGGTACATTGATTTTCCTTTTCATTTCTCTGGTGAAAGACAAGGAGAAAACGAAAAAAGCCTTGAAGATGGCCCTCGGCATGGGACGGGGGATGGTAGTCAGCATCCTGTCCATTGTTTTTGCCATTGGCCTTATTCTGACTATTCTGCCGCCAGAGGAAATCGCTCGCTTTGTAAGTGAGCAGTCGGTTCTGCTGGCAACAGTTGTGGCGGCGCTGTTTGGCACCATAACGCTGGTTCCGGCGTTTATCGCCTTTCCGCTGGTTGGGACATTGGTGGGTGCGGGTGTCAGCGTTGTTCCAGCCGTCGCCTTCCTGACTACTCTTACGATGGTCGGTGTGGTGACCTTCCCGCTTGAAAAGAAGGAGTTCGGCGTAAAGTTTACTGTCGTGCGCAACGGCCTTAGCTTTGTGTTTGCCATTGTGATTGCGCTGGTGATGGGGGTGGTCATATGAGTATCTTGAAGAAGCTAAAAGGCAATCTATTTCTCATTATCGTCATTTTGGCGTATATCGTCATGTTCATCGCGAGGCCTGAGATGGGTGTAGCGTCTGTCAAAAACAGCGCCTATTACATAAAAGAAATGCTGATGATCATGCCGGTCATCTTCATTCTGACCGCGCTTCTGGATTTATGGCTGCCCAAAGAAAAGGTTATCCGCTTTCTTGGGAAAGAAGCCGGAGTCAAAGGTATCGTATTTTCCTTTGTGCTTGGCAGCGTTTCGGCGGGGCCGGTTTATGCTGCGTTTCCCATGTGCGTGATGCTCCATAAAAAGGGAGCCTCTATCCGTAACATCGTGATTATCCTCAGCTCGTGGGCTGTGATAAAAATCCCGATGCTTATCAATGAAGCGAAATTCTTAGGGCCGAAATTTATGGCCATCCGTTGGGTGCTAACGGTTATTGCCATTATTATCTTCTCGTGGATAACCAGCAAGATGGTGAAGGATAGCGATCTGCCCGAGGATACGCCAGTGCAGGCCGGGCTTTCTCTCAATAGAGACGCTTGCATGGGTTGCGGGCTGTGCACAAAGCAGTATCCTGAGCTGTTTGAAATGGAAGGGAAAAAGGCGAGCATCAAACAAGGCACCCTGCCAGATGTGGCAAAGCTAATGCAAGCAATCGACACTTGCCCGGTGAAAGCCATTTCAAAAAACCTCTAATGTAAGAAAGTGCAGCGTTAACGCCTGCACTTTCTTGCATATTGCTTTTTTGCGCAATGGCTATATCCTAGCAGCATCCACAGCCCACGCACCGAGGAGCCAATGGTAAGCGAAAGCCAAATGCCGTTCAGGCCAAGCGAGGTATTCATCAGGCCCCATGCCAGTAAAACGCGGGATATATTGGTGATGGCGCTGATGATAGACGGATGAACTGTTTGGCCAAGCCCTCGGAATGCGCCCATCGCCGCGCTTTCAAAGCAGATGAACAACTGCGATATTGACAGAATGCGCAGAAAGGAAACGCCGATGGCGAGTTCGGCGGGGGCATTGGGCAAGAAAATATTGAAAAGAAAGTGCGCGCCGAAGAACATGAGCGCTGCCACCGCCACGCCCCAGACCGCCATGATTAAGAGTCCTGCCCGATATCCGCGGTCAATGCGATCCCATTTCTTTGCTCCATAATTCTGGCCTACAAAGGCTGTCAGCGCTGAAGAAAACGCCCCGCCAATCAACCAGGAAAGGTTTTCGATTTGTGACCCGATGCGCTGTGCGGATATGGCCGCCGCACCGAAGCCCGCTACAAAGCGAGACACGAACATGGACATGAAGGTGAACAGAAAGCCCTCGGCTGCAATGGGGATGCTCCATTTCAGAATTTGCTTTACATAGTTACCGTTCAGCTTGAGACTTGGCCGGAAACCGGGGAAAGGTGAGCTTTTTGATGCAGCAAGGGCAACCAACGACAGTACACAAGCCGCAACCTGCGCCACTGCAGTGGCCACTGCCGCACCTGCAATGCCCATGTTCAGCGGGAAAATTAGAATCGGATCTAATAGTACATTGATGGCGACACCCACGCAGTTGATTCGAAACGGTACCTTTGCATTGCCGCTTCCGTTATAGATGCCAGTGACAACCGCCGTAATAAAGGTAAACGGGATGCCCAGCGCAACAATGAGCAAATAGGTTTCTGCCGCAGAAGCCACATGCGCTTCCTGAATGCCGAAAAAGCCGATGAGAGGCCCTCTCCCAAAAGCATACAAGCCTGCCAGCACCAGCCCAATGATGGCTGTGAGTGTGAGTGAGTTTTTGGCATATGCCTTTGCAATCTCCGGTTCTTGGCGCCCTGTATGCTGTGCAACACCGATTTCCGCGCCCATGCGTCCAATCATCATGATGGACAGGGAAATCAGCATGTACATCCCTGCCGTGCCGGAGGCCGCAACTGCGTCACTGGAGAGCCGCCCCAACCAGAACATATCGGTGAGGTTGTAGGTCATCTGTATCACCTGTGACCCAATCAGCGGAAAGGCGACAAGCAGCAGTTTCTTTAAGACGCTTCCTTCCGTAAGATTATATTTATTAGACACGTTCCATCTACCTGCCTTCATTTTGTTATCGCAAATTCTCTTATAATGCTTTAAAAATATATCGCCACCATGATAAAGGCAATGGGAACAGAAATGATGATGGCGGCGAGGCAGGACATGACGATGCCGTAGAATTTCTTTGGAATCATTTTTGCAAATCTCCTGTGTCAAAAATAATCGTACTCGACACAGGATATATGAAGCTCTGCGAGCAGGGCGACTGCCTTGGCATCGGTCAGGTCTTTGGGGTTGACGCTTTGAAGACCAATTATCCTCATTGTACATCATAACTGTCGCTCTTTGAAAGGGGCTGGCGCGTGATATTTATCACGTGACTTATTCGCGTGCGGTGATATACTAAAACTCAGAAAGAAATATGGCACATGACTTTTGTTTTCAAGGATTACGAAATTAACCTGATGATGAGGGAGATAGGTATGAAACGTAAAATCATAAGAATTGACGAATCCAAATGTAACGGTTGCGGCTTGTGTGCAGCGGCCTGCCACGAGGGAGCCATTGGTATGGTGGACGGCAAAGCAAAGCTGCTGCGAGACGACTACTGTGACGGTCTGGGTGATTGCCTGCCGGTCTGCCCAACAAACGCTATTTCATTTGAAGAGCGCGAGGCTGCAGCATATGATGAAGCAGCTGTTAAGGCGAATATGGCCAAAGAGGGCAAAGCGTCATCGAAGCAGGGTTGTCCCGGCAGTAACGCCCATACCATCAATCGAGAGGATGCTCCGCTGGCATGCGGTTGCCCCGGCAGCAATTCCAGGTCGATTGAGCGCGTACCGGATACCGCGGCCGTTCCTACAGCCCATGTGCAGACAAGCAAGCTGAACCAATGGCCGGTGCAAATCAAGCTGGTACCGGTAAATGCGCCGTACTTCAATGGTGCGAAGCTGCTAATTGCTGCTGACTGCACAGCATTTGCCTATGGCGATTTTCATGAGCGCTTCATAAAAGACCATATTACACTGATTGGCTGCCCTAAGCTTGATGAGGGCGACTATTCTGAAAAACTCACAGCAATCATAAAGGAGAACGACATCAAATCGGTCACTGTGGTTCGCATGGAAGTTCCCTGCTGTGGCGGCATAACGAATGCTGTGGTCAAAGCACTTCAAAGCAGCGGCAAGATGATTCCCTGGCAGATTATTACCATATCCACAGATGGGAGAATCATAGAATAATCGCATTTCATCAGCAGCGGTTTTGCCGAGCCCATGAAGCGTATGGAAAATCCCTCGAAATCTTGCTGAGAATGAAGATGCGAATGTCGGCGTAGCCTGATGTGCTACGCCGACATTCGCATGAACTGTTTCCGGGCTAATCCGTATTATACAGGATAAATATTGAGTCTCTTTACTTTGCCCTCCGGTGTTGCCTCCGCAAGAAAAGCGGTGACCGGCACAACATGCTTTCCATAGGTAATAAAATAGCATACTGTATAGTCGTTTTTGTATATAACGCTGGTGATCTTGAATGCCCCCCCGTTAAAACCGAAGCGATTGTGGAACATCATCTCCACGGCCATCTTACCCTCCAGATGGCGTGTGTCCATACCGGCCATTCGAGTGGATGAATCGTGCAGCACACCATCATCGTCAAACAGGTTGGCAAGCTCCACGGCATCCCCTTTTTTCATGCAGTCAATATATTGCTCCAGCAAGGTCATGATTAGCTCTCCTTTCGGTCTGTATTAGAATCGTTCCGAGCGCAGCAGGGCGTCAATGCCGCCATCCACGAACAGGATGATTCCGTTTATGCCGCTGGCCTGTGGCGATGCAAGGAACACAATTCCGTTGGCGATTTCCTGCGCATCCAGGAAGGTGCGGGTGCCGTATCTGGTGGGGATCGGAATCAGCAGCGCGCCGTTCATCTGTTCCTCGGTCATGTTTTGGGTCATGGGCGTGGTTGTGTTGCCTGGGGCAATCGCGTTGATTCGCAGCCCATCGGTCGCCCATGAGCCGGAAACGCGGCGCATCCAACGGGCTAGAGCGTACTTGGATGTGGCATAAGCAGATGCGCCCTGTTCCATCGGGATATCTTTGGCGAACTCCATCGCCCGGTCGCGATCCATCACATCGGTCAGGATGCCAGCCCAGTCCAGGCGAACTGTGTCGTGTCCGATAGAGTTGGATGATGTAATAACGCAGTTCCCTTTTTTCTTTTTGAGCAGGGGTCGTAGCCCTTCTGCGATTTCCACAGCGGCAAAGAAGTTCAGTGAGAACAGCGTGGTCGCCGGAACCTGTGGCCCCACTCCGGCATTGCAAAGAAGCACATCAATGCCATCCGGGTACTTATCGTAGACCGCCTGAACCGCGTTTTCGCAGCCTTCACGGGTCGAGAGATCCGCGATGAAGTCTCCGCCCTTGTAGTCGATATTGAATACCTCATGTCCCTGAGACAATAAGGTCTCCCGTGTTGCCGCACCAATTCCGGTGGTGCCTCCGGTGATTACATAAACAGCCATGACTGTTC
>JAJDHH010000048.1 GCA_030266105.1 Eubacteriales bacterium OttesenSCG-928-K08
TCTTGGCAAACAAACTTTAACGTTAGCCATCAATCAACCCTCCCCACAAAGAAAACGCCCGATTTAATCGGGCGTTTTCTGCTTTTCATAGCAAAATTGCATAGGCTCGTTTGCAGGGGAGTGGGGGCGGCTAGCCCCCACTGTTAAATAAAATAAATTCCCGTCGGCTCCCGCAGGAGCCGATACTTCTGTTCCACTTAGTTACTCGACTGTTACGAGCCCATCCTCGCCAATCGTCACCGTCATGCCCGTTTTTACCGCCTCAAGAAAATCATCCCCAAGGCTATCCACAGTGGGCATTGAAGCATCAGTCCACACATCGGCGAGTATAACCCCGGCTGCCGCCAGCGAATCGATAGGCTTGCTAAAAAGCAGGCACGCAGGCTCACGCGAGAGCGCCGCCGCACAATAGAACACCATGCCGCCCGTTGTTGAGCCGATTGTCTGCGGCAGGCAAAGCGCCTTTCCGTGCATCGGTTTATTGTAAAGATCGGCATTGTTCTGATCCGAACAGGTGGCGTCCTTATCCCCAAACATTAAACTTTTCTGGAAGCTCGCGAGCGTGTTAAAGCCGCCGTGTGATACAAGCGCCTCCGCCTTTACCGTGCCCGGCACAACTACGCGTCCCTGAAATTGTTTCATATTAGCGCACCTCCCCACTAATCCGCTGCAAAATCTCCGCATCCGTATAATACCGCGCAGATGTGTATGTGCGCAGCTTGTTGGAGTTGGTGATTACGGGCATTTTGCCGCAAAGCGGGTTGTTCATGTACATCAGCGGGCAAATATAGCTCACAACAACACCCGCTTTTTTGAGCTTTTGATAATCATCCGTTTTTTCGAATACTTCGAGCACGCCGGGCGCTGCTGTGAACACCGTGGGCACGGCAACCTTTTGCCTTCCCTGCTTTTTGAGCGCGTCGATGAGGCGCTGTGTCCACGAATGCAGCTGGTTAACGGACAAATGCGGGCAGCCAATAAAACAAAGCTTTGGCGCAGCGCTCTGATCCTTCCAAATGCAGGGATAGCTCGCCTGAACACGGGCAAGCTCCGCATCGTCGATCACATACACCTGCGCGTTTTCAGCAATAAGCGCTTCCTTTTGCTCCACAGCCTCGGGCGTGAGGTTTTCGATGTGGTAAAGCCCCACAGCGCCGTTGCTTGCCGTTGCCGCGCCCATATCCTTAAGAAAATCGCGTGTATCCTGGTTTAGCTCGGTGCCAATCCATGCGTCGAGACCCTTGATGTAGGGAACATCCTCCATCACCTTCATGCCGATGGTGCTTCCAAGCACCTGCGCTTCGGGCTTTTTGCTTGTTTTAACCTCAATAATCCAGGTCGCCTTGCGCCCTTCATCCGTCAGCAGCCCAAAGTAAGGCACGCAGCCCGCGATGCTGCCAAACAGCTCCAGTATGCCGGAGTTGCGGTTGCAGCGCGCGCCCAGCACGCTGTTTGCATAAACAACCGCGCTGCTCTCGGCCCAGCTTAGCACATCCCCCTTGTTGGGAACATTGCCGACCTCATCCATATAGCAGGTGCAGGTGTATGATTTATCGCTGATTATGCCCAGCTTTTTAAGCTGCGCGTCGTAATCATCCTGCTTGGAATACATTACCTTAAAAAATATGTTTTGCAGCAGGTTAGATGGCACGTTTTTATCTAGCGGTTTTGGGTCAACGCTAAAAGGTTGCTGTGAAATCGCGCCCGCTTCGATCAACTGATCCATCAGCCCATAAACCGGCTTCATAACCGAAAGGCCAAAGCTGGTGACCAAATGCCCCTTTGCGCTTGTCACGGGCACCATTTCTGTTGCGCCAAAGGTTTCGCCATACATCACCAGCGTTTTCATAACCTTTGCAAACGCTTCGCCTTTGCCGCCATCGAGCATATGCTGCTGCTCGGCGGTGAGTTGCATTGCCATAATAGCTCCTTTCCTACCATTACTCGTTCATCTTTTTTCAGCAAAATATGAATTTATTACAGCTTCATCCCCACATCCCACGCGTTCCAAACCACCGTGCGAAGGTTGCCCACCTTGCCGGCGTCGCCCACGGTGTGGGCACGCTTTCCGGAGGAAGTTAGCGGCGCAGGCTTATAACCAACCGACATAATGACGCTATCCGCTTCGATCTTGAATGTTTTGCCGTTTTTGCCGATTACGCTTACGCCATCTTCAAGTATTTCGGAAAGCTTTGTTTCAAGATGCACCGGCACCTTGTTGGCCGCAAAGAAATCCCGAAGATAACTGGAGTTTGCAAGGCAAACGCCTGTAACTGCAATAAGGTCGTTTTTCATTTCAACGATCGTTGGTTTTTTGCCCTGCAGATAAAGCTCGTAGGCAATTTCGCAGCCGGTGAGGCCACCGCCGATAATCACAACGTTCTCGCCAACCTCTTTTTCGCCAAGCAGGAAGTCGATCGCCTCGATGCCGCGCTCCGAGCCCTTAACAGGCAGCTTGTTGGCAACTGCACCCGTTGCGATGACAATTTCATCCGCATTGATGGAGCTCAAATCCGAAACCGGCGAGTTGAGCTTCACCTCAATGGAGGGATACTTTGAAAGCTCGCGCTGATACCACACGATAAGCGCGCGATCCTTTTCCTTAAAGGAAGGTGAAGCCGCTGCGTTAAACACGCCGCCAAGCTTATCGCTCTTTTCATAAATCGTAACCGTATGGCCGCGCTTTGCCGCAACAAGCGCAGTTTCCATGCCGCCAATGCCTCCGCCTATTATGGCGATTTTTTTGCTTGTTGACGCTGGGACGATTTTGTATTTATTGGTCTGCATGGTCCTCGGGTCAAGCGCACAGCGGGCAATATGCGACGCATCGTGTATGGATTGATCGTTTGCGACACCCTTATAATGTGTCATGTTAAAGCAGGCGTTGTGGCAGCAGATGCACGGGCGGATATCCTCAAGGCGATCCTCCATAAGCTTTGTGATCCACTCGCCATCAGCAAGGAACTGGCGCGCGATGCCTACGCCATCGATCTGACCCTCCTCAACGGCCTTTGCGCCAACCTCCGGCTCCATGCGGCCCGCGCAAACTACGGGAATATCCACAAATTTTCTGATGTGCGCCACATCATCAAGGTTGCAGTTGAGCGGCATATACATCGGCGGATGCGCCCAATACCAGGAGTCATATGTGCCATTGTCAGCGTTTAGCATATCGTAGCCTGCTTCCTGCAGGTACTTAACAGCCCGCTCGCTCTCTTCCATGTCGCGGCCAATCTCGGTGTATTCCTCGCCGGGAACCGCACCAACGCGGAAATCCTTGACCTTTGAAAGCACGGAATAACGCACTGACACCGGAAAATCCTTACCGCAGGAAGCCTTGATGGCCTGCACGATTTCCACCGGGAAGCGGTATCTGTTTTCAAACGAGCCGCCATATTTATCAGTGCGCTTGTTTGTGTACTGTAGCGTGAACTGGTCAAGCAGATAACCCTCGTGCACAGCGTGAACCTCCACGCCATCCACACCCGCATCCATACAAAGCTTGGCGGTTTTTGCGTAAGCGTCTATAATATCCTGAATTTCCTGCAGAGTGATCTCGCGGCATGTGACCTTATCCGACCAACGCGATGGCAGCACGCTTGGGCTTGCCGATTGATACGGAATATCGATAATTGGCTTTGCAACGGCGCGCAAAAACGCATTGTTGTGAAGCGCAACAAGATGATCCGTAATTGCCCAGGAGCGGCCCATTCCGGCTGTAATCTGCACAAAAAGCTTCGCGCCGGTTTTGTGGATTTCATCCATGAAGGGCTTTAGCTCTTCAAACATTTTTTTGTTCTTCCAGAGCCAGCGGCCGCCAATCGTATCCTTAATTGGCGCAATGCCCGGGATGATGAGGCCAACATTGTTTTTTGCCCGCTCCAGGAAAAAGTTGGCGGCCTCTTTGTCAAAATGGTTCGGTTCCATCCATCCAAACAGTGAAGTACCGCCCATGGGGCACAAAACAATGCGGTTTTTAATCTCCACATTGCCAATTTTCCACGGGGTAAACAGTGGTTCATACTTCGGATCCATAGCTATCACTCCTTTGTTTTTTAATTGAAAATTAGATATTTTTATTTGAGAAATTAGTTTTTAATATTTATGCTTGCCAGGTGGATTTTTTGCTGGTAACCTGATTGAAATGGGAATTCCGAACTTTGTTCTGTTTTCATTACTGTAACAATTTATTGCAACATTGTCAACGCTTTGTCATATCACATTTATTGATTGCAAAGTGTGATATAATAGGTTTATTTTATACTGATCCGCAATAAAAAAGCCTTCGGCTTTTTATTAGCGAGAAGGGTGAAACATGCCACATAGTGGCGCAGCACTATAAGGAGTATGTGAAGCGTTTGCGAAACAGGACAAGTGCGCAGCACCAAAAATCCGAAGCATCAAAACAAAGCATATTGGACGCAGCTTTGCGCCTCGTGCTAAAGAATGGCTTTGAAGCAACCGCCATACGCGATATCTGCAAGGAGGCGGGGCTTTCCATCGGCGCGTTTTATCACCATTACCCCAGCAAGGATGCGCTCATGAACGAGGCCTTTTTGCATTTTGACAGCACGCTTGATGAGGACGCCGCCGCCATAAAATACGATGAGCTGCCACCGGTGGACGCTATTTGCGCCGTGCTTGTGGATCAAACGGTGTTTACCGCCAACGCCGGGTATTCAGTCATCACGCAGTATTACAGGGCGCTGCTGCAAAACCAAAACCGCAGTGCCGTCAGCCCCGAGCGCGCCTATTATCAAAATGTTTGCAAGCATGTGCGCCGTGCGCAGCAGGCAGGAGACATTACGGACGGGTTGGATGCGGAAACAGTTTCGGAAATGCTGATTAAATATGTTCGCGGAAACCTTGTTGACTGGTGCCTGCACGATGGCGCTTATGATGTTGGCAAAGCGACCGAAACTGAACTGCGTGTGCTTATGCGTTCATTTCTAGGGCAATAAACGCGGATTTTTGCATTAAACAAATAATATGTCGATTTATAATAAATCGACATATTATTTGTTTTTTCTCCCAATTTCTCTGTGTTTATGCCATGCTCGTTTTCACTTTTGCTCCGCACTATTTATGCACGGGAATTTTTAATATCTGGCCAACATAAATCCTGTTTGGGTTAGTAATGTTGTTGAGCGCGGCAATCTCTTCGACTGTCCTGCCATATTCCTTTGCCAAAGCGCCAAGCTTATCGCCCCGCTTAACGGTATAGAACACATAGCACTGGTTCAAATCCTCATCATGGTTGACGCATATCATAAGCATCTGCCCCACATAAATTTTGTTGGGGTTTGTTATTTTGTTGCGCTCAACAATTTCCTGCACGGTTGTTCCATATTTTTTCGCCAACGCGCTAAGCGTATCCCCGCGCCGCACAACAACCTCGATTATGTGCTTCTCCTCATCCGGGCAGGTATCCGGTATTGGATCCGGGTCGGGATCGACTATGCTGTCATCCGAAATATAAAGCGCGGATGTGAACCAATCCATATCCACATCGCCCGATATTCCGCTCACGCGCCCGGTGGATGAATATTGCCAACCCGCCCAGCTATCCCATTTATCGTTATCCTTGGGTTGGCTCACCCCCCAATGCGCAACCCACAGCAGCGTCATATCCGCAATTTCCTTACTCCATTGATCCCTCGCGTGAGATGCGCTCGCATAGAGCACGGGCTTTAGCCCCGTGAGGCGCTGCATTTCCTGCAAAAACGCCATCCCAACCTCGTTGGTGCGCTCAACATTTGAATAATCCTCATAATCCATCACAGGCAAAAGCTGCGCCTGCTTTCCTGAAATAACGGATGTGAAAAACTGCGCTTCAAGCACGCCCTCCTCCACATCGGTTGCGCTCACATAATGATAGAAGCCCACATCCAGCCCGGCGGCGCGCGCCCTTTCGTAATTCTGCTCAAAATAAGGATCGATGTAACTCGAGCCGCGGCTTGAGCGAATATACACCGCTTCTATTCCGGCATCCCGAACCTTTTCAAAATCTATATCACCCTGCCATTTGCTCACATCCAGGCCCGCTATTAAATTATCGTCCGCAGGCTGCAAGGCTATCGCAACACCGCCCACCGCCACAAGGCACAGCATGCAGCACAAAGCAAGACTAACCGCTCTTTTCATAGGCATTTTCCTTTCCGCCAACACGGCTTTGTTATTTGCGCCTGTTGGCCTGCTATATAATATGACGAGCGGCATGATTCGGGTAAAAACGCACAAGATGTGTTGCCAATTTCCTAAAGTTAGGTGCAGGGGCAATAGTTAAAGTACTAATTGACAAACTCACCTGAATAGATTAACATGAGCCTATATCTACTGATAATCTCTAGTATTTATCACTCTGTGAAGAATTGGGTCAAAGCGTATGCGAATAATAAAAATGCTTGCTATTATGCTTATATTCGCTTCCATGTTCGCTTTCCTGCAATGGGATGGCGCACTTGACCATGCGCAGGCCCTTAGCCCATCCGCAACAACACAAAACGCAATTTTAGCCGCCCCGGCCGACACATTAGCGCCGCTGGTGGCGGAGCTTGTGCATCTGACACAAAGCCCACTTTCAATAAACGAACGTTTCTTTTTCAGGAGCCGCTCGTTTTCCATGGGTTATGTTCTCATTTTAATGATTATTGCCGGTATCCTGACGCTGCGCCTTGTTATTAGCGCTGCCGTTAATGTCGATCGCCGGTTTAGAATTTCAATTCTCGCATATAGTCTGGGTGGCACATCGCCCCCTTGTTCATTTTAAGTTCCCTGTCTGAAAAAATTCCATAGCATAAGTGTACTTTAACGCGCGGTGTGTGTTTGGCCATGCGCAAAATCCGGCTTTTGTATTTTGTTTTATAACAAGGCCTATTTTGTCTATCCCACCCTGCTGTGCTGTCCATTGCTATACGGTGGCTTAAATGTTTTGCGCACCACGGCTTTGCCGTTCAGGCCGCAAAAAGCACAAATGCCATGCGCGTTTTGGGCACAAAATGGAATTTAGCATTCAAATTCAAACAAAATGGAGGTCACTTCATAATGGAAAATAATCAAAGAGCACAATGGGGTTCAAACTTTGGGTTTTTGATGGCAGCCGTAGGCTCTGCGGTTGGGTTGGGTAATATTTGGGGTTTCCCATATAAGCTTGGCGCGAATGGCGGATTTGCGTTTTTACTGATTTACCTCATTCTGGTTGTTGTTGTTGGCCTTGCAACAATGCTTGGCGAGCTTGCTATTGGCCGCATCACCGGCAAAAGCGCCGTGTTTGCTTACCGCGATCTTGCTAAAAAGTGGACTTTTTTGGGCTACGCCGGTGTTGCGGCGGGCTTCTTTATCCTCGCTTTTTATAGCGTGATTGGTGGCATCGTCATCCGCTACATGGTCTCCTTCCTGCTGGAAATGTTTAAATCCGGCGCGGGTTTCCTAGGCATGGGCAGCGGCGAATACTTTGGCTACTTCATCTCCAACGCAGGCGGGTCGATATTCTTCCACGCGTTGTTTATGGCAATAACCATACTCATCGTTATGGGCGGCGTTTCAGGCGGCATCGAAAAGTTCTGCAAATTTGCCATGCCTGCTCTTGTTGTAATTCTGCTGATAGTTATCATCCGCAGCATCACTTTGCCGGGCGCAGGCGCGGGCCTTGCTTACATCTTCAAGCCTAACCTTGAACCATTAAGCACACTAAGCGGCTTCTTCAGCGTGCTTAGAACGGCCGCCGGGCAGATGTTCTTCTCTCTCTCGCTAGGCATGGGCTGCATGATCACCTACGGCTCATACCTTTCTAAAAAAGAAAACCTCATGACCAACTCAATCTTTATCTGCATCGCGGATAGCACCGTTGCGCTGCTGGCCGCCATTGCAATCATGCCCGCCGTGTTCGCCTTCGGCTTGGAGCCTGGCGGTGGCCCCGGCCTGCTGTTTGTTACTTTGCATGAAG
Source organism: Eubacteriales bacterium OttesenSCG-928-K08 (assembly GCA_030266105.1). Taxonomy (GTDB): domain Bacteria; phylum Bacillota; class Clostridia; order Christensenellales; family CAG-138; genus JAJDHH01. Next base: position 7,946 of record JAJDHH010000048.1, read on the forward strand.
TGTTTACAAGCGGCATGGGTGGTTTTGTTGGTTCGTTGTTTGGTTTCCTTTTCTACTTGCTCGTATTCTTTGCTGCTGTTACATCCTCCATCTCCTTGCTGGAGGTTTGCGCATCCTTCTTTATTGACAAGCAGCAGCTTGAAGGCAAAAAGGCTGACCGCAAGGTCATCTCCGGCATCATCGGCGCGATCATATTTGTGGTCGGCATTCCTGTTGCGATGGATGGACTCGGCGGCGGAAGCATCATTAAAGAAACATTCTGGTTTAACAAATGGGGCTTCATCGACTTTTACGATCTGATTTCCGAAGGTATACTGATGCCTCTTGGCGCGGCGCTCATGAGCGTGCTGATTGGCTGGAAGCTCAAGACAAAAATCATCTCCGACGAGGTTGCCGCAAGCGGCAAGGGCATCAAACTCAAGGCATATAAATTCTGGGACATCTGCTTCCGCTTTGTTGTCCCGATTGGTATGCTGCTTGTGTTGTGGGGCCAGTTCCTCGATTTCGGACTTATTTAGGCATAGCGTTATTGGTTGCATCGGGGGAATTGCTTTGCTTCGGGCGGGGTATCCCGCCCGAAGTGAGGCAAATGCAAGCAGGCTTTTGCGAGATTGAAAAAGCGCCTGAGTAATGGACAGCATAAGTGGGAGGGAAAAGTTATGGGTAACTCGAATAACAATCGTTTAGACTTAAAATTAAAAACGGCTATAACGGCAAACCCTCCCGCCGATTTTATAGCTGCCAACTAGCCATTGGCAAAAAAAGTTTGAGAAACCGCCGTGCTGAACGCCCGGCGGTTTCTTGTATCCCTTAGTTTGATTTGATTAGTTCTTTTTTTCGTCAATCTCAGCCTGTAAAAGCTGTTTGAATTGATCCAGCGGCATCTTGCCAATGTCGCCCTCCTTGCGTGAGCGCACGGCAACAACACCTTCCTCAATTTCCTTATCGCCCACAACCAGCATGTAGGGCACCTTTTGCATTTGCGCCTCGCGGATTTTGAAGCCTATCTTTTCATTGCGCACATCAACATCAGCGCGCATGCCGGCAGCCTTTAGCTCATCACAAATTTCTTTTGCACGTGTGTTGCTGCGATCCGTAATCGTGAGCACCTTCACCTGCGTTGGCGCAACCCAAGCGGGGAAAGCGCCCGCGCAATGCTCAGTTAAAATTCCGATAAAGCGCTCAATCGACCCAAACACAACTGTGTGAATCATGACCGGGCGGTGCTTTTCGTTATCCGCCCCAACGTATGAAATATCAAAACGCTCAGGCATCTGGAAATCCAGCTGGATTGTGCCGCACTGCCATGTGCGCCCAATCGCATCCTCAAGGTGGAAGTCGATCTTCGGGCCATAAAACGCGCCGTCACCTTCGTTCACCTTGTATGGCAGCCCACTTTCTTTAAGCGCATCCGCAAGCGCCTGCGTCGCCTGCTCCCACTGCTCATCGCTGCCCATGCTCTTTTCGGGGCGGGTGGAAAGCTCCACAAAATAACGGAAACCGAATGTATCGTAAAAATGCTGGAACTTATCGATCACACCCAGTATTTCCGTGCCGATCTGATCGGGGGTCATGAATATATGTGCATCGTCCTGCGTAAAGCAGCGCACGCGCATTAACCCGTGGAGCGCGCCGGAAAGCTCATGCCTGTGCACAAGTCCCAGCTCCGCCAGGCGCTCAGGAAGATCGCGATAGGAATATATCTTACGCTTGTAGGCCAAAATTGCGCCCGGGCAGTTCATCGGCTTAACTGCATAATCCTCATCGTCAATCTTGGTGAAATACATGTTGTTCTGGTAATGATCCCAGTGGCCGGAGCGTATCCACAGCTCGCGGTTTAATATCATCGGCGTGCGCAGCTCTTTATAACCACGCTGTTTGTGCTGCTCGCGCCAGAAATCCTCAAGCTGGTTTCTTAAAACCATGCCATTTGGGTAAAAGAACGGGAAACCCGGGCCTTCTTCCAAAATATCGAAAAGATCAAGCTCGCGGCCAAGCTTTCTATGATCCCGCTTTTTTGCTTCTTCAAGGCGGAAAAGGTATTCTTCAAGGTCCGCCTTTTTCTCAAATGCCGTGCCGTAAATGCGCTGGAGCATTTTGTTCTTTTCGCTGCCGCGCCAATATGCGCCCGCAAGGCTCATCAGCTTTATGTTTTTTACAACACCGGTGCTTTTAACATGCGGGCCTGCGCAAAGGTCAACAAACTCGCCCTGCCTATAAAAGCTGATTATGCTATCCTCCGGCAAATCCTCAATAAGCTCAACCTTATAAGGTTCGTTTTGCTCGCGCATGTATTTGAGCGCCTCCTCGCGGGGAAGC
>JAJDHH010000049.1 GCA_030266105.1 Eubacteriales bacterium OttesenSCG-928-K08
AATTGTTATCATTGAACCAAATATAAAAAGCAGGCATTGGCTGGGCTGCCGTTGTCTGCGTTGCTCCATTGCTGCGCGCTAAAAGTCACCGTTCGATAATGCTTCCATCGATGGCGTTGATGGTCAGGAAGGAATGTAACTCGTTCGTACTGCCATAGCCCCAATCATGCGTTGCATCCATGCGCCCCTTGCTGTAGCCCATAAAGTCCCACACAGGCACAAGCAGGCCGGTGTTCTTGTTTTTCTCCGGGATGCTCATCAGCCCAAGCCGCACTGAGGTAATGGTATACAAGAGCTTTCCAGACTCGTCCCAAACCGCGTTGTCATCCACCTCGTTGTTTACGATCACAACCATCTTTTCAAATATGGCCTGTATTTGAGTGAAGGGAAGCAGCTCCGTTTCTTCCATGACCGTCTCTAACAGCTCATAAGGGCTATGATAGTTCAAAAGCAATATGCCGCTATCGTCGATGAGGATATGTATCTTCTCATAATGCCAGGGACTACTATACACACTGTTGGATTCGCTGGCGTTTGTGTAGGTCTCCACTGCGCCGTTGATTTGCCTTGTAAACATAAAATGATAAAACGCGGGCGGATCCACCCGAATATGGTCATACAACGTCTGCTGGCTTGCGGAACAAACGAACCCCTCGAGCCCCAGCGCGCGCACCGTTGCTTCGGCCATCATATACGCCTCAGCTTCGGTTGTTTGCAGCAAGCCTGTAACATCCTGCGTTCTTGATCCCATTGTGCTAACCGGGATAAAAGTATCCCGCTGGTATGTTACATCCGAATAGCCTGCATATTCCAGATTGTTCCCAATATCCAAGGAAGAATAGATGGCATCGTCCGGCATCGCACAAAGGTATAAATTGGTATCGGTTGTTTGAACTTCTCCATCCTCTGTGAATACCTGCGGCATACTCCACGCGAAATCCGGCATTATAGCAGGCAGGCGTTCCGGTGCATCTGCGGCCTTAACTAAGAGTGCACTAAGCGCCTGTTCCGCTTCTTCTACTGTGTAATATTGCAGATCAAAAACATACTGACCCACCTGATCCCAGTTTGCAATTCCTGCGCGGAGCTTTTCGATTTTGCGCGCATAGACGGCTTTTGTGTGCGTTTCGTCTCCGAAATCGTAGTCGATGTAGTTTGCATCTGCCCCAAGCAGCACTTTAGCAAAGTGCCTTGCCTGATCAAGCGTGAATTCCGCAGGCTGCACGCGAACAATCGGCAGCTCACAATCTGGAAGCAGAACTTGGGCACCCACCTGCACCAGCAGCTTTTCTTTTTTGCTGACCAGCTCGGCAGTGTATTCTTTAGGGGCCCCAAGACGCGCGTAGAGATCAATGGATTCTTCATCCGTGTTGCCTTTGTCCTCTCGCTGTGCTGCTTCAAGCATTTGCTCAGTGTTTTTGCCCACAACAATCGGACTCTCCGGCGTTTTTTGGCAGGCACAGAGAAGCAGCAGGAGTGATAGCAATGCAAATAGTAGCCTTTTCATATCCTTACCCCCTCAATACCCCAGTCCTCGGTCGATGATGCTGCCATCGATTGCGTTGATGGTCAGTATGCTGGAATACTGATCATCCAGAATATATTGGTAGCCGTCCTCCTCCGGTTCTTCCACAAGCGTACCCATAAAATCCCACACAGGAATGATCATACCCTTTTGTTTGGCGTTCCTCTCGGTCACTCGCATCAGCCCCAGCCGAACCTCGTGGATGTGCATCTCGCACTCCCTACCGTATTCGTCATAAAAATTGTTCACCACCGGGGCCATGCGCTCAAATATATTTTGGATTTCCGGGAAGGAAAGCATTTGTACATCCTCGGATACTGTTTCCAGAATTTCATGCGGGCCGCTGTATTGGAAATAAGATACACCTGCTTCATCGATAAAAATCCGAATTCTCTCAAACATCCATGTCTCTGCAACTGAGTCGAGTGCAAACTTGTTGCCCTCATCGTTCGTGTAGGCCAGTGTAACGCCCTGTATGGTGCGGGTAAACATGAACTCATACGCGCTAAAACCATATTGGATGAATGTGAAGCCCCGGCGACCCGTGCATGCCATGTCTTTGATTTGCAGTTGCTCTGTCGTATCCATCGCCAACGCATACGCCTGCTCCGGCGTGTATCCGGTTTCCACCGTTAAATCCGCCTTGCGCAGCAGCCCCTCGTTGGAGGAGCCGGTGCTGCCGGAGGCCAGTACCATAGACAGCGCTGCGAATTGATCCAAATTCCTACAATACTCGATCCGTTCCCGCTGGACGTGTAGATCCGAAATCGTAGTGGCATCGGGGGCTGCTCGTAGATCCCAAACAGGCACATCGGGGGAATGCCATTCAAACACGTGCTCGGATGGCGTGAACGCATCCGGTGCGGTTGCAGCTTCCTTCATCAGCTCCGCGATGGCAGCATCGATTTCCTCCACGGATTCGTATTTATCCAATTCTCCTTGCTCTTTCAACGCCTGTAGCCCTTCTATGCTTTTTTGAATTTGTGCCTTTGTTTGGGGCGTATTCATAGGGTCTAGCGGTATGGCGTCGCCGAATAGGACATCCACATAGCGCTTGGCATCCTCAACATCAAATTGCCCATGCCCCACGCGCACCATGGGCAGCTGATCGACTTGCGGCAATAGCACCGGGGCATCCACCGTGATATGCAGCTTGCCACCCTTGCTGGTGAGCTGCATCGTAAGCCGCTCCGGCGCATCCAGCCGCGCGGACAGAGATTGGCCAGCATCCGCCGCACCATTTTGCTCAGCAAGTTCCATCAGATTACCCAAATCCTTCTGTATCACAATCGGGCTCTCCGGTGTTTTCTGGCAGCCCGCGAGCGCACCCGATAGCATTACCATGGCCATACAGAACAATATCACTTTTTTCATCTTGTAACCCTCGTTTCCATGTGTTGGCTTCAGTATGCGGACTCACACCCGAAAAGTCGTTACCGAAACCTTACCGTTTTGTTACCGTGAAAAAACGATTCTAGCAACCGTACCCACGCCAAACTCACTCTCTATATGAAGCTCCGCACCATGTGCGGCAACGATCTCCTTCACCAGCGCCAGCCCCAGCCCACTGCCGCCTGCCTTCTTGCTGCGGGATTTATCCACCATATAGAAAGGCTCCGTGATGCGGGCAAGCTCGCTTTCGGGGATGCCGTTTCCTTGATCCCGCACTTCAATGATATTGTCATATGCCCGTACTATGATGGGCTGTCCGGGCTTGGATGCCTTACTCGCGTTGTCCACGAGATTGACGAGCACGGACTGCATCAGGTCAATATCCATGAGCAGGGCTTCACTGTTGCAATCCACTTGAAGTGGCGTTTCCCGCTGTGCGAGCGTCTCCGCCATGCTTTCGTGCACACGCTCCAGTAGAAGCAGCACGGATGCTTCCTTCACCTCGATCTGCGATTGCAGCGTGATGAGCTTCAGGAGCTTCTGCGTGAGCCGCTCCAGCCAGTTGCACTGGCGCTCAATATAGGCGAGAGAGCGCTGACGCTCCTCCTCGTTTACAAAGGTGTTTTGCAGCGTATCCGCGTTGAGAAGTATGGTGGTTAGCGGCGTTTTGAACTCATGCGTCACCCCGCCTATGAACAACTGCTGCCGTAGCGCGGTTTCCATAAGCTGTGCCACATGCTGCTCCACGGCGCTTGCCATGGCATTGAAGTCGTTCGCCAGCGCGCCGATTTCATCATGGGATTGTACAGCGGCACGCTCCTCGTAATTCCCCGCCGCAATGCGCTTGGTGGATGCGCTCAGCTCATGTAGTGGCCTCGTTGCCCGGCGCACTAGCAGCACGATCAGCCCCGCGCCAAGCGCAATCGCTGCAAAGCCAATCGCTGTAAAGCGCCATGCCATTTGCATGATGCTGTTATAGACTGTGGAAATATCCATCACCACATACACAAGGTAAGGGGTGCTCTTCACTGTCACCTGGCTTCCAATCATCAGCATGTTTCGCCCGCCGATCTCTCCGGTGTATTGCTGTTGCTCATAAGTATCCACAGGCAAATAGTCCGTAGGCAATATGGATACCTCGGAATATATGAGTTCGCCATCCTTCATCAGCACCGACGAGGAATCCGCAAAGCGCAAAAAGCAGTATTTCACGAGGGCATACTGCGTGGTTGCAAGGTCGCTTTCATCAGAATAATAGCCTGCCATTTCGCTAAAGGAGGAGGCGAGGCTCTTTTGCTTGTTGCGCGCCTGCTCGTAGGTAATTTCCAATATGCTATTTTTCGATTGCGCTAACAAAAGAATGCTGCAGACGAGCACAATGAGGATCAATATGCCGCTACACACGAGCGAGAGCTTTTTCCACAGCTTCATGGCCTATGTTCCTCCAATCGATAGCCGGTCTTGGATATGGTGCGGATTTCATCACCGAGGCTGAGCTTTTTTCGGATATTGGCCACCCGCACATCCACCGTGCGCGTATCGCCAAAGTAATCCTCGCCCCATATCTCGTTGAGGATACGCTCGCGGGAAACCGTGCGGTTCTTGTTTTTTATGAGTATGGCGAAAACATCGAACTCCAGCGGCGCGAGGTCGATTTCCTCGCCGCATTTCAAAACAATGCGATTTTGCGTATCAAGGACGATATCTGCAAAGCGATACACTTGATTGAGCCTGCCGGTGCGCATAAGCACCTTTTCAATGCGCACAAGAAGGGTCACCACCTCAAAGGGCTTTACGATGTAATCCTCCGCGCCATCTCTTAGGCCCCGCACCTCCGATTCGCTGTCGGTCTTTGCAGTCATATAGATGACGGGGATGTTGTATTGTTCCATATAGGAGAACAGTTCAAACCCGTCAATGCCGGGCAGCATGATGTCCAGCAGCGCGAGATCAAAGGAATGGTCGTTTTCAAGATAGGCGGCGGCTTCGCTGCCGTTATCAAAGACCTCGTATTCGTATCCTACATATCTCAGGTTGAGGGCAATGGTATCGGAAATGCCCTTGTCGTCTTCCACAATCAGAATCCTGTTTGCTGCCATACTTGTACCTCCATGCTGCACTTGGCTTTAGTCTAACATAGGTTGCCCAATAAAAAGGTTACCGGATTGTTACCAATTTTTCTTTTCCCGGCGGCTCCTTAAATAAACTCAGAGTGTGTACATGAAAAAAATGTCACATTTTCTTTCAATATAAGGAAATCAATTACAAAGTATGATAAAATAGCCGTAATAGGAAATTCAGATCAGCTCTAAAAATCATATACTCGGAGAAATAGAATATTATGTATGTTGGCCATACGGATCAGGATAGGCAGCAGCCCTTATCAGCGCATCTAAACAACGTATCTCGATTGGCGGAAACATTCGCTGCGGCGTTTGGCATGGGCGAGCTGGGTAAGCTCTCCGGTTTGTTGCATGATGCAGGGAAATATTCAAAAGAGGCACAGCGCCGTATGCTAAAAGATGGCCCTCGGGTGGATCACTCAACAGCTGGGGGGCATATTTTATATGCGTTTTATGGCGAGAGTAATTTATTCATTCCGCTCATCGCATACGCTATTTTGGGGCATCATGCCGGATTGCCAAACGGAGGATCAAGCAAAGCGGATACAGGCGATATGCCTACGCTGTATGGGCGGCTAAAAAAGCGTGCGCTCCCAAATTATGAGGCATATAAGGATGAGCTTTTGCTGCCGGAAGTAGGTTGGCCGGAGTTCCACCCCCTTGAGCAGATCGGCTATGGGTTCTCCCTTTCGTTTCTTGCACGCATGCTATATTCCTGCCTTGTGGATGCGGATTATCTGGACACGGAGGCCTTCATGCAGGATGGAGCGGTGGATCGAGGCGGATTTGCCACGATTGAGGAGCTCTTTTTGCGGCTGCAGGAGGATTTGAAAAAATTCGAAAATCCACAGAGTGAAATTAACAAAAAGCGAACAGCTATTTTGAAAAACTGCCTTGCGGCGGCAACTGCCCCCAAAGGACTGTACACACTTACAGTGCCCACTGGCGGCGGAAAAACAATCGCATCGTTGGCCTTTGCGCTTAAGCATGCCCGCACACATGGTATGGAGCGGGTGATATATGTAATTCCATATAACTCCATAATAGAACAAAATGCCGAGATAATGGGGAAAATTCTCGGTGAAGAAAATGTGTTGGAGCATCACTCGGGCATACTTTTCGAAAACGAGGAAGGCGGCGCAAGCAAAAAGCATTTGGCCACAGAAAACTGGGATTGCCCGGTCGTTGTGACAACAAATGTGCAGTTTTTCGAATCTCTTTTTGCGGATCGCTCTTCTAAATGCCGAAAGCTACACAATATTGCAAATTCTGTGATAATTTTTGATGAAGCGCAAATGCTGCCGCAAATATACTTGAAAGCCTGCACAAAGGCAATCGCGGAGCTCGTGCGCCAATATGGCTGCACGGCAGTTCTTTGCACGGCAACACAATCCGCGTTGGATCGCTTCTTTCCGCCGCAGATTTCCTGCACAGAAATTTGTGAGGATCCACGAGCATTATACACCTTCTTTCAAAGAACCGAGATTTTGCAGCTGGGCCAGCAAAGCACCGAGGCATTGGCAAAAAGGCTAAATGGTGCGCAGCAGGTGTTGTGCATCGTCAACACAAAAAGACAGGCGCAGGCGCTGTATGGCTTGTTGCAGGGCGAGGGGCGCTATCATTTATCCACATCCATGTACCCGCTGCATAGAAGGCGTATCCTAGATACCATTCGTGAGCGTTTGAGTGCGGGGCTTCCTTGCAAGGTTGTTTCCACCAGCCTTGTGGAGGCGGGCGTAGATCTCGATTTTCCGGTGGTATATCGCGAAAAGGCAGGGCTTGATTCCATAATACAGGCCGCAGGGCGCTGTAATCGTGAAGGAAAACGGCCAAAGGAGGAAAGCCCGGTGTATGTGTTCTCCTTTGAAGATGCGAAAAAGCCACCTCCGGATTTGGGGCAGACTACAGCCGCCTATGATGCGGTTTTTCCTGCACATAAGACTGATATTGCGTCCCTGGATGCAATTCGCGCATATTTTACGCAGTTGTATGTGATAAAGGGCGATGGGTTGGACGCGAAGCAGCTTTTGCCGCGCTTGGAAAAAGGATGGAGTGCTTGCAGCTTTCCTTTTAAAGAAATCGCAAAGGAATTTCAGCTGATCGAAGAGGTAACATATAGCATTCTCATCCCTGTAGAAGAAGAAGGTAAATCGATTTTGCGGCAGTTGCGTGCTGGGCAATATAACCGCACGCTGTTGCGCAGGGCAGCACTATACAGCGTGAATGTGAGAAAACATCCATTGGAGCAATTGCTTCAATTGGGCATGGCAGAGCTTCTGGATGCAGAGGCGGGGAATGGGTTTTTTGTGTTGACCGACCCAAATGGATATACGGAGGAAATTGGGCTGAAGCTGGAGGCGGAGGCGGGATTTGCAATAACGGTGTAATGTTTAAACGAAGTAAAGGTTTGCCTCGTTTGAAAATAAGGATGAAGGGAGGAAACAAGTTGGGCTATGGATTTCAGGTTGAAGTATGGGGCGACTATGCGTTGTTTACCCGCCCCGAACTCAAGGTGGAAAAGGTAAGCTACGATTGTATGACACCCAGCGCTGCGCGTGGGATACTCGAGGCCGTATTCTGGAAGCCGGCAATCAAATATCAAATAACACAAATCACAGTCATCAATCCGATACAGTTTACCAATATCCGCCGCAATGAAGTTAAGGATGTTATTTCAGCAAACAATGTACGATCAGCGATGAAAGGGGGAAACACACCACTTTACATAAGCACATCGAATTCGATTGCCCAGAGGGCATCCACGATTCTTCGGGATGTGCGCTATGTGATCTCTGCACATTTTACACTGACAGACAAGGCGCAAAACGAAGATACTCCGGAAAAATTCTATAACATGATACTCCGCAGGCTGCGAAAGGGGCAAAACTTTCACACGCCATATTTGGGGTGCCGCGAGTTTCCGGCAAATGTACGCTTGATTGAGCATGATGAAGCGGCGCCGCAAAGCACATTGGAGGGCACACAGGATCTTGGACTTATGCTCTATGATATGGACTATACAGACGAAGGCCGTGTGCAGGCGACATATTTTCGAGCAAGAATGATCGATGGTGTGATCGATTTGCGGAATTGTGAGGTGCTTCGATGATTGTGCAGGCGCTTGTGAAGTATTATGAAGCATTGGCCGCACGTGGTGAAATTTCTAAACCCGGCTGGTGTAAAGAACGGGTTTCCTATGCCTTGCAGTTATCACAGGCTGGGGAGCTGATTGCCATTGTACCCCTGCTGCGGGAAGAAAAACGCGGCAATAAATCAGTTCTGGTACCGCAGGTAATGTCTTTGCCGGAACGTGTTGTAAAAGCTTCAGGGGTGAAAGCTAATTTCCTGTGCGACAGTGCAGATTATTTGTTGGGATTGGACATAAAAGGTAATGCGAAGCGCGTCCTGGATAGCTTCGCGGCTTGTAAGGAACTGCACGAAAGTGTTTTGAAGGATTGCCAAAGCACTGCCGCGCGGGCGCTGATGCAATTCTTTGCGCAATGGGATCCAACAACTGCATCGGAACACCCGGTTCTGACGCCTTACAGGGATGCGCTGGCGGCGGTATACATAGTGTTCTTGGTGGATGGCATATATGCTCATGAGGATGCAGCGATTATGGCGGCATGGGATGCCCACTATGCGGATGATTCAGAGGCGCAGCCAATCCTTTGCTCGATTACGGGAATAAAAACCGTGCCGGTGGAGCTTCACGGGAAAATCAAGCTGCGGGGCGGGCAGCCCGCGGGTTCAAACCTGGTTAGCTTTAATGCGACGGCGTTTGAATCATACGCAAAGGCAGGCAACGAGAATGCAGCCTTTGGGAAGTATGCTGCTTTTGCCTACACCACTGCGCTCAATTACCTGCTGGCGACGGAAGGCTGCCACCAGATGATCGATGAAGACACAATGGTGTATTGGGCGGAGGATGCTGACCCGGCATTGCAGGCGGGGTTTACCATGATGACCTCCCCAAAAGAGGAGGATGGGGACAAGCTTGCGGCAATCATGCAAAAGCTTGCGGCGGGCGAAGCCATTGCCGAGGATGTAAATATGGAGTCACGCTTCTACGTGCTCTGCCTTTCGCCCAATGCCGCGCGCATATCGGTGCGCTTCTTTTTGCAGGATACGTTTGGCAACATGATGCAGAACCTGCGGGCACATTATGCGCGCATGCAAATCATCCATGCCCCATATGAAAGGGAACACCTGTCTATTAACATGCTGCTGCAGGAGCTTGCAAACCCAAACAGCCGCGAAAAGAAACCACCCAAACCGATAGCAGGGGCCGTTCTTCGCAGCATATTAACAGGTGCGCGATATCCGCAAACGCTATATAGCACAACACTTATGCGTGTGCGTGCAGAGCAGGATAACGCTGAGCGCAGAATAAAAAAGATTTCTTATGGCAGGGCGGCCATCATCAAGGCATATTTGTTGCACAATACATCAATTTGCAAGGAGGAATTAACCGTGGCACTCAATGAAACCAACGATAACCCAGCCTATGTTCTGGGAAGATTGTTTGCAGTGTTGGAGAACACGCAGGAGGCGGCAAACCCGACAATCAATACAACCATAAAGGATAAATATTTTACATCGGCATGCACCACGCCCAAAAGTGTATTCCCCACGTTACTGCGCCTGTCTCACGCGCATGTTGGAAAGCTGGAAAAGCGTTTGGCAGTTTATTTCGAAAAGGAAAAGGGACAGCTGATGGAGAAATTGTCCGGGGATGAAACGGCATTTCCGGCACAGCTGGATTTGAATGGACAGGGTCAGTTTATACTTGGCTATTATCATCAGGTGCAGGCGCGATACACAAAAAAGGAGGAA
>JAJDHH010000005.1 GCA_030266105.1 Eubacteriales bacterium OttesenSCG-928-K08
ATCGGTATCAACTGTAAAGTAGGCACTATATTGTGCCGTAGTTACCGCAAGGATACTATTGCGCAGAATGGAGGCTTTTTGATGGAACAGAACTTACCGGCCTGCCCGGTGGAAACGACGCTTATGCTCATCGGGGACAAGTGGAAGGTGCTGATACTACGAGACTTGGTGGACGGAACCAAGCGCTTTGGGGAACTAAAAAAATCCATCGGCAGCGTCAGCCAGAAGGTGCTCACTGCCCAGCTCCGGGACATGGAGCAAAAGGGACTTGTCAGCCGCAAGGTGTACGCGGAGGTTCCGCCGAGGGTGGAATATACTCTTACCGAAACAGGCTACACCCTAAAGCCCATTCTCGATGCCATGCAGCATTGGGGCGAGGATTATAAGCGGGTAAACGGATAATCGGCAAATGAAATCATTGAGTTAGGGGTGTTACCATGAAGCTCACAGAAGAGAAGGCCTTCTAAATAAAACAACAATTTATTTAGGAGGCAACTTATGAATTACACAAAAATCAATATGGACACATGGGCACGGCGAGATGTCTTTCGACATTTCATCGCAGATGTTCGCTGCGTTATCAGCATAACCACCGAGCTAGATGTCACAGATGTAGTCGCCTTTTGCAAGGCGAACGATTACCGGATGTATCCGACCATGCTCTATCTTACGGCACAGGCAATCAACAGCCGGGATGCGTTCAAGCTGCGGTATGATGAAGCGGGCGACTTGATTCTATGGCAGGAAGTATCCCCATCCTATCCGGTATTTCACCCGGAGGACGAGCTTTTCACAAGGCTTATCACAGAATATTCGCCGGATTTCCATGTGTTTTATCAGCGTGTGCTTGCGGATATGGCGCTGCATCAGGATAAGCGGGCGTTTGAGGTGGCGTATACCGCGCAAAACACCTTCGATGCATCCAGCGTGCCGTGGCTTCAATACACGGCCTGCGATCTTCATGTGTTCGATAGCGGCACCTATCTTGCGCCCGTTGTGACATGGGGAAAGCATGATGAGAAAAACGGCAGGCTGATGATGCCGCTCACCATGCAAGTCCACCATGCAGTTGCAGATGGCTTCCATATTGCACGGTTTTTTGAGGATATGCAGCGCGAAATTCAGACGCTAACGAAGTGATAAAAACGGAAAACAGGAGAGCGCGTATCATGCTTGATATAGAATTATGGGTGCAGACACTGACCGAAAAGCTACGGGCCGCATTTCAGAACAGGCTGCTTTTTGTCGGTTTGCAGGGCAGCTACGCACGCGGGGAAGCCCATGCGGGCAGTGATATTGATATCGTTGTCCTCGTGGACAGCCTGTCGCTGGACGATTTGAAGCGGTATAAGGCCGTTCTGGATGAAATGCCACACAGGGAGCTGGCCTGCGGCTTTGTGAGCGACAGGCAAACGCTGCTGAACTGGCCAAAGCACGAGCTGTTCCAGTTTATCCATGATACAAAGCCCGTTTATGGAACGATGGAAAACTGCCTGCCGTCCATCGACCGCGAGGATGTTGCGACCAGTGTGAAAATAAGCGCATCAGGGATCTATCACGCCTGCTGCCACTCGTTTTTACATGGCGAGGATGATACCGAGGCACTGAAAGGACTCTATAAAGGTGCGTTCTTCCTATTACAGGCAACCCATTATCTGCACAGCGGCAGCTATGTGCGCACGAAGCGCGAGCTTCTTTCCTTGCTGGAAGGAACAGAGCAGGAGATTCTCAGCATCAGCATGAATTGGGAAGCACACCAAGAGGAGATAGCCCAGCACCCAGATGGGTATTTTGAAAAGCTGATCACATGGACGTCGCGAGTCATTAAGTCGCCTTGAGCTGCTTGAAGATAATACGAACAAAAAGGTTGAATATCGACTACTACTACAGTGAAGCTTTATAACTCGGCATAGTGCACTGAATAACAAGAGCGCGGAGAACTTGCGTCTCTCCGTGCTATTTAAGTTTTTCCCACCATTCCGACGTGAATCTATCACATAGTTTTCCGCCGAATCTCTTGTAGTTGGTGGGGTGGACAGGCGGCGGGAAAGTCCCGCCGCCGTCCATCTTCTCGCTACTGTGCCGGAACCAGCTTACCCATTGGCGCGGCTCTGCATACTTTCGAGCCATGCGGAGTACGCCGCATCGTCCTCCCAGCTTATCAGCCAAGGGGATGTGCTGCCGCCCGCTTCGCCGGGGCTTGCCACGAACGCTGCGAACACCTCAACAATGTAGCCACCGTCCGACGTTGCCATCAGTAGGTCAGGGTGCGCGTCGAAATACGCCTGTTCCTGGTACCCGATGAGCTCCGAAAACATGGAGCCATCCAACAGGTTATGTCCATAGATAATGGTGTTCCTGTCAGTAAATGGATCGTTCTCATAATCGATGAACAGGCACCCGGCCTTGTTCCGGGTGCCGTCGTACAGCCGTTTGAGGTAATAACTGTTGTCCTCGGCCTGCGCCACAGGGTAGTTGATGCCTGTGTCCTCGCAAACCAGCCACGCCCGTATATCCGGGTTCGTTTCCAGAAGCGTGTCAAAATCCACAACGGGCAGTCGGGATGGAGCGGCAGGCGCCGCTCCATCCGTTTGCATGCTCACATTTACCTGACCATCGCTGTCCCGTCCGTCCTGCGCGTCCGCGCCATCCTGCGGCTGGGGGCTTCCCACGAACTCAGCCAGCTTATCATATGCGTTTGCGCCCTCAGTATACTGCCTGGCCTCCTGTGCCAGCATATATCCGCTGGCGGCAATCAATGCCACGCAGAGTGCCAGTGAGACGGCCGCGACCATACGGCGTTTTCCCTTCTTTTTGCGCAGATGCATGTACACCGCAAACGAGATGGTGCCACCCAGCAGAGCGATGCCCAGCATGGCGATCCACACGATGACCATATTGTCGTCGCTTGTCTGTGGTACCGGCTTTGTGGGCTGCGTGGGCGCAGGCGGTGTGGGCTGTGGCGTTTTGGGTTCATCGGGCACACGCTTATCGACATTCACCGCCTGGGCCGCATCGTTGATGTCTGCATGCACGGCAATCTCCACGCCATCGATTTCCAGGCTTTCAAACACAACGAGGGTCCTGCCTGCGATGGCCCTGGAATCAAAAGTAAAGCGCACTTCCACAGTGCCGGAAGATGCGGTTGGTGTGAAGGTGGTTTCAGCCGTCACTGCCTTGCCGTCCTTAGTCAGCGGCTGACCGCTCTGTTTGTCCATCAGCACGCCCTTTAGTACATATTTCTGGCCGGGAACAAGGCCCTCATAGGACACGGCATCCACCACAGTAACGCTCTCGGCGATGGGAATGGTCTTGCTTCCGTTCTCCGTTTTGGCACTGGTGCCAATCTTGGGATCGATGAAGGTCACGGTCTGGCCCTCGTCCTCAATGTCGACATGGGTGGCGATCTCTTTCTCCTCTAAATACAGGGTTTCAAATACGACCACTGCCTTGCCTTTCAGGGCAGAGGAATCAAAGGTGAACGCCATCGGAATGCTGCCCGTGTCGGCGGGCGCATGGAAGATGACCTCGGCAGTTACGGTTTCGCCGCCGACCAGCAGCGGTTCGCCTGTCTCTTTGTCCATGAGGATGCCACGAACGGTGTACTCCTGGCCGGCCTTCAAGCCGCTGTAGTAAACGGTGTCAATGATGGTGGTCTTTTCGGATGCGTATGCGTTGCCGTCGCCCGTGTCCTGATCGCGGGCGGTGGTGAATATCTCGGGCACCACGATATGGTCGTTGGTGAGGGTACCCAAATCAATGACGGTGTTGTGTCGGTAAACGGATACCTCAAAGCTGAGAAGCTCGTACCCTTTGTTGGCCTCGCAAGGCAGCTCCTCAATGAGATAGGTGTCATAGAGCAGCGCGCCCAACTCATCGTTGAGTGTTTCTGGCTGCCCGAACCAGATGCCATCCCGGTCGGTCTCGCCGCGGTTGGTGTTCTGGCTGTGCGGATTCCAGCTTGAAGCGGTGCTAAATTCGCCATTGATATCCGTTACGATGACATGGCTTTCGCCGGTGGTGACCGACGTGATGGCAAACGGCACGTTCGCCAGCCGCTTTGCGTCGCCATCCGAGATTTTGACGCCTTTAAGATCGCCGCGGATGGGGTT
This sequence comes from Eubacteriales bacterium OttesenSCG-928-K08, assembly GCA_030266105.1. Classification (GTDB taxonomy): domain Bacteria; phylum Bacillota; class Clostridia; order Christensenellales; family CAG-138; genus JAJDHH01. The sequence continues at coordinate 4,113 of JAJDHH010000005.1, forward strand.
GTTCTTGATCGCCTTATCCGAGGTGTTCAGCACAACGGTTACACCGTGTTCGCGGATTTCAAAGGTGCGGTTCAGCACGCCCGTGGCCAAGTAGCCCCTGGGCGGCGATACCTCCCGCACCTCGTAAGTGCCGTAGGGCAGCAGCTCGCTAGGTGTTTGCGCCGTGCCAGTGCTGTCCGTCTCAAAGGTATAGACCACCTCGCCGACCTCATACAGCACATCCTGCACCAGCACGCTGTCTGCGCTGCGATTGACGATCTCAAAGATAGCGCCCTCCAGAGTGGCGCCGCCCTGCGGCCTGTGCGCGTCAATCTCATTGTCCCATTTTTCCACCCGCACGCCGCCGCGGATGATATTGTTCTTAATCACGGTCTCGCTGGCTTTCAGGTCGACGATGACGCCCTCCTCCCGGATTTGGAAGGACTGCCGGATGATCCCGGTGTTCAGGTATCCCGTGGGAGGCGTTTTTTCGATTATTTCATAGCTGCCGTAAGGGAGCAAGTTGCTCTCGGCACCCGCCCAGCCGTCCGCATCGGTGGTCATGGTATACACCACCGCGCCCGGCGCGTACTCGGTGCCCTCCACCACAACGCTGTGGGCGCTGCGGTTCCAGATTTCCAGCACCGCACCCTCAAGCGTGGCGTCGCCCTGCTTCAAAACGCGCTCGTCCCGCTCAATATCCCATTTTTCGATCTCCACGCCGCCACGGATCACATTGTTCTTGATGGTGGTGGCGCTAGTTTTTAAGCTGACAATGATGCCCTGATCCCGGATGGCAAAGGACTGCCGGATAACGCCGGTGTTCAGGTAGCCTGTGGGCGGTGTTTTTTCGACGATCTCATACTCGCCGTAGGGCAGCAAATCGTTGGCCGTCGCAGCTGCTCCTGCCTCGTCGGTGGTCATGGTATGCACCACTTCGCCCGGCGCGTAGGTCTTTCCGTTCACAACAACGCTGTTCGCGCTGCGGTTGTAGATTTCAGGTTCGCTCCCGGCAAGCGTAGCGTCACCCTGGGGGGCAGCCCTGCGGTTCAGGTCAAAATCCCATTTTTCAATGGCTACGCCACCGCGAATCACCTTGTCTGGCACAATGGGCTGGTTGTATGTCCTGACGGATTCTGCAGTGCCCTGCGAAGTGATTTGTCGGATAAAAAGCTCGTTGTTGATGAGATAGCCTGTGGGCGGCTTGGTTTCCTGAATGGTCACCGTGCCCAGCGGCAGGGTTGGGTCGCCATTCCCTGCGTAGTAGAAAGCGTCGCCGGACACAAGGTAATCGGGGTGCAGGTACGCCGTGCCGTTGGCCCCGGTTTTGAGCACCCACGTTCTGTCCGGGGTGCGACCGGAAAGCTGGTCTGCGGAATACAGCCCCTTGTAGTATTTGACGGTGAACTCCGCACCCGCCAGCATCGCGCCACCCTGGGGCACAGCGGCAGCGGTCTCCGCGTCCTGCTTGCGAAGGATGATGCCCACAGGGTCGTTCTGCGGCAGGTCGCTCACCTGTACGGTCACGGTCTGGCCGGACACAATAGTGAAGGAAATCCGCGAGGTGTTCAACGCAAATCCCTTCGGCGGTGTCACCTCAACAAGATAGTAGCCCGATCCTGCCGGAAGGTCTTCCAGCCGCCCCCAGCCATTGGCGTCGGTGGTGATGGAGCCGACCTTCTGATTGCTACCATCGTAGACATCAAATACGGCGCCCGCCAGGGAATAGCAGGGGTTGTTGTTCGACATCGCCGGGTTGCTGGAAACCTTTTGAATCTCCAGATGCCCGGTGGGGTTGTAGTTCCATCCCACGAAGCTCTACGTCGCGCCATCCGCCTCGTTGTAGACAAACGCCTCAAAACCATCGGGCGGCATGGGCTGTGCGCAGACCGACGCATACACCCCCATCAGGTGCTGCACAACAGAGGGACTGACTCTATAGAACGCCTCTGATGCGTTTCCACTGTATGCATAGGCCGCGGCCAAATGGCTGTATGCGTAGGCCAGCAGCGAATCGGGGTCGTCGAACAAATTGTGCTTGACGGAATCGTAGCCGGGGCCGCCATAGAGGTAGTACGCACACTTAATCAGCGCATCGTCCACACCCGGCTGAAGATAGCGGCTGACAGGGTATGTGCCCGTTGGGGCGCTCGGCACGGACGGTTGCAGGCAGAACGCCGTGTTGCCGTTCGCGGTAAAATAGTGGGTGTAGTATCCGTAATATATCTGGTCGTCGCTGCGTGTGTGGGCCACCTGGCCGCCGGAATTGCGGGTGCGCAGCATCGCCTGGGTATAGGCCACGACCGTTAGGTCGCCACCCAGTGGTGAGGTGGATACATGCAGAGTCCCGTCCGAATAGCTGTAAGCGTCTGCGGGAAGCTCAATGCCGTTTTGTGACACGACCAGGGAGTCCGCAGAAGCAAGCGGTATGCTGATGCTGGCTACGTTTGACGGCAGGCGCAACTCGCTGGTGGATGTGGTAAACCGGCCGTTTTCAAAAGCGCAGACCGTTGCCTTTACAGGCAGTTCCACAGCCTCTGACGCAGGGCAATACCACTCGACCGTAACCGAATGCCCCATGTAGTCCTGCGGCAGTGAAACCATGCCGGTCGCTGCATCGTAAAATGCCAGCGCGGTGATGTCCTCACTGTCGTTCAGCAGCACACGAAAGCGCATGGCATCCGTACTGACCGGCACGATGCCGGGGAACTTGTTTGCCGAAATGGTGATGTTTTTGCCATCCGCCAGTGCCAGGGCGTAGAACGAATGGGTGGATGCCAGCGTATAGGCTGCATATTCCACAATCACCTGTTCAGGGCTGTCGGCGTAATAGTGGTAATCCACCCGCACCAAAGGCTTATCCACCACTTTCACCAGTTCCGGCTTCACCGAAGTAATGGGAGCGGGGTGCGTAGGTGTAGGCTCAAAGACGGGCGGCACGCTCTCCGCTGGTTCCTCCTCGGTAGGCGGTGTGCTTTCCACTGGCTCTTCCGATGCAGGCGGCGGTGTGTTTTCCGCAGGTTCGCCGAGATCAGGCTCAATCGGCCCGCTGTCGTCCGGCACGGAACTACCGTCCGGTGGTACCGGAGATGTTTCATCGGGAAATGACTCAGTTTGATTGATGATGCCTGTATCCGTTGTGTCCTCTGCCAGCGCGGTCACAGGCAGAATGGACAGGCACATCATCAAAACAAGCATGATCCCAAGAATACGCTTGAATCGCTTTCTCATGTGGTCCTCCTTAAAAAATGGCAGTAAAAAGCCCCGCATATCGCTTTGATATACGGGGCTGTGGGTTATGATGCGCAAAGGCATATTTGAAAACAGGGTCACTCCACGCGGTAGCTGAAATCCTCTCCGTTCAGGAGATGCCCATCGCCATGCGCTGGCACATTTCCTGTGATATCCGCACCGCAGGTGTTGCAGATCGTCCGGGTTTGCGGTGGTGGTGGATCGGGAAGCACCGACTCGGGTTCCGGTTCGGGTGCTGGCGGTTGTGCAGGCGGTGGCGTGGGTTCAGGTGCAGGTGTGGGTGGCGGCGCTTGCTCTGGCTGGGTTATGGGCGCGGGCGTTGATGGAGCCGCGGGTGGATTACCGCCGCCCGTGTTGCCTTGCGGCGTAGCGGTGGCCTGTGAACCGCCATCCTGTCCATCCTGCTTAGAACTGTCCGTCGAGTCCGGGTGTATCGTTGATGCGGGAGAAGGCGATATGATCGTCGGGGCCATGCTTTCAGATGGTGTTGAAGATATGGCTGCGCTCTGTTCGGGCATGGGCTCCGATGGTGGGGCTTCCTCCTGCTTCTGTGCACCGCAGGACCTTGCCAGTAAAGCGATGACCAGGCCCAGGGTAATCAAAATCGCTACAGACGCCACCGTCTTCTTTTTTTGCATGCCGCATCCTCCCATCAACCAGACTATTGCATTGGTTGTGGCATTGTAGCTTGCGTTTTACTCGTTGTCAAATGGTTCTTCATCTGTCCCATCAACATCGCGTGAGTAATAGGTATAGTGATTTGCGCGGAGTCATAGTTGCGCTCATCCCCGGCACTTGTGCCGGTTGGTGCAATCGAGTCCCAAAATCCGCTGTATTCTTTGGCCATAAGCTCACCTCTTTTTATTTAGCTCTGTTATACGATCCGCTAACGTAAGACTGTTTGATCCAACAACCGCCTCCACATTGATGCGCCCGCGCTCATATATCTCGCGCACCAGAGTGATGCGTGTATCCAACAGCAGCCGCTTACCCAGCACATCCATGACCACAGTGACTATATCCCCAAGATCCCAATCCACGCCGTAAACAAAAGAGCCGGTGGGAATTATCTCCCCCTCCAGCCCTTGGATCAACTTACGGGTATCTTTGTGTTTGTGCAATCCTTCAAAATATAATTTCTCCGGATCGTCTACATTCCCGGCTGATATCCACGCCTCACGGCGATCCCAGCCTGCTATTGGATCCTCCAGCTGATTGCCCTCATCATCCATGTAGGCGGTAAGCACCAGCTGATCCTCATCCTCACCAGCACCACCGATATACGGGGCATTGGTATACTCGCTTTTATCGTAGGTATAGCGATTGCTGATAATATTGTCCATGGCGGGCGTAAAAATCACCGGACTGTTGCCATCGGTATTTGTGGTAGTTTTATCCCTGCCGGGCACCACCACAAATACCATGCGTTTATTTTTCTCGTCCAGCCGGATATCCCAGCCCATGCCCGTCCATTCGCCGATCTCGGCAAATACCTCGTGCAGCTTTTCGTTATGCTGGCACTGCCATGGTGTAATAATTCCACGCGGGGGATCCGCAATATCATCCAACACAATCCCCGGAAGCCTGCGGTTATCGTCCACCGGTGCTATCATGTGCCGTGCGGCATAGTGCCTATATACATCTTCGGCGGTGCCCTGCACGCGATCCCACCCCAGTGCATTCGGATCCTCCGTTTGCGTGGGCGGCACGATGATCCTAAGCCGCGCTGCGCCTTTTAGCATGAACCCTGATACTGTGATATTATCTGTGTTACGATCATCATCCGCTTGTATTTTGCGTATGATACCCGCCCGAGCATCGCTCATGCCCATGCAAATAATACGTCCCTCGGCCAGCTTATCCGCATCCATTGCCTGTTCAGGGAGTACAAGAGTAAACTTTCCAACGCCCCAGTGGCTGCGTTCAAATGTAAACGATGTGTATTTTGGTATCAAGCCGACTTGCGTCAGGTTCGTGTCCAACACAAATAAATCCCTGTTTTTAGGGACGCGCCCATATACATCGTACATATCTACACCCCAGCAAACGCACTTGACCAGCGCAGGATAACTGTGGCGTGCTTCATATCATCCTGCCCGGGTTCATATTGTATATCATTCACGCCGGGCGCAAGGCTCCAAAAGTTAAATGTAGCGTCTGTTATACCCGATAGTTTATCCAGCTCTTTTGTTATTTCGCCCGTAATTTCGTTATGCTTTTCTACCGTTTTTTGCTCGGGTTCGGTGTTTATATAAAGCGTTTCATAGTCTCTTAAAGCTATGTTAAACGCCATATACTCACCTTTTAAAAGATTGCTGATTTTGGGGCGTATCGCTGGCCCATGTATCCAAATTTCAACCGGCGCGTCACTATCACCGATGTTGATGATATCTTTTCTGTACCCGCCTGATCCGAAAGTAACGCCCGGCGGGTAGATCGTAAACGGGAAACTAAAGCGCCCGGAACGGTATGCAACAATCTCCTCCTCGATCTTGCCGTTGGGCCGCCAGAGCGGATCCGGGCAGTAAATAGTTAACGATATTGGCTTCATGTGCCCGTAGTCACTACGGTAAATCCGTGAATCTTCTTCTGGTGGGTCATTCACAATCCCCGAAATGTAATAGCTGCCATAGTCGTTTGTGTATTCCACGCGTAAAAGTTCTTTGCCGCCAATCACAGCTTGCAGCTCCTGCAGACGCTCGTACATTTGGTACTGCGTTGCACCGTATACGTAGCCTGAAAAATCTAACTCACGCGGCTCGTAATACGCCTCATGTAACGTTTCCCCATCCTGTTTTGCACCTTGCGTAGTCAGCATAAAAACCTCTGGCTTGCCTGTATACTGGAGGTTATTAAATACGTAAGGCGTCGGTTTCTCCAAATTAAAAAGAACCTCACCGCGCGAGGAAACAAACTTCAAATTTCTCAACCTTTACCACCTCAAATCATACTTGCAAGTTTCTCCGATTCCCTTCTAAGTGCCTGTGCTACCTGATAAGTGCTAGGGGTAGGGCTTTGAATAACCACGGTCTGATCAACCTTCACAGAACGAGCTGGCGTTAAATTTTCAGTGGTTTGTACGTTGTTATAGCCAAAAGCGTTAGAGTTATTATCAAAATCGGCGAGTGCATACTCTTTCATGCCGGCCTTTCCTGCTCGGTCTGCATAATACCTACGTGCGGGTTCGGTCACATGTTGAGCAAAAGCAGCAAAGGTATCGGTAACAGGCGTATAGCGATCTGATCCGTCCCCTCCACTCCCACTTCCTCCGGGGTTGCCTCCTGCCATAATGCGCGCGATTTCTGCGGCTGCATCTTTTGCCGCTTGGATCATGGCATCCAGTTTGACCTTTAGCCCATCATACAAATTCTGCCCGAGTGCAGATCCGGCTAGCAAGTAATCCTGATTGTAGCTTTTCAGCAGTTCTATGATTTCCTCCTCACTGGCGTTTTGCAGCATATATTCCGCTTCATGATAGAGACGCTGCTTATTCAAGCGTTCGGCATAATAAGCTTGGACAGATGCAATTCGTTCGCGTAAAATCTCAACTTCCTTGTCTGCCCGCGCTTGGATCAACGCAATTTCACTCTTTGTTTCATCGCGTATGAGAGAAATTTGATCGTTCAGTTCTTCCTTTTGATCCTGAATGCCCTCGCGCCAGTGACGTTCTTCCATTTCCTTCTCAAGTTGCGCTATTTGTTCCTGCAACTTTTGCTGGTTATAGAGGTCTTTCTCGTATTTGAGCTGCTCCTTAAGGTGGGCGAGTTTGTCCTCATCCGCTTCGTCCTGATTGGCACGAGTGCGTGCCTTAAGAAGATCATCCAAGGCTCGTATTTCGTCTTGTATGGCTTTTATACGCTCGTCAGCGGCAGCCTGCACAGCTGCGGTCTGTTTCTTGGCTGCAGCCTGTACAGCACTTATTTGGGCATTCAGAGCATTGACCTGCGCATCCAACTCGGCTTGGTACCGGTTCCGCAGAGCGTCCACAACAGCATTTCCAAAATCCTGATATGACGCCAACGCTTGCTGCTGATATTGATATTTCGCTTCGAAAAGTTTGCGCTCAATCTCAAGGCGTTGGTCTGCTGTGAGTTTCTCTGCCCGCAGGAGGTTTTCGAGAAACGAAATGTAACTGTCGTTAAGCTCTGCTGTAACACCTTGTTTTGCATAGCCAAGCTCCTTTTCAAGGCGCTTTCGCTGCTCTGCGGACACGTTTTCCAACGACAGCAGGTATTCGATATGTGCAACGTATTCGTCGGTATACTCCGCCTCGACATCACGGACGCGCTCGATCAGTGCCAGTTCTTCCTCCCATGCCTTTTTGCGTGAGCTACCGCCGTCTGAGCGTTTGCCTCCTCCTTCATCAAAGAGCCCTGCTTCACGCAACTTCCCAAGCAACTCTGTAATTTCATCGGCTGTCAGAGAGGCAGTTTCACCCGTAAGAATCATCTCGGCTATTGCTTCCTTTAACTCACCTGAAAGTGAGCCGGCAGCGGCCGCTGCCCCCTCGCCCATTGCGTTTGCAAAGCTCTCAATAGAGCCATAAGCCGCTTCAATCTCATCACGTGTAAGACCGGTAACCCGCTTCAGCCTTTCACTCGACTGCGTATATTCATCGCTACCTTTTTTCGCGTTTCCAAACTCATCTGCAATTTTCTTGGCGGCCTTCGATACGCTGTCTAATTTTAGCGCCTGTTCAGCCTGTTTACTAAAATCAACTTTAGTTGCGTTCTCAAGCTTTTCCGTGAACTCATCCACAGAAACGCCCGCAGTCTCAAGAATTTCTCCTATTGCCCCGAAAGAGTTTGTAAGCAGTTCGTGAACAGCTGCTTCTCCGCTTGTCAACGCCTCTTTATTTTGCTCCATGAAATTTTGCAGCCTATCCTGCACAATAAGCGTCTGCTCACCAGTCAGCTCCACGGTAGCAGTGTATTGATCGATTATATTTGCAATTGCGTTGTCGCGATATTCTTCCCAGAGAGACTCTGCCTCGTCAAGCTTGACCTGTAGGTCGTCGATTGCATTCTGATCAATAAGGTCAAACCCCAAGCCTCCGCCTTTTTGAATTGTACCCACGCCCAGTTCGCCAACAGTTTTTTTATACTCATCCATCTGTTTGGTGAGTTTTTCCACATCTTTAGCGGCATCTATTGCCGCCTTTGCCTCTTCTTCGAACAATGTTTTTGCCTTGTTTGCTTGCCTTTGGCGTGCTTTTCGGTCGGCCTCGTCCATCTTTTTGATATATAGATCGATAGTTTCTGTTGTAACGATAACAGCCTCACCCTCTTCGTTGATACCTTTTATAAGGTCCGGGTAGGTGTTGACTAATTTCTGTTGTGCCGCCGTCAGCTCATCTGCACTGGCCGTAGCACTGGTGTATGTTGCAAACGCTGCCTTGGCTTGTGTGAGCTTTTCAGTGGACGCTTGCAAGGCGTCCCTTTGCTCGTGTAATAGTTCGATCTGTTCCACTATAAACTTGTTGAGATCCTCAACAGAGCCTGTAATAAGCTTTATTGCCGCCATAGCAGCGCTTATGCCAATAATCCAAGGACTTATGCCTGCGCTTATCGCGTAGATAGACTGTCCCATCGTTGAGATAGCACCGGATAGGCTGCTGTTGCCCCCGGCGAGCTGTGCGGCAGTAGAGGCGGCTTGCGCGCCCATAGACGTCATTGTACGGCTAACGCGTTGCCCCGCAGGGTCCATTAACGACATTTTATCCGTTAAATCATTAAGCGTACCCTCCAACCGTTTCATTTCTGGTGTCTCCGCCGCGATTTGTTGCTGTACCTCTATAAGCCTCTGGTTGGCTTGTATTCTCTTTTCAATGCCTGCTGTGCCGCTTTGAATAATTGCTTCAAGCTTCGTCTCCTCATTCATTAGCTTCAAAATCTTCTCTGCCTGGCGATCATATTGCAAAGACGCCTGTTGCAACTTCTGAGCAATACTGTCATACACCTGTTGGGAAACCTTAAGCTTCTCCACAGCCTGATCCATTGTTGAACCGACTGTCCCCACCTGCTGTGAGGTTTTGGCCGCGGCATTACCAGTAGCCGTCATCGTACTGCCAGTCTTTTTGATGGCGGGCTCAGCTTCACCAAACTTATCGCTAAGGCGATTAAGCTCAGTCTCAAGCTGCTTCATTTTAGGCGTTTCGGCAGCGATTTGTTTTTGAACGGAAAACAACTCTTGAGAAGCTTTTGCACGCTGCAGCGTACTGGTTGTGGAGTTTTTAAGAACTGCCTCCAGCTCACTCTCTTGCTTTGTCAGCGCCAGCAACTTTTCGGCCTGCTGGTCATACTCTTGAGATAATTTTCGCAACTCAGCTTCAAGCTTGCTAATCTCTTGCTGTGTAGTTTTAACCGTTCGCGTAGTCTGCCCTAACGCATCGCTAAACTGACCCGCCCCGGTAGTAGCACCGGAAGCGTCTACGCCAAGTTGAAACTCTAGTTTTTCGTCCATGTGGGCATCCTTTCTGTGCATAACAAAACCGCCCCGAAAGGCGGTTTTGTTTTAATGCTCTATGCAATCTTATATTTTTTTCGCATATTCTGCGGCCAATTGTCCGTATTGGTTAGAATTTCTTTCAAACGACCATATCCGGCTGCGTTATACCGAAACGTGTCAACCTGCCCATCACTGTGCTTCTTCTTATCAAGCACAACCTGTCCATACTTCTCAATCTTCACCCCGAAAGCGTTCGCGGTTCTCCCAACCCAGTTTTCCGTAAAATACAGGTTATGAATACCTAAATTCGCACCGATATCCTCACCAAGCCGCTTTGCCACATCTCCTGTCGTCATGAGCGGCTCAGTGAGTGTAGGGCGGAAAGGAAGCGTCTTTCCCGTGATGAACTCATGAGTATTAAGTAGGATCAGCTCGCGCGCTTCTTCAGACAGCGCCTTGTGGTTAGCAATCTGCAGGAGCAGCCTGCCCTCTCGCACACGGCTGTTGCGTTCCTGCACCTCCATGCGTTTCACGGAAAGGTCGGTAGGCTGCGGGACGGAATATTGACCTGTTTTGCGAATAGCTGGGATTACATCATGAGTGATCCATCGTTTGAACGCCTTAGCCTCCGGCTTGCGGCTACCGAGCACGAGAGCGTAAAGGCCGGGTTCGTTGACGATATTCGTTTCTCCCTGACGCCCTAAGTTGAACTTAGCCCGTTCATCTTCTTCCAACCCAGTTACTGCCATGGTTACATTACTATGCTCCAGCGCCCTGCACACATCAGCCGCGACAAACCACGGTTCGCCATTTTTCTCAATCACGCGAACTTCGCCAAACTGCGAATTGTTAAATACTTGCAATTTATTCATGCCGCTGCCTCCTTGCCCTTAGCCCGTTCCGCATTGTTAATCTCGATCCTCACTTTACCAACGGCGTTCATCGCCTCTGTCAGATAGTTTATAGCCGTGCTGATTAAGGTTTCTTCCTTAAATCCATGATTCTTCACATTTTCCAGATTTTCCAAGTCCGCTATTGTCTCCAGAAGATTTCTGGCCTGGAACAACGCAGTTTCGCTCTTTATTAGTATGGTTCCATGTTCTGATTGCATAAAAAATACCTCCATAAAATAATCTTGTTTGAGGTATCTCTGATGTGGTATAATAATTTCACAGGCAGAGATGCCTCCGAGTAAGAGATATTAGGTGTGGCCGTCAAACTACAACCTTCTATCTCTTTTCTTCTGTTGATGTCCCATCGGGATCTTCGTCGTCTACTGGCGTAGCACCTAAAATTCGTAATGCGGCGACCGCGTCCTCCAATTCATATTGCAATGTTTGAATTTGTTCTTGAGTTTTCATCATTTCTTGACGCATATCCCTTAATCCAGATCCTAGCCCCTCCGCATTACTGTTTTCCAGTAGCCGTACAATAAACTGGTTTTTGCTTATTTTCTCTTTTTCAGCCCCCCTTTCCAACATTTCGTGTTGCTCTGGTGTTAATCTAAGTGTGAATGTTCTTATCTTTTCCTCGATTGTTCGCCACCTCCTTTATGACTTCATTTTTGACGCTATGTCTATAATAAATGGCTTCGTCTACGAAGTCAAGTGCTTTTTTTCATAAATATTTGCTCATACTGCGCTCGCGTAATTAATATTTCCAGTGGCTTACTGCTGTCGAAGCCGCCTATATAACCGCGCTTCTCCATAATATTTACCAATTGTGCCAATCGCGCGTAACCAACACGCAGCCCAATCTGCAATATAGAAAATGACACTTGGCCGCATTCCATCACTATGCGCATCGCATCACCTAACAGATCGTCTTCCATTTCCCCGCTATCGACGCTCGTCTCTACCCGTGGTTCCAATTCAGGCAGGACATTATCGTCGGGAAAGTCCATTTTTTTGCGCCGTCGCATCTCAAGCCGCTCCAAATAAGCGAGGCGCTTTTCTAATCCGAAAACCCGCATTTCAAGCTCTTCTACCAGCTCACGCAACTCTTTCTTTGTGCTATCCATTTGCTTCTCCAAAATACTCGCGCAGCACCTTAGCTCGTTTTTCTAGTTTAGGTGCCAATTCCTCTGGCTTTGGGTCCGTCCAAGTCAGCCCCCTCTTAGAAGTGGTGCATTTATTGCATGATTCATAATCTGCGTTCATTATTCTGCCGCAAGAACACTCCCACTTTTTGCCCGGCACCTTCCACTCAATAACTTCAGGAAATCCAGTTTTCATCAATTCAGCTAAACGTATTAACGTAGCTGCATCTTCTCTGCTATATTTAGCGGGCAAAACTTCGACAAGATGCAACCCTAGACGTTTCTTCTGCAAATCCGTATTCTTAAGTGCATTTTCTACCGCCGTAAGATTTCCAAGCCTATAGTTTTTCATCACACCAACTAGCTGTGTAAATGCCTGCTCTCCAACACTGGTCTGCGTAATCCTGTCAATAAACTTTGATGAAAGTTCATTTTTGTCAAAAAGTGAAAAATATTGGTCTAGTTTGTCTTTGTTTTCAGCGCTCATAACCGTGAATGAACCGGTAACACCAGCCGACAATTCATCAATCACGTTGTTTATGGCTTCTACCAACTCGTACTCGTATATTTTCTCCATGCTCATCAGAGCCTTGACGCTACCATTTTGTATCTGCTCTAAATAGTCGTTACGCGCAATCAAGTAATGAACGGCCTCTTCTGATATTTCGCCCGATGTGCTGTCCTCGGAAGACAATCCATTTATATACACGGCAGTCCCCGTCATTACTGCCATAAACATTTGTTTGTTCTGACCTGATATTTCATCAAAGTCAACCCGAAGGCCGATTATCGCATTAGCCTTCATCTTTTTTGCCTTGCGTGTGAGTTTAGTTAATACTTCATTTTTCAGTGTGTCTAATTCATCTTGATATGCAGTTGAAAAACCAGAGAACCAATCGCCCCAACTCGCAGAAAGATCTGCCCAGAACCCCGTCCTTGCCACTGCGTTTGCAGTAACAACACCAATATATTCGGTTATCTCGTAATTTCCTATGCCGTTGGTAGTTGTTATTAACATTCCGTACCCCTCCCGCTCATTTTCCCATAGTATACCAAAATGCACAGGACGTTACTACCTACTCATTTCCATTTCCAGTAATAGTTCTACACCACGTTCCCTACTGCGTTTCCATCCTCGTCCACCAGCTCCCCCGGGTCTTTTCCTGTTGCTTGCCGATATCGCGCATCAATTATGGGCTCAAGCTCTTCCCAGTAATATTCGTTCAACTGTTGTTTGGAAATGCCTGAGGCTGAAAAATAAGCGAGCAGTTCTATTCGCTGGGCTTGTGCTGTTTTATGGCTTGCCCGATCATCTGGAGCATTGGCAAGCCTTTGGTAAAAAAATCTATAATTCCATTAACCTCAATAACCGCTACCAGCAGGTCAACTATGCCACCAATACCGATATTTTCCGAGGTTAAAATATTGTCTTCGTCCTGTTTCGTAAAGCGCGCGATAATAGATACTACCAAACGCACAAACGCCGTGCTGCTTAAAAGCAGCTGTTGTATAACGTCCTTTTGTCCGTCGCTTTTTAGCATGACCGCAATTTCCAACACGCCCATTCCAGGAAACACTGCATCGGCAGCGGCAGCTATTGCATCCTCACAAGCAAGGAATGCGTCCTCAAAATCCAAGTAACCGAGACGCTTTACCTCAATACCGCATATCGTTACGCAGTTCGGTTTCTGTTTCGATCTCATAATCCCTCCATAAGAAAAAGGGTGGTTTCCCACCCCTTAACCTCCCGCCTCGCCGCTCTCAAACGAACTAAGCCATGTCTTCGCTGCAGTATCGTATGCGGCTACATCTTGCGCTTCATAACGCATCCCATTTTTATTTTCTCCAAACTTGAAGTCGACATTATATGCGGACACCTTAACGGATCCGTCCGCTGTAGTAAGTTGCGTAGGCACTACAGCCTGCACCTCACTTTTATAATGCTTGTGCAAACGATACCCGCCGGCGTTGCCTAGTTTAGTGACGTATGTTGCCGCAAAAGGCGGAACCGCCTCCGCGCTCACTGCACTACCCTCGGAGTATATCCCCGTGTCTACGTCGTATTTTGCATTGTTTTTCAGGGTAGCAAGCGACGTCAAAGCCAGCTCCGCAATCGTCAAGCGCCGTGTTTCATCGGTATCGCCCCCTGAGCTGGACAGATATTCCTCGTCGTCCGCGTACACAGGTGTACCTGTGCTGCCAGCCGTGTCGGGCGGGTCGAGAGACTGCACATACGGCAATGAAATTGCCGTACTGACTTCGAAGCCGCCTGGCTCGTCGCTGGTAATGGGATAAACGGTAAAATCCTTAAACCCCACCAATCCTTTATCTTTACCCATAAATCATTCCTCCTCGCTGAATGTTTGTACTCTATAGTTGCATGAAAAAACGACGGCCTTTCCGTCGTCGTCCAATTTGTATGGTGTGCCGCGCGGCCTACAGATGGCAGAGTTGCCGCCAAAGTCGAAAAGAGTTTCGTCGCCGCCGCTATCTAGCAGTTTGAACAGGCTAACAGCAACGCCCCGTGCTTCCGCGAGCGTCTTCCTTCGCACGCGCACCTGCATCAATTGTGTTGTACTGCCATAGTTGATACCTGTCGCGCCAAAAGGATTACCGCTCTCATATTCAAATACCGCGATACAATCGAGCGGCTGTACAGGCATTCCGTCCATAAATATGCTGGTATAACCTGCATTTTCAAGATACGCTTTACACCCTTCAGGTAAATTAATCACAGAATTGCCTCCCTCTTAGCTTGTTGCATGGCATCACGTATGGCTGTAACCAGTTCGGGCGTATTTTCATCCAGACTAGCCTCAAGAAATTTTGCTTGCCCTCCCATAGGATGTTTGAATTCAATATGCTCATGCTGATAAAGCGCATAATCATAACCGTCCTCGCTAAATGCCCTGAATCCAATTCGGATATTAATTCTGTCGTTTAGGGGAATGTCCTCGCTGCTTAACACCTCAATGCTGCCGTCCGCATTCCCCGTGGCTAATAGCATTCCATTAACAAGCAGATAGCCTCCCGCCCTCAAAATACCATCGTGAACGGGTGCGCGAAGCACGCTTGCAGACAGAATATTCATCGCAATCTTTACAACCGCCCTTGCTGGCAGTGTCTGCAGATTTTGGGAAAGTTTATTAGCCTTCGCTTGCATCTGACGGATAGCCGCTTCATATTCCTCCGAGGTCTTTACAACCATACCTGATACATTAGGCATTAGTTATTCCTCCTAGAAAAATATTTTGTTCTTTGCTGCTTCATTTTTGATCTGTACAGCTAGCAGAGTATTCCGCGCTTTCATTGCTTCTTCATACCGCTGCTTATAATCCGCTTCGGTGCCCGCAGGTGGCGCCCCGCCCCCCGGATTTTGCACCTGCGTTGTGTTGGGCTGTTGGCCCTTAAAATGTGGGTACTTTTCGAGAACTGCCTTAATGGCAGCAGCCCTGTCATCCTTGTAGTTTTGTTGTTGTTTAGCAAGCAGGATTACGTCCGGCGCAAACTCTGGGGCAACGCCAACTCTAGACGCTTCAATCTGGGCCTTTAATTCATCGATTTCCGCATCCTTTGCGGGCACCCTGCCTGCTGCCTCTTGAGCAAGCTGCAATTCAGTCTTCTGGCCGTCTTGCCATTGCTTGAACGCAGTTATTTGCGTCTTAAAACCCTGCTCCTTATCTGGCTCAAATCCCGCATCCTTCATGACCTTCGCCATGCCCTTTGAGTACTGGGAGGAGCTCATCGCGAGGAATTCCGCCTCGGTGTACGTCTTGTCCTGTGGCACCGCAGGGGTCTCTGTAGGCTGTGCCGGTTGCCCAGCGGGTGATGTTTGCTGTTGTTTAGGCACAGCGGCCTCATCCCCGTTCGCGGCTGGGGTAGCCTCTGCAAACAGTTGCAGATTCATCTTCTTCGGCATGTTGTCCTCCTGTTTAAGGTCTAGGTGACCATGGTATCCCGTTCACCTTAAGAATGCCCGCCAACGGGTAGGCGAGCATAAAAAAAACCACCCGAAGGTGGTTTGTTACCGATATTGTGTAATTATTGCGCCAGCTCGTTTTCGCAGTATACCTTCGCCAACGCCTCCATATTTGTGTGCCCCTTATCATCTATAAATTCAACCGTGTAAATACCGTCGCTAAGCACATCAACGATAGTGCCCGTGTCCTTTACGAATACGCCCACATCAGGATCGTCGGCCTTAAGATGCACAACGTCAAGCAACTTAAGCATTTAACTGCCGCCTTTCTTCGGAAATGTCGCCGTTATAAAACGGGGAACACCACTTCCCTCATCAATCTGCCACACAGTTAACATTTCGAGCATCCTTCCCTTTTCGCCCGACATGATTATTGGGACAGTGAATTTAGTTGCACTAATTGTAACATTATCCTTGTTGTATGTAAACGATTTAGCCTCATTCACAGGGCTTTTTTGCACTTCCCAATACAACTTATCAGAAAATACATTCCAACTGACTTCAGCATAGCCCAATACCGAACGAATAACATGCGCCTTGTGTTTTCCTGCGGGATGCTCAGAGCTAAGCAAGTAACCACGCAACTTTTCTTCTGTCGTCACCGCAAGCAATGCATTTGGCAAAACGCCATCTTTCATGCCCCGCACATATAGATTATATTTTTTGTTCATCAGAGCCCAGGTATCGCTCCCTGATGCCTTCATACGTCTAAATGCCGCAAATGACCTAGGCGCGCTACCCCCAAGCACCTGTCTCCATCGCACATACTGCTTACGATCTGAGTTCATCTGCGCTTTTTTCTGCTGATCCGCTCTATAAGCCTTAATCTCATCAACACTTCGCGTATCAGTGCCTGTTGGCTTGTCGGCGTCCGCCAAAGCCCTTGCCCGTTCTTCCTTGGGTAACATTGACCAATTTATTGACACGCTAATGTGCCTACAATTCGGATGAACATTATCGAACTCCGGCCAAAGTCGATATGCCGCACTGATATGAGGCAGCCGGCTTCGCTCATCCTCTCGCGTAAAATCCATCGTACGGTAGTAGCGATCTTGAAGTGGAGCGCACACGGCGCATGTGGGGTAATGTTTAGACATACGTACAACGCCCTCGCCCCACTCGCTGAGGGACACGCCTATCGCGGCCATATTGGCCGCCTGGTTAACCGCCGTGCGCACTGCCATCGCCGCATATGTGTCATAGGGCACAACGCGACCGTCGCGATACGTAATGCCGCCCAGCGCGTTTCCCTCTCCGCGAAGCGATTCGGTAAGCCGTTCTACCGCCTGCTGTGGAGATAATCCATCATGCAGCCATCCCCGTATCACACCTTCGTACCGTACCTCACGAGTAGCCTCACGAACACGCACCATCGCATCACGCACATACTCTTCGCTTGCGTTTGCCGCATTGAATGCTAAATACTCGAGCTGGTCATCTAACTGTAACATACCAATAAGCTCATCTACATTATCGCTTTGATCTTTCAGAGCATCAATGTATCCTTCTTGCACAGCCAATGGCATAAAACTCCGGATTGCTTTAGCAAACCTAGCAAGCAACATCTCAATTTCTTTGGCCGCTGCATGAAGACGTTGCAGCGCGGACCCAGTACGCTTTTTAACAAGGGCGTCCTGTATAGTTTCACGCGCCTCTTTAGCGGCCTTCTCTAATTCTTTACGGTAGTTCACTCATCATCACCGCTCCCACCGAACGAGGTATTCATTTCATCAAGCGCAGTAACCTCAAAAGCTTCAGCATTTTCATCCCCGATGCGGTTAATTTCCTTCTGTGCCTCGCTTTCTGTTTTGCCGTCAACCTCCATGATAGCTGTCTGAATACTCATAGTTTGTTTGGCACCCGTACGCAGGCTTACGATCTGCGCCGTCTCCATTGGATCATCAGGCAGGCCATCAAACCACTTGATTGATATATCTGCGGAATGAATTCCATCTAGCCGCGCGGCCGTTTGGATTACCTGCTTTAGTACAGGGTCGAACGTCATACGAACGCGAGCAATTTTTGCAAGAGCGGTAGATAACAGCGTACGCAAAGCTGTGCCTGTTGGCATCTGACCCATTTTTTCAGCAACATCGGAAATTAGCGCGCCCATCTCTGAAATTGTGCGTAGTTGTCCCAAAAGCTTCTCGATTTGCTCAAATGCCGCCGACATTTGAGCATCCCAAACAATATATCCAACATTGCCGCTTTCGTCCTCTCCTAGTCCGCGATTGATAAAGAAATTACCGGTGCGAATTTCAAATTCGCCCGTACCCATACCATTCTCCCCGCGCCTCTCCTCGAGCGCACTAGCGGGGCCTTGCATACTGGGCTGCGCATGTTTATCTAAAACTTTTGATATCTGGGCAAAGCGCACCTCGATCTCTTGTATTAGGCTGTTGATATTGTGATAGTCATCAATGCCATGCACGCGGTCAGAGGTAACAATGTTTGATACTTGCCAAAAGTCAATTCCATCGACTCCTGTACTAACCACCTCGGGTGTAGCTAGCCGATCACCAATCACCCCGGACACTTTTCCCTCTAGTCGATGGCGACGTCGCTCATTTTGCCCGGGAGAATGTATTTCAATGAGCAGCTCGCGCTCTGTGGGTTTCTCTGAATTCGGCGCAACAACTGCAGCGATCACCTCATGTAACCTGTGCTTGATATTTAGCGGATCCACTACAGGATACCAACAATCTGTGCGCCCAACATAAGCTACCGCTCCTCCTTGAGGACGTGACACGCCAAGCGTGCCATCCCCATATCTGGATACGTCCAATGCCGCTTGATAGCACTGTGAAAGCAGTTGTGATCTCTGAGTAAAACCGTCAATAAAGACTTGCATTTTCTTATCTTTGCTGGTGATTGTAGGCCATTCAGAAAAAAGCAGATCGGCAGTTTTCTTGCTAACTAGCTGTTGATAGTTGAGTAAAATTTCATAACTTACAACATCATCAAACGCGCCAACTACCTGTTGTACGCGCCGAAAAGCATCACTCTGCCCGCCATAGTGCTCGCCTTCAAAAAGTTTCCGGTTGATGTCATAAAGCTGAATGCGCTCAACCTCCGACTTAGGGGGCCAAGGCTGACCAGGCTCAAGAAATATTAAGTCATACAACATTTGTTAGCCGTGTCGGTATCTGCGTCCAGTTTCGCAACAGCCTCGCTATGCCGCGCCTTGATTACGGCAAGCTTGTCATTTAGCCGATCATCCAGGCCGGCAAGCTTATCCTCCGCCGCAACGATCTCCGCCTTGAGTCGTTCAATCGTTCGGCTCAAACCATCCCGCTCATTTGCGATGGCCTTTTCTTCTGCTGCAATCGCCATATCCCGATCGGCATCCAGCCCGCGCATTTTGTTATCGTATGATGCGCGAAACGCCTTAGCGCGCTCGATCCGGTTATTAGTCTCTCTCGCCTGTTCGAGCCGCCTTATTGCCTCGGACAGATCAAAATTCTCCCACTTTTCCGCTTGGTATCCTTGCGGTATATCCCGTGCGATCTCGGCCACAAGCGATTGATTGTTTTTGATATCGCGGTTAATATTCTGGCGGCTCTGGTAATACACGCCTTTTTCGGATTGGATATCTGCCAGAACCTCAAGGATGTGCTTCGAGTAGTCTACTCCCTGCGGAATTTCCCCAAATTGAGCGCGTATCCAGTTCGTATCCCAATCAAATTCGATCAGGTTCAGGATGACGCGATTTTTCTCCTGCCGCGACATCTGCGTAAATTCCACCGGATTCAGTTGTAACGGAGTAAATATCTGGTTCAAAAACTCGGCCGGGCGCGTTTGCGTTAGCGAGCCGTCGCGCACCTTAACCGCATCCGCTTTGTTCAAGCGTGTTTTGCGATTGATATGCAGGCCCGTATCGGTTTCAATTAGGATTTCCCCCTCTTCCGCGCCCTGCCGGATGATAAAATCCCGGTCGCTCCGATTGGTAAGGGCATACCGTATCGCATCCAGCACTGATGTTTTACCGGCCCCCTTAGGCCCAGTAAGCTCAACCGATCTCCCGGTGAGATCACATTCTGATATGCCAAACAAGTTGCGTATTTTTATTTGAGTTGTACGCATATGCTTTTCCTTTCTGATCACTTGCGCTTTTTCAAGCAATGTGATATACTATTTGTGTATTTTTATGACGAACGCCTTACTGGTTGCTTCCGGTGGGCGTTCTATTTTTTAACCCACCTCAACCAACGCGCCACCAACTGTGATAGCGCCGGGATGCGTGTGCAAGCCAGATCGATTGCCAGCAGCACGGAGATGATGCACAGCGCGTAGAATAGGGCGATCATTTACTCCACCTCCCAGCAGGTCGACCGCGTGTGTCCATATTTCATAAACGACACAAAACCTGCCCGGGGTATGATCACCCTGGATAAAAGCACAATGACCGGAAAGCCAAGCTTAAGAGGCTCACGTTGCGCTTGCTGACGAATATTTTGGGCGTTAACGCCAATAACTTCGGCTACTTCCTCAACCGATAACGTTGCGGCTGTCATATCCTCAATATCTGCTAATGTGAGCTTTGGCATAGTTTGGTCTCCTTTCTGCCCAACATGACGGGCTAATATTTGCTTCCATATATTCTTACGTGATACAATTTCCCTAGAAGGGAGGTGTAGTTATGCAACACAAATTTGACCCTGAATTTGCCATCGAAACTGCTGTGAGGCTTGCGGAGAAAAACATTAAATCTACCGATAGTTGGGTTTCCGCCGAAGATGTAACAGAGTTTATAGATGGCGTCTATTCGTTTCTTGTTAACGGTGGCGATTCGTCCGATGAGTAAACCATGAGAATAGTTGCAGCTGCCGGCAGAACTGCAATTTCTGCCGGGGTTGCCCCTTCCATTTTTCCCTTGGCTGCGCGCAATACAAAATCCTGTGGCGCTTTTTTGATTTCGTCCATGTGCCAATTTTCTACTTTCTTGAGAGGGATATATTGGTGTGGTATAATTTCCCCATAAAGGGGAGGGGTAGTTTGATGGATAGTAATGGCATGATCTCGGTAAATGCATTTCGCATATTGGGCGAATTTGGGAAAGTTAAAAAATTTACCACCGATGAACGCAACTCCTTATTTGCATCGGACGAGGACAAGGAGGCAATAACATATTTGGAGAACGCAAAGCTTATTGAGGGAACAGATTTCGCGTCTTATTCCGGCGTGGGTGTTGTAGGAAGATATGCAACAGCCTACAAGATAACCGAAAAGGGAAGGGCGGTTTTAGACGATCACATAGATCAAAAACACGCATCCCGAAAGGCAGACAAGCGCTGGCGCATAACTACGACAATTGCCGTTGTAGCCCTTATCGTTGCGATCTTAGCGCTCATTCCGCAGATACTTCCTTTGCTTAATAGCGCATGGATAGAATGAGTGCGAGAATCTGAAGAGCAAGGGCAACGACTAGAATGTATAGTGGTGCATTTGGCCACCTTCTCGGGGCCTCTTCCCATAGTTTTTTGATCTTCCCCATCTACCAATCTACTCCCTTCTAGCTGACTTTGTTGTCTAGCTCAAAAAGATGCATAATATCGACCCCAAGCAGTTCGGCTGTTTTGCGCATTTCACACTTATCTTTCACATTGCTTTACCCACATGTACTTGTTACAATATTTGTACGCCTGATTAAGGGCAGGAACAGGAGGTGGTCTTATTGACCAAACTTTTGTTGATGCCCAGTCCTGATGAATGCTGATGCGTGTTGGGCATCAAGCGGAACCTGAACCGCTAAAGTGAAGCGCCTTGCCATAGAAGCAACCTGTGGTTGGGGAAGCGTTTGTACGCAAAAGGCAGCATCCGCGAGTATAGCCTGACCTCACTAAAAAGGTAAGATGCTGATTGTCGACGTCTTACTGGTTGAAAATCCAGACCAAAATATTTGGACGAGACGACAACTGCAAACTGCAACAAGGTTCAGGAAAACAAATAGGGCATGAGAGCTTCGGCGCAACCACCGCCGGGCTTTCATGTTTTTGGCGCTTCACTTTAGCGGTTCACGACACCGCCTCTTAACTTGCTTTGGGGAAACGTTTAAAAAGCCAAGCCATTTCATAGTGCGGAAAATGTATGCTATGAATTAATCGAACCTCATAGTATGTCCAAGCATAGGTGCCATTCAGTTTGTTTTGAATAGTGTTTCTGTGTGCAGTGAGCGTGACCGCTAGGTCATTGATTGTAACTGCTTCCCGTTCCATGGCGGTTTTAAGGTTGTGAAACAATACGGCTCCCTCCTTTAATCTTTTCTTTTGTCAAGATGATGATAGTCTAAATCCGTACTTTTGTCAATATTTATTTTTCATTTGTACAGATTTTTATTGACCGCTTGTATTACTCGTGATAACATGTTGCCGAGGTGATATAAGATGGCAATAGGAGATAAGCTCCAAAGACTTTTGCAAATAAGAAAAACCAACGTCAATCAATTGTCGTTGGCTACAGGCGTAAATGTAAATACGATTTACGGAATTATTAGACGCAATAATACAAAGGTTAAACTTGAGGACTTACAAGCCATCTGTGACGCACTTGGCGTAACCCTTGACTATTTTGCAGATGTTGGGCATACCTCAATTGATATTTCTCTTACGAAGCAAGAGCATATGCTTTTGTCTAGCTTTAACCTCGCATCTCCCGACGATCAAAAGATACTTTTGCGCATTGCTGAGCTTGCCGCTCAAGTAACCCCACAAGAGCAGCCGGAGACAGATGATCAAGCGACCGCAACTGCACGGCAGGTTGTTGAAGAGCTTGGGCAAGCTCGTTTACAAGAAGATAGCCCGGCAACTGAGGAAGCTTAAAATACCGCACATCACAGTCTGGAATATCAACATAAATCTTCTTCATTTGTTTGCCCCCTCTTTCGAATGTTTGTTTGGTTAGATTATTATTGTATACCAAATGGAAATTAACAGTCAATATAGTATCCTATATGGAAATATTATGTCAGAAACACACACTACTATGTTGTTGCGGGCCTATGGCATATACTGGTATAATCGTAACAAATATGTAGATTGGATGATGCTGAAATATGAGTGCAAAAACTAAGATTTGTAAAGCAAAGAAATATGTCATAGCGATTGGCGTCTGCATGCTGGCGGGCATATTAGCAGCGTGCCAAGGTTCGCAAACAGCAGGAGCCGACCCCGACCCCATCCCCGAAAGCACGCCGACACCCATCTATACGCCAGCGCCCATCTATAACGAGTTAATATCTGTAGAGTGGAATGGAATAACGCTGGACGTGCCTGATACGTGCGTTATTGAGAAAAGCGATGGCATGTTTACCGCGATGCTTGATGCGGATGGGCAGGTTTTTTGGATTGCGATTTCGTCTATGGATACGTATATAACCCGCGAACATATCGCTTCATCGGAAGAATATGCGAAACTGTTTCAAACGCTTATCACAGAACAGGCATTAGAGGTTACCGTTGATGCTGCAGGCTTCACGGAAGTTTCCAACATGACGGTCCCGTATGTATCATTTACAGGAACAATGAACGCTATTGAAGGTACTATGTTTTTTGAGGCACAAATCACTACAAATGCATGTACGTTCATAAACGGTCAGAAACAATATATATTCGTGGAAATGCATCATTCTCAAAATTCACACGGGTTCCAATCGCTAACAAAGAGCGTTATTGATTCGATAACGGTTTTGCTGGATGAAGTATCGCGTAACTGACTTGAGGGCAAGGTTATGGCGATCAAGAGAAGATCCGGACGAAGGCCGATTTGAAAAACAAAATCAGGAGGAACATACTATGATATGTCCAAAATGCAAAAACACTAATGTGACCGTCCAGGCCGTGACTGAAATCAAAAAGAAACGCCACGGCTGGGCTTACTGGGTGTTTTTCGGTTGGCTTTTTGACATGCTGCTCTGGATTTTTCTATTCCTTCCGCGCCTGATAATCCAGATTTTCAAACGCGAAAAAACCGTTAGCAAAATAAAATCACGCGCCGTGTGCCAAACATGCGGCCATTCGTGGGATGTGTAGATGGCGGCAAGAAAGCCAGACAGCTCCCCCCTATGACCAACTCGGAGGCCCATCATGCTATGTAAAAAATGCAAAAAAGAGATCCCGCCAGATAGCGCGTTTTGTAACTGGTGCGGAGCGGCTCAAGCCCCGCGCGAAAAATCCGTCAAAAAGCGCGGAAATGGCCAGGGCTCTGTTTACAAGCTTGCTAACGGGCGCTGGATGGCCGAATGCCGCATAATGCACGGCGGGCAGGATAAACGCTCAAGGCGCACGTTTACGACCCGCACGGCAGCGCTGGAGTGGCTAAAAACCGCAGACCCAACCGTTAAAAAGGAAGTTACGCTAAAGTCACTATATGAGGCATGGAGCACAAGCGCCATGCTTAAATTATCAGACTCAAAACAAACCGCGCACAAGATCGCCTATAACCGATTTTCTGATCTGCAATACGCGCCAATCAAAGATATAAAGATCGAAGACCTGCAAAGCATGGTAGATGATAACGGGACCTCGTATTACACTAAACGCGACATGAAGAGCCTGCTCTCACACCTTTACAAACGGGCAGTTGCACAGCAGGATGTGACAACAAATTTAGCCCTATATATCGAATTGCCGAAATTGGAAGAATCTGTTCCGGAGCCCTTTACCGAAGATGAGTTGAAGCTGCTATGGACTGATTATGGAAATGAAAATAAGTTCACCGGCTACATACTGCTTATGATCTATTCGGGCATGATGCCGGGCGAGCTCTTACAAGCTACAAAAGATATGATTGACTGGGAGACCCAAACCATCACCGGCTGCGGGCTTAAGACTAAAAAGCGCAAGTCTACGCCGATCGTAATTGCTGATTTTATGGTCCCTGTGCTCGCTGACCTCTTGAGCCTTGGATCAGGCGGGAAGCTCGTAGGCATGAGCAAGAATCAATTCTATGATGAGTACCACTCCACAATGCAGCGCATAGGGTGTCGCGACCTACCTCCCTACTCATGCAGGCACACAACGGCTACCGCTATGGCGCTGGGAAACATCGCCCCTTCAGTTATACAAGAGGTTATGCGCCACTCAAAAATTACCACAACACAACGTTACATCCACATCGATCAGCGCCCAATGTTGGATGCTGTAAATACGCTTAAAACTCAAATTAACAGTGGGCAATAGAGTGGGCAATAGGACGAAATTATGCGATATTTAGCGATACTTTTGAAGCCGGTAAAGCGGCAACAAAAAACCCGCTAAGCCTTACACTTAGCGGGTTTGGCGGAGACGGAGAGATTCGAACTCTCGCACCAGTTATCCCAGCCTACTCCCTTAGCAGGGGAGCCCCTTATAGCCACTTGGGTACGTCTCCATTATAATTTGGCGGAGAGGGTGGGATTCGAACCCACGGTACCTCTCGGTACAAAGGTTTTCAAGACCTTCACCATCGACCACTCGGACACCTCTCCATATTCGCTATTAAACTATCATATATATCCAGCGTGTCCGGGCATTTTTCCATCAAACGCTACTGCATTATAGCAAATGGAGCTTATGCTGTCAAGCACGCAACCTGCCCTTAATCTGAACAAAATCTTTGCGTTGACCCTCTGCTTTTCTTTTCAAAAATGAAGCTTTTATTCTTTGTCGTATAGCTCGCTTCTCACCCTGTTTGTAAAATCGATTGCATCAAAAATTGACTGCTCAAGCAAGCGTATAAACTCCTGTGCGGCACCCGACAGTTTCCAGTTTTTTGCCCAGATATAACCTAGGCGCATGCTATCCTCACCATCAAGCGGCACTGAAATCATGCGGGTATCCATAAATTCTTCCACAATCAACCCGCTGCCGCTAGAAATTGCATCGGTGCTTGCAATAACATTAACGGCCGTAGCCCTATCATTAACATTGATTATCTGCGAAGGTTTTTTGAATGAAAGCAAGCGGATCTCCTCAGAAAAGTCTATAGCCACACCCTGATCGTGCTCAAAGCTTACATACATATATCCTTCAAGATCAGCAGGAGACAGTTTCTTTTTTAACGCAAGCGGATGCCCACGGCGCATAAACACGCTTGGCTGTAACGCGACAATTTCATGAAACGCTATTCCCTTAAGTTCCAGCAGCCGGAGTATATACTTTTCGGTCATTCGCGAAAGAAAAATTACGCCCAAATCACAGCGGTGGTCGTAAACCTCATCGATCACAGAATCCATGCCGAGTTCTTTTATCGAAAAATGAAAGCGTCGGGTTTGCATGCCCCTTATAAGGCGAATGAACGCATCCTCTGAAAAAGGGTAACGCTGCGTCGCAACACTAAAACGCATGGGTGAAGTATCTCTATGGTTTTTGTAGATGTTTTCCACATGTTCTTTTTGATCCAATATGGAAATCGCATACTCCAGGAACTCTTTTCCGGGGCGCGTTAAGCTTACGCCCCTGTTGTTTCGTTCAAACAAAGTCACACTCAGCTCCTGTTCAAGCTCACGTATGGCTGTTGATACGCTGGATTGTGAGATAAGCAGCTTTTTTGCGGCTTTATTGATAGAACCACATCGTGAAATTTCAAGAACATAAGTCAGCTGCGAAAAATTCATGGCACACCCCTATATAACAGCTATGCAGTTTGTTTTCGTTATAGAATAATTCGATAACTGGATACTGCAATCCAATTCTACCACTGCATTTAAATTTTGTGATATGCTAATAATATCATAGAATAGTTGGCAAATATAGTTCAACTCTGTTGAAAGCAGAATTTTCGATAACTAACGTAAGCAACACACAATAAAATATGCTGGAAAGGACTGTTTGAAGTATGAGCACAAACAAAAACCACGGCTTTGCCACAAGGCAGATTCACGCAGGCACACAAAAAGCAAGCAACGGCCCCCTTTGCGCGCCTATTTACCAAACCTCAACATTCCGTTTTGACACTGTGGAGCAAGGCGGCGCACGCTTTGCAGGCGAAGAGCAGGGCTACATTTACACACGCCTTGGAAACCCAACTCAATTGCTGGTGGAAGAAAAACTTGCTTCGCTCGAAAATGGCGAGGCAGCGCTTGCGACGGCATCGGGCATGGGTGCGATATCCTCCGCGCTTTGGACAGCGCTTCGCGCTGGCGACGAGATCGTAGCGGACGATACGCTCTATGGCTGCACTTATGCGCTGTTTAACCACGGCCTGACACGCTTTGATGTAAAAACAAATTTTGTTGATATGTCCGACCCAGCTCGTATCGAAAAATATCTGACCCCTAAAACAAAGGTCGTATATTTTGAAACGCCCTGCAATCCAACATTAAAAATCATTAACATTGAAGAAGTTTCCCGCATCGCTCACGCATATAACCCCGAAATCATAGTGATGGTGGATAATACCTTCTGCTCCCCCTACCTGCAAAGGCCCCTCGATTTAGGTGCGGACGTAGTGCTCCATAGCGCCACAAAATACCTAAACGGTCATGGTGATGTAATTGCTGGCGTTGTGGTTTCAAACCAGGCGTTCATAAGTGAGTGCCGTATGTTCGGTTTAAAGGATATGACGGGTGCAGTGCTCTCCCCCTTTGATGCGTTCCTTCTCGCGCGTGGCCTAAAAACATTGGATATTCGCATGGAGCGCCACTCAAACAACGCTGAAAAAATCGCAGCATTTCTAAAAGAGCACCCCTCAGTGGCAACAGTGTATTATCCCGGCTTTGAGGATTTCCCCAACCATGCCGTTGCCAAAAAGCAGATGCAACGCTTTGGTGGCATGATTGCCGTAGAGTTAAAAGCGGATCGTCAAAAAACGGCCGCCTGCCTTAATAAACTCCAGCTTTGTGCAATCGCCGTAAGCCTTGGCGACGCTGAGACGCTTGTTGAACATCCCGCAACGATGACACACTCCACTTACACCGCGGAAGAACTAAAAGGCGCTGGCATTTCTGAAGGCTTAATTCGCATTTCCGCCGGCTTGGAAAATCCTGAGGATATAATCGCCGACCTCAAAGAGGTATTGGATCTTCTGGTATAAGCTTTTATAATTAAGCTTCATGCTTTGCACGGTAACCCTTAAGAGCTGCCGCTATTGCGGCAGCTCTGTTATTTCGTGGCGGGAGTTAAGCGTAAACAGATTTTTTCTGTATTCCAACAGGCCGTCCTTTTGCATAGCGCTCAGTTCACGAGAAAGCGCACTGCGTTCAACACACAAATAGTCCGCGAGCTCCTGCCTGTTAAATGGAAGTGTAATTTTGTTGCTCTTATCGCTCACTGCTTGTTCCGATAGGAAAGACAATAATTTTTCCCGAACGGTTCTCCTGGAAATATGCTCCATCTTTTTAGTAAGCAGAATGTTCTTTTGTGCAAGAACACGCAGCATGTTAAAAATAAGCTGCGAATGAAAAACACATGCAGAAGAACATTCTTTAACTATCTTCCTATAGTCAAGCAGCATTATTGTTGAATCCTGCGCAGCAACTACACTAACCGGAAGCTGTTGCGCCTGTGCGCAGGAGAACGATTCTCCAAACAACCCACCCGGCTCAACATGCGCGAGAATTGTCCTCCCACCCCAAAAATCTTCCTGCACTACATTTGCGCTGCCCGATAAAACAACACCCACATTGACAGCATGCTCGCCAACACGAAAAATGAAATCATCTCTTTTGTAATCATAGAACCTTGCTTGCAAGCAGATTAGCAGGGAATCCAAATCCGATTTTTCTATATCAGCAAAAAGCGGGCAGTTTAATAAAATAGTCTTTTCCATGATTATTTCCCTTATCGTTGCAAATGCAACGTATTATGTGTCAAAAGTGTAGTATGCTATGTTCATAAAGTCAAGCGTACATCAAGGCATATGCGTAAAAAACCGGAGGTATTTATGGTTAGAAGAATTATTAAAATTGATGAAAAAAAATGCAATGGCTGCGGCCTTTGTGCGGCTGCCTGCCATGAAGGCGCAATAGGCATGCAAAACGGAAAAGCCAAGCTTTTGCGCGATGATTATTGCGATGGTCTGGGCGATTGCCTGCCCGCCTGCCCCACCGGCGCAATCACTTTTGAAGAACGCGAGGCGGCTGCATATGATGAAGCTGCTGTAAAGGCGCGAATGGAAAAAGCAAAACAAAACACTATCGCAACCGGCTGCCCGAGCAGCCGCGCATATGCACAAACGCCTGCTGCAATTTTGGATCAAGCGCATGAAGCGCCAAGCCAATTGGCGCAGTGGCCTGTACAAATAAAACTGATGCCGGTTAATGCTCCATATTTTAACGATGCGCACTTGCTCATATCTGCCGATTGCGCAGCTTATTCATATGCAAACTTCCACGCTAAATTCATGAGCAACCGAATAACACTCATAGGGTGCCCAAAACTTGATTCGATCGATTACAGCGAAAAGCTTGCAGAGGTATTCAAGCAAAACAACATCAAATCGGTTATCATTGTGCGCATGGAGGTGCCTTGCTGCGGCGGTTTGGAAAACGCCGTATACAATGCCCTAAAAATCAGTGGGAAGAATATTCCCTTAGAGATCGTCACGCTATCTACTAATGGTGAAATTATAAAAACAAACAGTAAAGGAGAATGACATGGAAAAGCTCATCAAAAATATCGCTCATAGCGAAGTGCTTCCACTCGCTGCTCAAGTACAGTATCTTGAGGGGCAAATCGTCAGCAAAACGCTGGCGCAAACTAAGGATCACAGCCTGACATTATTTGCGTTTGATAAAGGTGAGGAAATCAGCTCCCACGATTCGCAGGGGGATGCAATGGTTATTGCTCTTGATGGCACAGGCAAAATCACAATCGATGATACGGAGCACATAATTAAGGCGGGCGATGTTATTATCATGCCCGCGACAATCCCACATGCGGTGTTTGCGCAGGAGCAGTTCAAAATGCTGTTGACCGTCATTTTTCCATAGTCGATAATAACCGTTTGCGTAAAAAAATAACATGCCGGAGTAAAGAAACATTATCGCTATATCAATTGTTTTTTTGTTATCCGGTATGTTATACTTTTGATTTGACAAGTATGCATTTTTTATTGCATAAAATCTTATCAGAGTAGTTTCAGGAGGTTTGCAAATGATTTTTAAAAGCAACAAAAAGGTGCTGGAGCTTTTAGGTGCACATTTTAGCAAAGTCCATGAGTGCTACTCATTGTTTGATGATTTTATGATGGCCTATTATGATGATGACGCTGAAGCAAAAAAATGCTACGAATGCCTTGATCGCCTGGAAAAAGAAGCGGATAATCTTCGCACAAACATCGTTGAAGAGCTCATGTCCGGCAAGCTTTTGCCCGGCACCCGCTCTGAAATTTTAAAGCTTAGCGGCATGATAGATACTGTCGCCAACCGTGCGCAGGATGTTGCGCGCCAAATCGTGCTTGAGCATGTTGTTCTCCCAACCGAGTTTGAGGATGATCTTGTTACGATGGCGCACATCACACTTGATCAGCTTGAAAAACTGATGAATGTCGTGCAAATGCTTTTTGAAAGCTATGAAACTTTGGTTAGCGATCAATCTGTGATCGACGAGGTCCGCGACTTTGAGAGCGAAGTTGATAAAATCGAAAATAAGCTCATACTTTTAACATTCCAAATGGACATCGGCCTGGCGGAAAAAAACCATATCAAGTATTTTATTAGGCAGATTGCAAACGTTTCCGATCACTTGGAAAACATTGCTGATGAAATACAGATCATGATGGTATTCAGGAAGGTGTAGATGTGGAACTAGTTTTTTTTGTATCATCAGGCGTATTTCTCGGCTGGTCACTTGGCACACAGGACGCCGCAAACGTATTCGGAACCGCAGTTGCCACGCGTGTAGTTAAATATCGCACAGCTATTATACTTACCGCAATTTTTGTTGTTATAGGCGCGTTGCTTAACGGCGAGGCAGGTATCGCCAATATCAGCGATTATGCTTATGAAAGTGGCGTAACCACAGGCTTGGCTGCTTTCCTGGTGATGCTTTCCGCTGCAATATTTTGCACGGTGATGACTTTTTTAAAGCTCACCGTTTCCACATCACAATGTGTAATTGGCTCTATTTTGGGGTGGGGTTTGGCATTTGGTTCCGCCGATTTTTCACGCACCACGGGATTTTTAAGCGCCTGGATAATTACGCCAATTGGTGCGTTGATAATCTGCTTTTTGCTCTGCAAGCTTTCCGAAAAGCTTTTAAGCGGACGCATTCAAGAGCTTGTTGCGTTTGATAATGCAGTAAAGGCTGTTTATTACATTGCCGGCATTTTAAGCGCATATTCACTGGGCGCAAACAATGTCGCAAACGCTACCGGAATTTATGCAGGCAAGCTTGAGTTGCTAAGCCCATTTGCGGCTGCTGCTGTTGGTGGTGTCGCTATTGCGATAGGTGTGCTGACTTACAGCAAGCGTGTTATGCACACTGTGGGCAACAGCATAACAGCACTCTCGCCGCTGTCAGGTGCGTTGGTTGTGCTTTCGTGCGCTATTACTGTTTTTATTTATGCGCTGATCGGCATCCCCGTTTCCCAATCACAGGCAGTTGTTGGCGCGATTATAGGCGCCGGGCTTGTTAAAGGGGTAAACAATGTGGATTTTAAAATTCTGCGAAAGATTTTTATAGCATGGTTTGGTACGCCAACGCTTGCGGCGCTGTTTACATTCCTGCTTGGCCTCCTATATAAAGCCTTAAGTTGATTTGTTTTCCTTTTTGATATTTTTGTGTGATATCTTCCCTTCCTGCAAATAATAATAGTAATGGCGGATCGAATGCTTTTGCTTTACGCTTTGCCAAACTATCAACGCGGAAGGGAATTTTTTTATTATGGCCGTTGCGCTTGCGTTTGGCCGCGCGCGAGAGGCTCTGGGGCTCGTCTCACGTCAAGCCGATAATGTATTAGAGTGCTGCAATGCTTATGTGGAGTTGCTTGCCGCCCAACAGGGGAGCACAAAGTTTGCATCCGCACAAAACCAGCTGGAGTTGCTTGCAAAAAGAATAAGCACGCTCGATAGCTCGATTACGGATAAATTGCTTTCAGGAGTATTGTTGCCCGGAACCCGCAAAGAAATATTCGAATTGTGCGTGCTTATGAATACTTTTGCTTCGCATGTTCTCGCATGCGCACGTCTTGCACAGTCAGTTTGGGCAAGGTTTACTTTTTTGCCCGGAATAAAACCAGGAATTATTCAAATTGTGGAAAGTGAAAAACAGCAAGCGCAGCTAATTAATAAGTCGGTGCATGCGTTATGCGAAAATTACAATCAGTTTGTTAGCGATAGCACAACTGTGCGAAGCATAAAGCGGCATGGTTCGCGTATCGATGATCTTCATCAGCGCCTTACTCAAACGCTATATTCAACTGAACCAAATATGAACGACAAATTCTATTTACAATCTTTTTTGGATAAAACCGCAATTTTGTCGGATGATTTTTGTAAAATCGCTGAACAACTGCAGTCAATGCAGGTGTGCCGGAATGTGTAAAGCCTCAATTTTCTAATTTTCAATTCTTTTTTCCCAAATAAGCAATTCTAATTGTATCGTTATGCCGAAAAAATGATAAAATAAAGGCACAGCTTGTCAATATTGCCAAACTAATATTTAATTGGCAGATATTCCGCTGTAATTTAATAAATTAGGAGCTTTCATGGCCACGTTTTCCCGATACTCAAATATTGAATTGCTGAATCTTCCGGATTGTTGGGGGCTAACTGAAAGCGGAAAGTGCAGTTTTCTTATGCTTAATGCCTGCATTGGCGCGGGCTGCAAGTTTTGCAGGGAAAAAGGCAGCGAAAGGGCATCGCAAAAACGCTTGTGCTCGCTGGATGAAAAAACTCAGGCGCACATCGCCAACAAATACTACGGTGGGAGCCGCCCTTGGTTAGCCGTGTTAAAAAGCTCACGACGTTAACCTACAAATAATGTAAATCTTATACCCTCATTCCTGTTTACTAAAAAGTTCATAGTGTGTTATACTTTGTTGAGAATATCGGGTGGTTGTTTTGCAATGCGCATTAAAGCCGCCGCATAAGCAGGAGTATCATATATGCGACTAGTCAAAACAGAGGATGCTGTCGGTCAGGTTCTATGCCACGACATCACAAGGATAATTAAGGATATTGAAAAAGGCGCAATCTTTTCAAAAGGCCACATAATCACAGAGGAAGATATCCCGGTGCTTTTAAACATCGGCAAAGATCACATTTATATATTAGAAAACGATGAAACCAAGCTCCATGAAAACGATGCTGCGAAGATGCTACGCGATATTTGTTTGGGCCCAAACATGCGCGCCACAGAACCAAAAGAAGGTAAAATAGAAATAATTGCCGAGTGCGATGGGCTTTTTTTAGTGGATTTGAATCGCCTAAAAACTATAAACTCCTTAACAAATATGATGATCGCTACCCGTCCCTCCGGTTTTCCCGTAAAAGCTGGTGATAAGCTCTGCGGCACAAGGATTATCCCGCTGATGATCGAAAATGAGCGCATGGAGCAGGCTAAGCAGGTTGCAGGTTCTTTGCCGCTATTGTCCCTTGTGCCCATTCGTCCAAAAAAATACGGATTAATCACAACCGGTAATGAAATTTTTTACGGCCGCATTAAGGATGATTTTTCACCCGTGGTTAAGAGTAAGTTGGCGGAATATGGCTGCGAAATAATAGCGCACTGCATTTTAGGTGATGATGATGCTATAATCACCAGCACAATCCGCGCAATGCTGGATGATGGCGCTGAGCTTGTGCTGTGCACAGGCGGCATGAGTGTTGATCCTGATGATCGCACGCCCAAAGCAATCCGCAACAGCGGCGTTAATGTTGTTGCCTATGGTGCGCCGGTGCTGCCGGGCGCAATGTTTTTACTATCTTATACCAAAGATAATCGGCCAGTTTGTGGCCTGCCAGGTTGTGTAATGTATTCCAAGCGCACTATATTCGACATTCTACTCCCCTATTTGCTTGCAGATGTTCCTGTTAGCACCGATCAGCTTGCGGCTCTTGGAAATGGTGGTTTATGCTTGAACTGCGAAAATTGTCATTACCCTAACTGTGGGTTTGGTAAGGGCGCTTAAAGCATGCCAAAACAAAAATAATGTGGCAATATAGACATGGCGTTAGCACAAATAAGTAGCGAAACGATACTTGCATTTGCGCAAAAAATAGTGTATAGTAGTTTTCGCGGCAAAAGAAAGGTTAGTATATAGGTTTGGGTTGCCTTTTTGTATCCGCTAAAAGTAACATACGGGGCCTTAGCTCAGCTGGTAGAGCGCTGCGTTCGCAATGCAGAGGCCAGGGGTTCGAACCCCCTAGGCTCCACCAAACAAAACCCGCATAAACACTCGTGTTTATGCGAGTTTTGCTTTGCCAGCACAGCCTAAGTACACATTAAAAAAGGGTTGCCAGACGGTGCTATTTCTTCTTGTCTAATTCCCCTAATTTATAGCCTTATCCCCATTGACTATTCAATTCAAGGCGAAACCCTCGACCGGCAGTAAGACATTAGTTTTTCGGCATATTTTTGCTGCTATAGCATAGGTATTTCTAAAGGAAATGCGTCAGGGGGGATAGACTTGAGGAAAAGCGGCAGAAAAAGAAAAGGCAGCGGCATTAACTTTAAAAACCTGTTGCGCGTACTCAAGGCCGCTTTGGTTGGATGTGTGCTGACAATCATCGCCGTGCTTGTGTTTGCGCTGATTCTAAAATGGAACATCATTCATGAAAATGGCGTCACAGTTGCCACCAGCATAATTAAGGCCATATGCGCAGCATTTGCTGGACTTTTGTGCGCAAATGGCTGCGATGGGCGCGGCTGGCTTTGGGGCGGATTTGCCGGGAGTTTATATATCGCAATTGCGTTTTTGGCATTTTCGTTTGTGGAAAAAATGTTCCTGTTTAACTTAGGCTTGCTATCCGATGTTTGCATGGGTTTTGTTGCGGGTGTAGCCGGGAGCATGATTATAAAGCTGCGAGCTAGATAAGATTAGTTAACACTCTGTTTTTGTAAAAGGCAGGCGAAATATGCGGCATTGTGCGTATTAGCTTGTCTTTTTTTTGCTATGGGCATATAATAGCCTGAATGGATTATGAAAATAAGGCCGATGATTGTATGAGAGACCGTGCGTTTTGAACGCTGAGGCGACTGTGTGCAGGGCAGGCGTTTGCGTTAAGAAAGCACGGTTCAAGTATGGTTTTTAGGCGAAACAAAGGAGAGTAAAACACATTTGGCATCAAAATTGAAGATTATTCCACTAGGCGGTGTCGGTGAGATCGGTAAAAATATGACCGTGATCGAATATGGCAAGGACATCGTAGTTGTTGATTGCGGCTTGATTTTTCCGGATGAAGAAATGCTGGGCATTGATCTTGTCATCCCCGACATGTCCTACTTGGAAAAGAACATTCAAAAGCTAAGAGGCTTTTTAATTACCCATGGTCATGAGGATCATATCGGCGCACTTCCATTTGCGTTACGAAAATTCCCCGTACCCGTGTATGGCACCAAACTAACTGTTGCGCTTATCAAACACAAGCTGGATGAGCATCACATCACCGATGCACAGCTTAATCAGGTTAGCCCGGGAGATACGATCAGACTGGGCTGCTTTAAAATTGAGTTTATTAAAACCTGCCATTCCATAGCAGGCGCTGTTGCCCTTGCCATCACCACCCCTATTGGAACGGTTATACACACCGGCGATTTTAAGGTGGACTACACCCCCATTGACGGTGAGCCTATGGATATAAACCGTTTTGCTCATTATGGCTCAAAGGGTGTGCTTGCGCTGCTGTCGGATAGCACAAATGTAGAGCGCGCCGGGCACACGCTTTCCGAGCAGGAGATTGGCAAAACATTTGAGCATTATTTTGATAGTGCAAAAGGGCGTGTAATCGTTGCCTCTTTTGCATCCAACATTTATAGAATTCAGCAGGTTGCGGATGTAGCAATCGCGCATGGGCGGTTCATTTGCTTCCAGGGCCGCAGCATGCTCAACATTGTGGGCACCGCGATAGAGCTTGGCTACCTGAACATTCCTTCCGAAAAAATTGTGGAAATGGATAGGTTGCGCAGGCTAAAGGACGAGCAGATTTGCGTAATCACAACGGGCAGCCAGGGCGAGCAGATGAGCGGCCTGTTCCGCATGGCAAACGCCTCGCACAAGCTGAATATCGAAAAGGGGGATATGGTTATAATATCCGCCTCAGCGATACCGGGCAATGAAAAAGGCGTTTCGCGCGTAATCAATCAGCTTTTTGAGCGCGGCGCAATGGTTGTGTATGACCGAATGGCGGATGTGCATGTTTCAGGCCACGCCTGCTGCGAGGAGCTAAAGCTGATGCTCAATTTGACGAAACCCCGCTTTTTTATACCGGTGCATGGAGAATACAGGCATTTGTATATGCACGCGATGCTTGCCCAGGAAATGGGCGTGGAGCAGGAAAACACATTTGTGACCAATATCGGTGATGTTGTTGAGCTAACCTATAAGCAGGGGAAAATCACCGGGAATGTGCCTGCGGGCAGCTTAATGGTGGATGGGCTTGGAATAGGCGACATTGGTAATGTTGTGCTAAAAGACCGAAAGCTTTTGTCGGAGGACGGGCTGGTTGCGGTTGTAATCGCCCTGCAAAAAAAGACCGGAAAGCTGCTTGCGGGCCCTGAAATAATATCCCGAGGTTTTGTTTATATGCGCGAATCGGAAGAGCTTATTAAAGATGCTCGCGAGGCCGTAAAGCCACTTGCGGAATCCTTTGCAACGAGCCCGCACTCTGAATGGGCGGGGATTAAAAACAGCATCCGCTCTGCATCAAGAGAGTTTTTTTATAACA
This sequence comes from Eubacteriales bacterium OttesenSCG-928-K08, assembly GCA_030266105.1. Lineage (GTDB taxonomy): Bacteria > Bacillota > Clostridia > Christensenellales > CAG-138 > JAJDHH01. The sequence continues at coordinate 40,611 of JAJDHH010000005.1, forward strand.
AAACAAAGCGCAACCCTATGATTTTGCCCGTTATCGTCGAGGTGCCCGATGAGCACTGAGGATATTGGCAAAATCGATTTGGCCACGCAAGCACTAGTTGAAGCTTTAACGCAAAGCGAAGCGTACCGCGCCTACTCAGCTAACAAACAAGCCGTGCTCGAAAATGATGTTACGCGCAGCTTGTATTCACAATACAGCCGTTTGTTGTTTGCGGTTCAAGCGGACACGGTCGCAGGAAGAGAAAATGAAGCGCAAAAAAAGCAGCTTCAGCAATACTATGATATGCTCATATTTGACGAATCCGCCTATGAGTTTATTATGGCTGAGCACCGCCTGCAAGACCTTATGGGGAAAATTTATAAGCAGCTTGCAAATGCAGTGGGCGTTGATATCGCCCACTTAGAGGAATAGGCTAAATATAGGCTCAAAACGGGGATTTTTTGCTTGCACGGAAAAAGACCCTGTGCTATACTACTTGAGGTATGTGACAACACACTCTTGCTGACCCTATGGTTCGTGCCAATTTGGTGCCTTACGGAATGACGCGGGAGGAGGAAAAAACGAGGAGGTTTATTAATTATGTCTGTCATTTCCATGAAACAGCTGTTGGAGGCCGGTGTACACTTTGGCCACCAGACCCGCCGTTGGAACCCTAAAATGAAGGAATATATCTTCACGGAGCGCAACGGCATCTACATCATCGATCTGCAAAAAACCGTCAAGAAAATTGAGGAAGCTTACTATTTCATTCGCGACCTTTCCATGGAAGGGAAAAGCGTTTTGTTCGTAGGCACAAAAAAGCAGGCACAGGAATCTATTGAGCAAGAAGCAAAGCGCTGCGAAATGTTCTTTGTCAACCAGCGTTGGCTGGGCGGAATGCTCACCAACTTCAAAACCATTCAGGGCCGCATCGGTCAGCTGCGTAAAATCGAAGCTATGGAAGTTAACGGCCAGTTTGATCTTTTGCCCAAAAAGGAAGTTATTAAGCTTTGCGCCCAAAGGGATAAGCTTGAGCGCAACCTCGGCGGCATTAAGGACATGAAAAAGCTGCCCGGCGCTTTGTTTGTTGTTGACCCGCGCAAGGAGCACATTGCAATTATGGAAGCCCGCACGCTGGGCATCCCGATCGTGGCGATTGTTGACACCAACTGTGATCCGGACGAAGTCGATTATGTAATCCCCGGCAACGATGACGCGATCCGCGCCGTAAAACTAATCGCATCAAAGATGGCGGATGCTGTGCTAGAAGGCCGACAGGGTGAGCAAATGAACGACGATAGCATAACTGACGATGTGAATGACGAAGAATAATAGCAAACAAATTTGATTGACGGAGGGAAAACACATGTTTACCGCTAAAAATGTTATGGAGCTGCGCGAGATAAGCGGCGCAGGCATGATGGACTGCAAAAAGGCGCTCACAGAGTGCAATGGCGATATGGAAAAAGCAAGAGAACTACTGCGCGAAAAAGGGTTAGCTGCGGCATCTAAAAAGGCCGGGCGCATCGCGGCCGAAGGAATCGTTGACTCCTATGTGCATATGGGCGGAAAGATCGGCGTGCTGCTTGAAGTAAACTGCGAAACCGACTTTGTTGCCAAAACAGATGATTTTAAAACATTTGTTCATAATGTCGCAATGCAAATTGCTGCCGCCCGCCCCACTTACATCAATAAGGATGAAGTGCCTGCCGATGAAATCGAAAAGGAAAAGGTCATCCTGCGCGCACAGGCAAAAGCGGAGCCTAAGCCCAAGCCGGACAACATCATTGAAAAAATGGTTGAGGGCCGAATTGAAAAATACTATAAGGAAGTTTGCCTGATGGAGCAGCCTTATGTAAAGGATTCCGACATCACTGTTGGCCAAATGCTTAATGAAGCAGTTGCCAAAATTGGTGAAAAAATCAGCATTCGCCGTTTTGTCCGTTACGAAATGGGCGAAGGCCTGCAAAAGCGTGAGGATAACTTCGTTGAGGAAGTTATGGGGCAAATCGGCAAATAAGGGATCATCATTCCCTATCCATGGTTTGATTAGAAACAAAACGGCTGTCGCTTAGCGACAGCCGTTTTTTGCAGTTTATTTTCGAATTGTTTTGTTTGCCAAATCTTATTCAAGAAAATCCTTCAACTTTTTGCTGCGACTTGGGTGCCTTAGCTTACGCAATGCCTTTGCCTCAATCTGGCGGATACGCTCACGCGTAACGGCAAACTCTTTGCCCACTTCCTCCAGCGTACGCGCCTTACCATCATCAAGGCCAAAACGCAGCCGGAGCACTTTTTCTTCGCGGGCGGTGAGTGTATCCAGTACATCCATAAGCTGCTCTTTAAGCAGCGTTCCTGCAACAACCTCCGCTGGCGCGGGTGCGTCATCGTCAGGAATAAAGTCGCCAAGGTGACTATCCTCTTCCTCGCCAATAGGGGTTTCCAGCGATACCGGTTCTTGCGCGATTTTGATGATCTCGCGAACCTTTTCCTCGGTGATGCCCATTTCTTTTGCGATTTCCTCAGGGCGAGGATCACGCCCATACTCCTGCAGGAGCTGGCGATTGACTCTGATTAACTTATTGATCGTTTCAACCATGTGCACAGGGATGCGAATTGTTCGCGCCTGATCCGCAATCGCACGTGTAATTGCCTGCCTGATCCACCATGTTGCATATGTTGAAAACTTATATCCCTTGCGATAGTCGAATTTTTCGACTGCTTTTATAAGCCCCAGGTTTCCTTCCTGAATTAAGTCGAGGAACAGCATCCCACGCCCAACATAACGTTTTGCGATGGAAACAACAAGCCTCAGGTTCGCCTCGGCAAGCTGCTGCTTTGCATCTTCATCGCCCTCTGCCATGCGTTGCGCGATTTCAACCTCCTCAGCGGCGGTAAGCAACGGAACCTTGCCGATCTCTTTAAGGTACATACGTACGGGATCGTCAATATTCAGCCCTTCCGATGCGGCCGCAAGCTCCGTTTCAATTTGAGCGATTTCCTCATTGATGTCGGATGGAACCTCGATTTCTTCCACCACATCGATGTTTAGGGCCTCGATACGGTCGTAAATTCGCTCAACCTGTTCCTGGTCTAGCTCCTGCTCCTCCAAAGCGTCCATGATCTCTTTATAGGTCAGTACACCTTTGGCCTTGCCCTTTTCCAGGAGTTCATTAATTTTTTGTGTGCGGGGTTCTTTGATTTCCAAAGATCGTCCCCTCCTTTTTTATTTTATATATATTAAACCTGCTGCTTCAGCTCGTTGATCTGCTGCATCAGCTGAATTTTTTCTTCAATGGTTAGTGTTTGTTCCAATGCCATTGCCTGCAACTTTGCAATTTGCTTAGCAGCGTCTATTTTGCGTATGCGCCGAATGCAATCTTGCGCGTAGGCAACGGGGTTTTTGTTGTCATCCCCCTCACCCTGCTGCATTCTGGCCGCTTCTGCGGCTGCTTGCGCATCCATCGGTTCAAGCATTCCCAACAGAACCGCAAAATCTACATCCTTGCCATTGTTAGCCGCATCGACCACACTGCGCGCCACGCTTAAGTAGGCCGGCACGGTAAACAATTCATCCAATTGCGTGTTTTCCAGTGCAACAACACTCTCGCGCTTATTTATCAAAACGCTCAAAAGCATACGTTCAGCGAGCTGGCGTTCGCTATCCTCCGCCTGCAAACGCGCACGGTTTGCGTTCGCCCTTGCACGAAAATTTTCCGGTGGCAATCCGGATGAGGATAACAGCTTTCCCTGAGCCTGCAGCGCCTCGACAGAAATTCCAGTATCCCGCGAGAGCTTTAAATAATAGCGCTCCTGCTCCACCGGCTGAAGTGAAGCGATAAATCTGCAGCCTTCCAGCGCAAAATCCTGCCGTCCATCCTCACTTGATAGGTCGTATTGCTCCGCCATGCGCATAAGCTTAAATGCGTTAAGCGCAAGGGATCTATCCCGCAAGGCTTCAAAGGCATCCTTGCCATGCTTGCGCACAAAATCGTCAGGATCCTGCCCTTGTGGCAAAACGATTACACGCACGGATAAACCTTCCGCCTGCAGCACATCCAAACCACGCAGGGTTGCGTTTTGTCCTGCCGCATCACCATCATAGGCAATGTAAGCCGTTGGCGCGTATCGCTTAATCAACCTTGCCTGCTGTGCCGTTAACGATGTCCCAAGCGACGCAACAGCGTTTGTAATCCCCGCCGCATGCAGGCTGATCGCGTCCATATAACCTTCCACAACCACAATATCCGAAGGTCGGGTGCTTTTAACAACGTTTAGCGCATATAGGTTGCGGCGCTTGTTGTAAACCAAAGTATCGCTCGTGTTAATGTACTTGGGTAGCTGATCACCCATCGCCCTTGCGCCAAACCCCAAAACCCGGCCATTAACGCCTATAATGGGGAATATTACCCTATTACGAAACGCATCATACACCCTGCCGCCCTTTGCGCTGCGAACTGCCAGCCCAGCTTCCACAAGCTCTTCCTCGAAAAAACCCTCGCTTTTAAGGTGATCCATAAGCGCAGTCCAAGCTTCAGGTGCATATCCCAAGCCAAACTGTTGCACAATCTGCGCGTTTACGCCCCTTTTTGCGAAATACTTCCGCGCATCGAGGCCCTGCTTGTCCATCAGCTGCAAAAAATAGAATTTTGCTGCAAGCTTATTTGCCAGGTATTGCCGTTCCTTTTTTGCCCTATCCTTTTGCATCCGCTCATCATCTATGTTTTCGGGCAAATCCATTCCAACGCGTTGGGCAAGCATCGTAACGGCCTCAACAAAAGGCAAACGTTCCATTTCCATCACAAACTGCACAACGCCGCCGCCCGCGCCGCAGCCAAAGCAATAGTACATCTGCTTATCCGGCGCAACGGAGAAGGAGGGCGTTTTTTCGTTATGAAACGGGCAAAGCCCCCACAGGTTTTTTCCCTTACGCTTTAGCGTTACATAGGAGGAAACCACGGATTCAATATCGTTTTTGCTCAGCAGCGTGTCCATCCACGCATCGTTAAACCTTGCCATCAAACGATCCCTTCTTCCGGTCTCCATGCTGTTACTGTTGCCGAATTATAGTTATTCGCCATATATGCGCATAATCCTTCTTTTTCTATGCCGCAATTACGCGCCTGACCATTCGCGCGGCACAAAAAGCCGTTCATACTCACTGATCGCATAGCGGTCGGTCATGCAGGCAATCCAATCCGCGGCAACCCGCTGCTTCCCATCCTGCTCGATGTTGGCAATAAACTCCGGCGGCAGCTTTTCGATGTTCTCAAGGCTGTATTCAAAAAGCGCGCGCACAACATGCTGCGCCTTTTTCTCCTCACTCTTTGCAACAGGGCTAAGATAAACATGCTCAAACATAAAATCTCTCAGCCCGTCAAAAGCCTCGCGCACCTGCTCAGACATTAGTATTTTCGGTTTGCCATCACTTTCGCTAACCACATCAATTATCATTGCATTTATCCGCTCATTATGCGTAGTGCCGAGGATTTTATTGTATTTTTCGGGTATTTCGCTCTGCTTTAGCACACCGGCACGTATGGCGTCATCAATATCGTGGTTAATATAGGCTATTCGATCCGAAAGGCTAACAACCACGCCTTCAAGCGTTGCGGGTGTGCCTTTCTTTTTATGGTGAAGAATGCCATCGCAGACCTCAAGCGTGAGGTTTAAGCCCTGCCCTTCCTTTTCGAGCTTTTCAACAAGGCGCAGGCTTTGCACGTTGTGCTCAAAGCCATCGTCCATCAATTCGTTTAGCACTTCCTCGCCTGCGTGACCAAATGGTGTGTGCCCCAAATCGTGACCCATGGCGATTGCTTCTGTAAGATCCTCATTTAACCTCAGCGCTCTGGCAATCGTTCTGGCAATTTGAGAAACTTCAAGCGTGTGGGTTAGGCGTGTGCGGTAATGATCCCCCTGTGGGGAGAGAAAAACCTGCGTTTTGTGCTTAAGGCGCCTAAACGATTTGCAATGGATGATCCGATCCCTGTCGCGCTGAAATTCGGTGCGTAAATCGCATTTTTGCATAGGAACGGCACGTTGCGCGTTTTGTGACAACGTTGCGTAATGCGACAGTGTCGCCTGCTCTAATGCTTCTGTTCTTTCGCGGATTTTTTGTTTTTCCATGCTTTCACCACCTATATATATGTACGCCATTATTTTAAAAAATCCTTTATTCTGCCAAGGTTAAACGGATTAAAGTTTAAGCGCGTTTTTTCAGGCCAGCGCATGTTCAAAAAAGTTAAAAGTTTGGTTTGTCACGGCTTCTTGTGGTTGTTATAATGGTTGAAATGCTAATGGCTCTGGAGGTGGAATTACATATGATCGTTATGGTGATTAACAGCGGCAGCTCTTCCTTAAAATATCAGCTTTTTGAAATGAACGGTGGTAAAGTGCTGGCAAAGGGGCTTTGCGAGCGTATTGGAATCGATGGCCTACTCACCCACCAACCCGCCGGAAAAGATAAAATCGTGACCAAGCTTGACATGCCAAGCCACCAAAAGGCGATTGAGGCTGCAATGAGCGCGCTTATTTCAAAAGAACATGGGGTGCTTAAAAGCCTAAATGAAATTAGCGCTGTTGGCCACAGAATCGGCCACGGTGGAATTTATTTTAGCGATTCAGTCAGGATTGACGATAGCGTGAAGGATGCCATTCGCCGCGTTATTCCGCTTGCGCCGCTGCACAATCCTGCGGCAATAATGGGCATTGAAGCATGTGAGGCTGTGCTTGGCAAGGAAATTGCGCAGGTAGCTGTGTGTGACACAGCTTTCCACCAAAGCATCCCTAAAAAAGCATATAGCTACTCCCTGCCCTTGGATTTATGTGAAAAGCACAACATCAGACGCTATGGTTTCCATGGCACCTCGCATAAATATGTTGCTCAGCAGGCGGCAAGCTTTATCGGCCGACCATACGAGAGCCTGAACTTTATAACATGCCATTTAGGTAACGGTTCTTCCATAGCAGCAATCGAAAAAGGCAAAAGCATTGATAACACCATGGGCATGACTGCCTTAGAGGGCTTGGTTATGGGCACGCGCTGTGGTGATATTGACCCCGGGGCGATTTCAAGTCTGCTGCGCGAGGAGCAGATTTCGGTTGAAAGGCTTGATGAAATTCTGTATAAAGAATCGGGCCTTCTTGGCTTATCGGGAATTAGCCCTGATGTGCGCGATATTGAGCTTGCAGCAAAGCAGGGGAACACAAACGCGCAAAACGCGTTGGATGTGCTTTGCTACCAAATTCGCAAATATATTGGCGCATACATGGCGGCGCTTGGCGGTGCGGATGCTGTTGTGTTCACCGCAGGTATTGGCGAAAACAGTGCGTTGGTGCGCGCAAACGCATTGCGCGGGCTTAACCGGCTTGGCATAGAATTTGACGAGGAACGCAACAACAATTGCAAGGGCGGGCCGGCGCTTATTTCAACGGATACTTCCCCAACACTTGTTCTGGTTATCCCAACCAATGAGGAGTGGGTTATTGCAAACGATGCGTTGCGCTTATCCGGCCAGAAGCTGCAATAGTGCCTTAACTTTTTTGCGCCACAAGCAGTTCATTGGTTTTTCACTTGCGGCGCGTAGCAAAAGCGGGGTATAATATAAAGAAGAATTTAGCTAAAGGAGGGGGTACTATTGATACGTGTACTCTTCGGCGAAAAAGGGGCGGGTAAAACAAAGCGTATTATCCAAATGGCAAACCAAACGCTCCTGGAGGCAAAAGGAAGTATCGTTTTTATTGATGACGACAGCCAGTATATGTATGAGGTCAAGCGCAGCATCCGTTTTGTAGACGCTTCCCACTTTGACATTGACGGCCCCAAAATGTTCTATGGCTTCCTTTGTGGCCTGGCAGCGCAGGATCATGACCTTGAGCACTTATTCATCGATGGTTTTTTGAAAATCGTTCATCATGATTTGAACACCCTCGAAGGATTGTTTACGCAACTCGACAAATTTGCCGAAGATCGAAAAATTACCATAACTATAAGCATTAGCGGAAAGCCTGAGGATGTACCCGCGTTTTTGAAAGGATATGTTCTTTAACTTTCGGTTGCCACATGCTCTCTATGGAATTATAATACTTTTAGCCGCCCAATGGCATCTTGATGCGCGGGCGGCTTTTAAAAGTTTCTATTTCTAAACAAATCGTATCACAATATGAAAATAAAGGAGACGATATGCAATATATCAGCACCCGGGGCGGCGAGCCGGTTTCCGCCGCAGAAGCCATCGTACGTGGAATATCTCCTTCGGGGGGCCTGTTTGTCCCGCAGGAATTCCCCAGCGTTCCCATGCAGAATTGGGTTAATCAGAATAACTACCCAACGCTTGCCGCAACAATCATGCAGCCATATCTGGACATGCCTGAAGAGCAATTGCTTGAGCTCACCAAAAGCGCCTACTCAAATAAGTTCGACGACCCCAATATCGCGCCAATTGTGAAGCTGGATGAAAAAGAATGCATAATGGAGCTCTTCCACGGGCCCACGCTTGCCTTTAAGGACATGGCGCTGCAAATGCTTCCGTATTTGATGCGCCATTCCCTCGCTGAGGTTGGAGGGGGCAAGCAGGTGTACATACTCGTTGCTACCTCTGGCGACACCGGAAAGGCAGCGCTTGAGGGTTTTTGCGATGTTCCAGGAACGGCCGTGCATGTGTTTTACCCACATGAGGGTGTAAGCCGCGCGCAATTGCTGCAAATGGTCACACAGCAGGGTAAAAACGTATATGTCTCCGGCGTGCATGGTAATTTTGACGATGCGCAGACAGCCGTAAAATGTATATTTGCAAACGCCTCACTCAACCAGCAAATTAACGAAGCGGGCTTTAGCCTTTCATCGGCAAATTCAATCAACTTTGGCAGGCTGCTTCCACAAATTGCGTATTACTATTCAGCTTATGCAAAGCTCGTGCAAGATGGCTCCATTAAGCAGGGCGATAAAATCAACTTCTGCGTACCAACCGGAAACTTTGGTAACATACTGGCGGGCTATTATGCGTTACGCATGGGCCTGCCGATCAAAAAGCTAATCTGTGCATCTAACCGCAACAATGTGCTGACCGGATTTTTCCAGGATGGCGTTTACAACGCTCGCCGTCCTTTCTACAAAAGTATGTCCTGCTCAATCGATATACTCGTTTCATCCAATCTTGAGCGGCTTCTGTTTGAGGCGGCAAACAGGGATGCTTCACAGGTATCTTCATGGATGCAGGCGCTTTCCGGCGATGGCTCATACCGAATAAGCGACGATGCAAAAAAGACACTTGGCAATGTGTTTTATGCCGACTGGTGCGATGAACAGCAAACGCTTGACACCATCCGCAAATATTTTGATAAGTACGGCTACCTCATGGATCCGCATACGGCGGTTGCGCAGACTGTGTTCGAACGCTATCGTGCGCAGGACGATACGCCGACAGTGCTTTTATCAACCGCCCACCCGTTTAAGTTCGCTTCGGATGTGCTTGGCGCGTTTGAAAAAGCGCAGGAGGATGAGTTTGAAAACGTTGCCCGCCTTAGCAAAATTACCGGCGTGAAAATTCCGGATTCTATTGCCGCGTTGGAAAACAGCCCTGTTATACATGATTTTGTTTGCGATTTAGCCGATATGCCCAAAAGAGTGTTGGATGTGCTGTAGCAAGCTTATTCTCACGGATCTGCAATAACCCCGCAAAAGAAAGGTTGTGCTCAAATGAAGCTTGCGTTGTGCCAATTAGATGTTACGCCGGATAAGCAGGAGAATATCCGCCGCGCATATGATATGCTGCTGCGTGCCGCTGACTGTGGGGCGCAAATGGCGATTTTGCCGGAAATGTTTTCAATTGCGTATGTCGCAAGGTTGTTTGATGGCGCCGCTGAGGCCTGCCCGGATGGCGAATGCGGCAATATGCTTAGCAAGGCCGCAAAACAAACCGGCATGTTTATAATTGGCGGCTCAATTCCCGAGCGGGAAAACAACGGGCGCATATTTAACACAAGCATGTCGTTTGGGCCTGATGGAAGCTTTTTGGGGAAATACCGCAAAGCGCATCTTTTTGATGTCGATGTGCCAGGAGCTTTTCGTTTTATGGAGTCAGATGCGATCGCACAGGGGGATGAATATCCCCTTGTGCTCGATGCCCCTCTTAAAACCGGAGTGAACATTTGCTTTGACATCCGCTTTCCTGAATGGGCACGGCTTGTTATGCAAAGCGGTTGTGATCTGCTGGCGCTGCCCGCGGCATTTTCACGCAACACCGGCCCCCGCCATTGGGAGTTGCTGCTGCGCGCCCGCGCGCTTGATAATCAATTGTTTGTCGCGGCTGTATCGCCTGCGCAATCGAAAAGCGCATATGGGCATTCCATGCTCGTTTCCCCTGATGGTACTGTGCTACTCGATTGTGGTGAGGAAGAATGCGTGCGGGTTGTCGAGCTTGACCCAACGCTGCTTAGTGAAATGCGCCAGAGCATTCCTGTGCAAACCGCAAGGCGGCTTGATCTGTACCAGCTGACTAAAAAGGCTGAATGACCCCGGTTTAATTTATCCGAGCAAACATTAGGAGGCAGGCATGGCTTATCAGGCGCTTTATCGAAAATACCGCCCGCAACGTTTTGAAGAAATTGTAGGGCAGGCTCATATTACAACCATACTCCAAAACCAGATTAAGCAGCAGCACGCGTCGCATGCCTATTTGTTTTGTGGCTCAAGAGGCACAGGCAAAACAAGCACCGCAAAAATCTTTGCGCGCGCATTAAATTGCCTTTCCCCTGAAGATGGCGAAGCCTGCGGCCGGTGCGATGCCTGCCTGGCTATGGATGAAAGCGCCAGCGTTGATATCGTTGAAATCGATGCGGCCTCCAACAATGGTGTGGATGATGTGCGCGCGCTTATCGAACAATCCCGCTTCACCCCACTCTCGCTCAAACACAAGGTCTATATAATCGACGAGGTTCACATGCTCACAGGCGCCGCATCCAATGCGCTGCTTAAAACGCTGGAGGAACCGCCCCGGCATGTGGTGTTTTTGCTTGCGACAACCGAGCCGCAAAAGCTGCTTGCAACAGTTATTTCACGCTGCCAGCGTTTTGATTTTCGTAGATTGGCCGTTGATGATATTGTTAAAACTGTTCAAAGCGTCGCCAGCCATGCCGGCGCACAGATTGATGAAGAAGGCCTGCTGGCCATTGCCCGTGCCGCCGATGGTGGCCTGCGCGACGCGCTCAGCCTGACAGACCAGTGCATTGCTTTTTGTGGAAATAATATTTCCGCGCAGGATGTATATAGCGTGCTGGGCGCAATGGACATGGACTTTATCTTTAACATCACCGATGCGCTAATTTCCTCCAACGCTGCAAGCGCCATTAAGCTTTTGGATGAGGTTGTGCAGGGCGGGCGCGATCTTGGCGTGCTGGTTTTGGATCTTTCACGGCATATTCATGCTTTGCTGCTCGCAAAAACATGTGGGGACTGTCGTGATCTTTTGGACTGTACCCCAGAAACTATGCGCCGCTACATTAAGCAAGCCGAGCAAGCTTCAGAAGAGAGGCTGTTAAGAGCGCTCAATCAGCTTGCAAAAACACAAAACGATATGAAATGGTTGGGTCAGCCGCGTGTTTTGCTCGACACAACACTGGTGCGCATATGCCGCGCTGAGGATGAAACCGACCTGATTGCATTAAAGGATCGTTTGGATATATTGGAGAAGAAGCTCGAAGGCGCTGTTTTTGCGCAGCCATCTTCTGCTCCTGAATCTATTTCTTACGATACCACACAACCCACCGATGAGGACTCCCCTCCTTGGGAGGAAACCACCGTGCCTCCAGTGGCTACGCCTGCAAAAAAACAAGCCCCTGCTGTCAGTGCGCCCGTTCCACAAAAGCATCCCGCTGAAAAAAAAGAAAATACCGGCATTGTCGATTATTGGGAGACTCTCAAAAAAGCGCTGCAAACTCGCAATCTTTCCCTATACGTGATTATGACATACGCGCAGAGTGCACAGCTTATTGATAACACATTGTTTGTGCGCTTTTCTCCTGCAAAAGAAAGCTCCGTCAATATGCTTAACAATCCCAAAAATCTTGCGATTTTAAAAGAAGAATTGCAAAAACTAAATCCGGAGCTTGGCATTTCCATCAGTGCGCAAAGTTCAGCAGAACAACCCCCTACACCTAAAGAGCTAAACGACCTGTTTGGCGACAAGCTAAGCATAGTTGAAGAATAGTAAAATCAAAAATTCATAACGGGATAGTTGTTTGCCTGTGCCATCTTTTTGTGGTATACTTTGAGTGTATAAGTATGCCTATTTGGCGTTTTTGGAGGTAAGCATGGCAAAAGGCGGCGGTTTTCCCGGCGGAATGAATATGCAGCAAATGATGAAGCAGGCGCAAAAAATGCAGCAGGATATGGCACGCATGCAGGAAGAATTGGGCGAGCGTGAATATACTGCGCAGGCTGGCGGCGGCGTGGTTAAAGCAACGGTTTATGGGCGAAAGGAGCTCAAAAACATTGAGATAGACCCCACATGCGTAGACCCTGACGATGTTGAAATGCTTCAGGATTTGATTACTGCGGCTGTCAACGAGGCCATCCGCCTTGCTGATGAGCAAATGAACGAACAAATGGGGCAGTTAACCGGCGGAATGAAATTAGGTTTTTAACAATGTATTCAACTATTGAGCCAATTGCAAGGCTTTCATCACAGTTGGCGCGCCTGCCCGGAATAGGCAGCAAAACAGCGCAACGCCTTGCATACCACCTGCTGGATGTTCCCTCTGCTCAGGCAACGGAACTGGCCGACGCAATTACTAAAGCACGTGAGCTTGTGCATGATTGCCCAATTTGCGGCGGTTACACCGATGAAAGTCTCTGTGCCATATGCGCTGATACTGCAAGAGATGCAAGCTCGCTTTGTGTTGTACAAGATGCGCGGGATATTGCCGCAATGGAAAAATCCCGCGAGTTTAACGGAAAATATCATGTGCTGCACGGCTACATATCCCCCATGGATGGGATAGGACCCGAGGATATCCGGATTGAGGAGCTAATGGAACGCCTAAAGCAGGGAAACATTCTTGAAGTTATTTTGGCAACCAACCCGGATGTTGAGGGCGAAGCGACCGCAATTTACATCTCACGGCTTCTAAAAAGCCTCCCGGTTAAGGTCACCAGGCTTGCTCACGGCATCCCCATTGGTGGCAACCTTGAATACACCGATGAGATTACGCTTGCAAGAGCCTTGGCCGGGCGCAGGGAAATTTAGCATTTGTGGGATATGCAAAGCATATGTTTTGGAAATACTGAAGCACGGAATAAAAAATTGTTCATTTATGAAACTTTTTTGAACGTAGCTGCGTTATTACAATAAACACATGATAAAACGTTTAACCCACAAAAGGAGGAAGTGTATGAAAAACACCTGGCGAATTATAGTTTTGCCCCTGTTGTGTTGCTTCCTGTTCAGCGCGTGTTCAGCGCCATCCTCCTTTACGCAGGGCACAGTTTCTTCAGCCGAAGAACGCGTTTTGACAGATGTGCGCACACAATATCGCAACGCAAGCCTGATTGTCAGAGGCGACTGCTGCTCAACGCATATCAATTCCGATGGCCTCGAATGCCACGATATGGATGTTACTGAGGTTTTGGCCGGAAACGCTTCGGTAGGCGACCGTATCCATATTCCTAACGGAGGAATGACTAAAGATCAAAGCTATTTGCTTTTCCTTGGCGAGGGCGAAGATGTCCCCCACGCTGAGGATGTGACTGGCTACACTTTGCTGCTTGACGCACCGTTGCCCATTGTTGATAGCGAAGTTATTTGGGAAGGTAAGCGACTTTCACTTAACGCACTTAAAGAAGAGCTTGAGCAGCTTGGAACTATAGTCAGTGCCCCTGCCCCTGTAAGCTATTACGATCAGCTTGATGCTTTAACAGAAGCTGCGGATGAAATCTTTATAGGCGAAATTGTGTCCTTGCCGGAAATGAGCACATATTCACTTTCGATTCGCGATGGCGGCGCCACTGAAAAAGCACAATATGAGGCTTCGCTTGCGACCATTCGTGTGCGCGGCTCAATCAAAGGCTCTGTTGGCCGCTATAATTCCGAATTGCAGCTATTCTATTGCCCGGAGCGTGTGAGCGGCATGCTGGATGCAAGCACATTGCAGTTAACCCAGTTTGACAGCAGCAGCCTGCTTGAGCTAAAAGAAGGAGGAACCTATTTGTTCTTCCTGCTAAACAGTCCCGATGCTAAGCAGGACTACTACTTCCCCATTAATCCTATACAGGGTTTTGTGGAAATCTCGCAGGACGATCTATATGCTTCAAGCTCCAACACTCCAGTGTTGCCTTATGATACGCTCACAAGCCTTGTGCGCGCACTGCATGATGCGCTGGATTGGAGCCAGCCCGGTTACGAAGAAAAAACCCCGCCACTGGTGGTCGGGGAATAAGCTCTGTGGATGTTATGGCAACCGGATTAGCAGTTTTTAATCGAGCTTTTCGAGCAGCATTTCAAGGTAGGATTTACGTGTGCAACTGGTTTGGGCTACCCCCAATGCTTTTAGCACTGCAAACAACTCGGCAACCGCCTGATCGCGGTTGCTTTTTTCTTCCGCCAGCATTTCCAGCTCTAAATAGCTGCCTAAACCTTCCACATCGTCCAGGCAGGCCGTAATTTTATCCTTTTGGTAATATTGGCGTTGCTTTTTAACCGTCAACACGGGCGTGTGGCCAAGCTCGCGCAGCAGCGCATCCATTGTGGGGCCATCCAACAGGCTTACTTCCAACTCCTTGCGGGTTTGAGAAATTTTATCCAGCTTTGGGCCTTTATATGTAATTGCTGCTGAAGTTGTTTTGCCGCTGCTTGTAAAGCGCAGGCGCAGCGCTTCATCAGTTTTTGCAAAGCTACGGTCTATTCCATTATAATAAATATCTGTTTCTTCTAAATTCTTTTCAGCTAAAAAGCCGTTATGAATCAGCGCATCCACAATTTGCAGAGGATCGTCAATCTTCGCCTTAATCTCTATTTCCAACATTTGATAGCTCCTCCCCCACTTGTCCGTCCGATTTGATAATGTAAATTTTGACCGGTTTATTGAGCTCCATTGCACGCTTAATCGTATAATACGTGCCTCGTGATTTTCCATCCCAAATAGCAACTATCATATCAGCCGCATCCACAATCTGATCGTTTCGCGCAAAATAAGCATGCTTGCCAAGCAGTTTTGTGTTGGGCAAAAACACTTTTGCAGGAAGCCCGCGCTCGCGTGCGTATTGCTCTGCAAGCGTATCCACGCCTGAAGCGCCGCCGGATATAAGCTCGCTTGCTTCCGCTGGGATGTATTTTGAAATATCCACATTAAGCCCACGCGAGCCAACCACGCCAACCTTCATTTTAGTTGATCCTGAGCACGCTCATAAAGGCATCGCTTGGGATTTGCACAGAACCGACCTGCCTCATCCGCTTTTTGCCTTCCTTTTGTTTTTCAAGCAGCTTTTTCTTTCGAGTAATGTCGCCGCCATAGCATTTTGCGAGCACATCCTTGCGCACTGCCTTAACGGTTTCCCTTGCAATGATTTTTCCGCCTATTGCCGCTTGAATGGGGATTTCGAACTGCTGCCTGGGAATTACATCCTTAAGCTTTTCAGCCACTGCGCGCCCCTTTGCATAGGCCTTATCACGGTGGACGATGGTGGAAAGCGCATCACAAATTTCAGCATTGAGTAAAAAGTCAAGCTTAACAAGATCCGAGCGCATATACTCGCGCATCTCATAATTAAACGATGCGTAACCCTTTGAGCGTGATTTTAATTGATCAAAAAAGTCATAGATAATCTCATTAAGCGGCAAAACATAATGAATGTTAGCCCTTGTTTGATCAATATACTTCATGTCCTGAAATATTCCGCGTTTTTCCTGGCAAAGCTCCATTATCGTTCCCACATATGCTGTTGGCGTCATAATCTGAGCATCCACCATCGGCTCTTCAAGATAGGCAATCTGTGTAGCCGGGGGCAAGTTTGAGGGATTATCAATTGTGATCGTCTCTTCGCTAGTCAAGCGCACATTATAAACAACGCTTGGTGCTGTCGTTACCAAATCCAGATCATATTCCCGCTCAAGCCGCTCCTGAATGATTTCCATGTGGAGCAACCCAAGAAAACCGCAGCGGAAACCAAACCCAAGCGCAACCGAGGTTTCAGTTTCAAAAGAGAGCGAGGCATCGTTAAGCAGAAGCTTTTCCAGCGCGTCCTTTAAGTCGTCATAATGCGCACCATCCGCCGGGTAAATACCACAATACACCATAGGGTGGGCCTGCTGGTAACCTGGCAGCGCCTTAATGGCGGGATTATCCGCATCGGTAATCGTATCGCCTACTTTTGTTTCCGCAACGCTTTTTATCGATGCTGCAATGTAGCCGACCTCTCCCACGCACAGCTCATCAACTGCGCGAGGCGCCGGTGTAAACACGCCAACCTCAGTAACCTCAAATTCATGGCCGGAGCTCATCATGCGTATGCGCATTCCGGCCCGCACGCTGCCATCCACAATGCGCACAAAGCTCATCGCGCCCTTGTAATTATCATAGCGGCAATCAAATATCAGCGCTGTTAACGGCTTATCAGCCTCACCTTCAGGCGGTGGGATCAAATCGATGATCTGATCCAGCACTGCGCTAACATTTTCGCCGGATTTTGCGGAAATCTTCGGCGCATCTTCTGCAGGCAGGCCAATAATATCCTCGATTTCTTTGATTGTGTTTTCAGGCTGTGCGCTTGGAAGATCGATCTTGTTTATGACCGGCATAATCTCAAGCCCATTATCCAGCGCAAGGTATACGTTTGCAAGCGTTTGCGCCTCAATCCCCTGTGTTGCGTCCACAACTAACACCGCGCCTTCACATGCGGCAAGCGCCCGGCTAACTTCGTATGTAAAGTCAACATGGCCGGGAGTATCTATTAGATTGAGCATGTATTGCTGCCCGTTTGAATGCTGATAAAACATCCGCACGGCAGTCGCTTTAATGGTTATCCCCCGCTCACGTTCGATATCCATCGTATCAAGAAGCTGATTTTCCATATCCCTGCTCGATACGGTATCCGTCAGCTCCATCAAACGATCTGCAAGCGTTGACTTACCATGATCTATGTGTGCAATAATGCAAAAGTTGCGAATAAACTCGCGCGAAAATGCCATATATCCTCCGGAAATATTGCGGCCGACAATACGCCTGGCCCCAGTTTCTACAGGAAAGATCATATCTTATTGATGGAAGAATTGCAAGCGTAAACACTATGCGTGTGCTTCATTTAGTGATACAATAATGTTTAGATTCAAAAATTTTTCGGAGGTAATGACAATGGATCGCTTAAACGCAACTGCAGCAAATTTGAATGCACATGGTTTTTCCGCACAGGTTTTTGATACGGGGGCGGACGCAAAGCAGGCAGCGCTCGCAATCATTGGGGATCGCAGCGTTGGTTTTGGTGGTTCCATAACCGTAAATGAGCTTGGCATTTATGAAACAGTAACAAAAAAAGGGAACAAAGCATTCTGGCACTGGAAGGCGGATGAAGCCACCCCTGCTCCCGCCATGCTTGCAGGCGCACAAGCTGCTGATGTTTACATTTGCTCCGCCAATGCAATAATCGAAACCGGCTCGCTTTTGAATATCGATGGCACAGGCAACCGCGTTGCCAACCTCTTTTATGGGCCTAAAACGGTAATCGTCATCGCCGGAGAAAATAAGCTCGCACCAAATTATGATGAGGCGCTTGCTCGCATAAAACGCGAGGCCTGCCCATCAAATGGAAAACGGTTAAACATGAAAACACCCTGCACTGCAACAGGCGTATGCACGGATTGCGACTCCCCCCAAAGAATGTGCAGGGTAACTGTACTTTTAGAACGACCAACTTTTGCAGTGCCTGAAGTTCATGTGCTTTTAGTTCGTGAATCCTTGGGCTACTAATCTTTAATTTACAACGGAGGCAACTTTTTTAATGAGAATAATTGAACAAGCGGATAAGCTGCAAAAAATGCATTATGAGGTGAGAGGCCCTGTAGTTGAAGAAGCAGATAAAATGCTTTTAAGGGGCGAGAACGTACTTAAACTAAACATTGGCAACCCGGCAGTGTTTGGCTTTAACGCGCCCGATGCACTTTTTGACGAAATTGCCGCACACATACGCGATGCGCAGCCATACTCGGATTCCAAGGGCATATTGTCTTCACGCGAGGCAATCGTTGAGTATTGCACTTCAAAAGGTTTTCCTAATGTGGATTCAGATAGTGTTTTTATAGGCAATGGCGCAAGCGATGTAATCTGCATCGCCATGCAAGCGCTTTTAAACACCGGTGACGAAATCCTCCTGCCCTCACCCGATTATCCATTGTGGACAGCAGCTGTCAATCTTTCTGGCGGCACACCTGTACATTACATTTGCGATGAGCAGGCAGATTGGAATCCGGATATCGAAAGCATCAAAAAATCCATAACACCGCGCACAAAAGCGATTGTGGTCATAAACCCCAATAACCCAACCGGTGCATTGTACAGCCTTGAGGTTTTAAAAGAAATTGTTGAAATCGCGCGGCAAAACGATCTTATTATTTTTGCCGACGAAATTTACGACCGTGTTGTAATGGAAGGTGAACACACCTCCATCGCTTCACTTGCGCCGGATCTGTTTTGCGTAACATTTAATGGCCTTAGCAAGTCACACATCATCTGCGGCTATCGCTGCGGTTGGATGGCACTAAGCGGCGATAAATCACGCGCGCAAGGCTACATAGCCGGCATAAACATGCTGGCTTCCATCCGCCTTTGCGCCAACGTACCTGCACAGTATGTAATTCCTGTTGCGCTTAAGGATAAGGAAAATCCGCATTGCAAGCCCGGCGGTCGCCTTTACGAGCAAGGCAAGTATGTTTACGAAGCGCTTAATCGTATTCCCGGTGTTTCGGCTGTTAAACCCAAGGCCGCTATGTACATCTTCCCAAAGCTTGATAAGAAGGTTTTCAACATCACTGATGACCAAAAGTTCGCATTGGATTTTCTTCATCAGCAAAGGGTACTTGTTGTTCAGGGTACCGGCTTTAACTGGATTAAACCGGATCATTTTCGCATTGTTTTCCTTCCTGAGGTTGCACAGCTTAAAAACGCAATGGAAAAGCTGGAGAACTTCCTTTCAAACTATCGTCAATAATTTTGCTTTTTTATAGGCAAATGCTAACAAACAAAACCCCCGGCAAAGCCGGGGGTTTTGTTTGTTAGCTTCATGTGAGTTTTTATCCAAACATCCAATTATCCTTGAGGTTAAACTGCTGCAACGAATTCTCAAGCGATTCGCACTGGCTGCTCATCTGTTCGCTGCTGGCTGCGCTCTGTTCCGCAGTTGCACTGTTTTGCTCAACAACCATTGCAACTTCGCCAACGCTGGTGTTGATCAACGAAATGGCTGTGCTTTGCTCCTCAGAGGCTTCGAATATGTTGGCGATCACCACGCCGCTTTCGTTTATGCCCTCAACAATTTCGTGCAATGATTTTGATGTATCCTTTGCGATGCTAACGCCTAACGCCGCTTTTTGGATAGAATCCTCTATCAATTCAGCAGTATCCTTTGCGGATTTAGCGCTCTTTGCCGCAAGGTTTCTAACCTCATCCGCAACCACGGCAAACCCTTTTCCGTATTGGCCTGCGCGCGCCGCCTCAACAGCAGCATTAAGCGCAAGCAGATTTGTTTGAAAGGCAATGTCGTCAATCAGTTTCATAACCTTGCCAATCGCCTGGTTTGCGCGATCGATATCCCGCACGGCGCTTAGCATTTCTTCCATTTGTACGGAGCCTTTTTCAGCAGCCTGGCGAATTGTGCCCGCAAGTTCTGTTGCGCGTTGAGCCATTTTTGTGTTCGCTTCCGTGCGCTCGGCAACATGACCGATTGATTCTGCAAGCTGTGAAATTGTGATTTCCTGCTCGGTTGCACCTTGAGCAAGCATTTGTGCGCCATCCGCAATTTGGGCAGAGCCCGAGGATATTTGCAATGTGCTCTTGTGAATTTCGAGGAACATAGCGTTCATGTTCTCAGTCATGCGCTGCATGGCATAGCTCATCACATCATTTTCACAGCGCGGAGTAATTTCAACAGTCATATCCTTGTTGGCAATTGCCTCCATAACAGCCGCTTGCTTTTTAGTGTTTTCAGCCATTCGCCTGAATGCTTCAGTTAGCTGGCCAATTTCATCCTGCGAATTTGTTGCGCTAAGCTCAACAGTAATATCGCCATCGGCAATCTTTTCAGAAGCAAGGGTGATCTCCTGAATAGGCCGCCCAATCAACCTGCGTGTAATATAGAAGCAAAGGAACGCACAAATGATACAATAAGCAACTATGATACCCGCAATCAGCAAACTATATCGCCGCGATGCTGCAAGCACCTGCTCAACAGGGGCATCCACCCCCACAACACCAATTGTGCTGCCGCTTGAATCTTTAATTGCCGCATAGCCCGACACCATTACGCCAAACTCACCCGATTGATAAAAATCGGTGGACATTGACTTTCCTGTTCTAAGTGTTTCAAACACTTCGTCGGCGTGAACGCTTGCTTCTTCCTTATGCCAAAGGTCAATTTCCGGTTCTTTTTCGTTGGAAGTATAACCTTCCATAAAATATGTAAACTCATTGTTTCCACCGTGAGGATTATCCATTATATATATATATGCAGTATCGGTTCTCTCTTTAATGTCGTCAACAATGGCCTTTGTTGTATACCAGTATTCGTTTTTCTCGCCGGATTCCATTATTTGTGCAAACTCTTCAGGGCTTATCATTGCTACGATCGTTTCTGCAATGGTTTCTACACGTTGCACGCTAAAATCTACAGAACCATCTCGATACAAAACAAAGCCGATCACCCCAATCACCACCGAGCTAAGCACCAGCATAGTGATTAAGACCGCAAAAAGTTTAGCCGCAATTGACTTTTTAATTGCTTTCATACATTTCCTCCAGGCAAGAAAATTTATATTCAACAAACATTTGCTAAAATAATAATTTGAGTATAACAATCCTGCACAAATATTGCAATCATCTTATGTTGCCCAACCTATTCCATTACGTTAAAAAGCAGCGCACAACAATTTTGCCGTGCGCTGCTAAATTATTCGTTTGCCAGGCTTTATAGCATAGCTTCCAAACGAGAGCGAATTTGCGCAATAAACTCGGTTGTGTTAACTGCCCTTGCTTTTTTGCCTTCCACAAGGCCCACAAGGTCTTTAGTCATAATGCCATCGTCAAGTGTTGCTATGCAAGCCTTCTCGATTTTTTCGCCAAAGCTAACAAGCTCAGGAATATCGTCAAGCTCGCCACGTTTTTTAAGCGCGCCGCTCCAGGCATATATAGTCGCCATCGGGTTTGTTGAGGTTTCCTCGCCTTCTAGATATTTGTAGTAATGGCGGGTGACGGTTCCATGCGCCGCTTCATATTCAAAATTGCCATCGGGCGAGCAGAGCACGGAGGTCATCATCGCAAGTGATCCAAATGCGGTGGATACCATATCGCTCATAACATCACCATCGTAGTTTTTGCAGGCCCAAATGAAACCGCCCTCGCTGCGAATAACACGCGCAACCGCATCGTCTATCAAAGTATAGAAGTATTCGATGCCAGCTTCTTCGAACTTTGCTTTATAATCCGCTTCGTATATCTCATCAAACAGCACTTTGAATGTTTGATCGTAAATTTTGGATATTGTGTCCTTGGTTGAAAACCAAAGATCCTGATTTGTTGAAAGCGCATACTTAAAGCACGCATGAGCAAATGAGTTTATGGAAGTATCTTTGTTAAAAACGGATTGCAGCACGCCCGGGCACTCAAAATCGTAAACCGTTTCGCGGAACGTTTCCCCATTTTCACCGGTAAACAAAAGCTCAGCCTTGCCCTTGCCCTTCACCCTATATTCCGTGCCTTTGTAAACATCGCCATATGCGTGACGCGCAATTGTGATGGGCCTTTTCCAATTTTTCACGACCGGCTTAATGCTATCCACTAAAATAGGCGCACGAAACACCGTGCCATCCAAAATGGCGCGGATTGTGCCGTTAGGGCTTTTCCACATTTCATGCAGGTTGTATTCGCTCATGCGCTGATTGTTGGGGGTAATGGTTGCGCATTTTACGCCAACACCATATTTTTTGATGGCGTTGCCCGCATCGTGGGTAATTTGATCCCGCGTTTCATCACGCACGGTAAGGCCAAGGTCGTAATACTCCGTTTTAAGCTCAACAAATGGCAGAATTAATTCATCTTTCACCATTTGCCAAAGTATTCGGGTCATTTCATCGCCATCCATCTCCACAAGCGGGACGCGCATTTTGATTTTTTCCATATTGATCCTCCCCAGCTTAAGCTATTTCATGTTTTGTGCCGCGTAATAATTCATCAGGCAGCCTTCGAGTATGATTGCCTTTTCGTCGGGCGTAAGGTTACGCACATATAGCAAAATTTCCTCAACATCGCCGCGTTGCCTGATTACCTTTGCCTGAATTTCTTCTTTTCCGGTTTCGATGGCTTCGCGAATGCCAGGAACAAACACCATATCCCCCACAGCATAATCAAAGGTGGGTTCAACTGTGAAAGGCACCATACCCCAGTTAATGCAGTTGCTGCGGTAGCGTTTTGTAGCAAACTCATAACAAATGTTTGCAAACCCGCCAAGCACCTTTTGGCATGAAGCAGCCTGCTCACGCGCAGAACCATCGCCCGGTTTTTTTGCAAAAATTGTGGAGCCAAACTGTGTATGGTCAATTTCGTTAGCCGCCCCCACTTTTTCAAGCGCTGCTAATACCCTTGTGGGTGCCTTGCCCTCAATGCGCTCCAGCTCGGCTGCGGCAACCGCCTTGCTAAGCCCAACATATTCGGGGCAACGGCGTGAAAGCGCAAACTCGGCAAGCTTAAGCGGGTTGGAACGGTAGGAGGATGTTTCGCCCGAAGGTATTAGCTCATCGGTTGTTGTAACATCATCGTGGATTACTGCTGTTAACTCAAGCAGCAGGTTCTTTCCCAAAGGATACATCTTAGGCCAGTCTGTAATGTTTGGCCCAAGGCGCAGCTCTTCATTTGGTTTTGAGTTGCCAAAGCCGTTATAAACCCGTTTTTCATAAATGTCCTTATCATAGACAAAAGGCAAACCTGCAACAGTATCCTCAAAATCAGTTGCGGCAGTAATTGCGCCCTTGTTGCGTGCGGTGGCGGCGATGGAGCGCGCATCCATCAGCGCAACACCCGAAAGCTGGCCCTGGCCGGGCTTGCTACCCTCGCGGTTGGGGAAATTGCGAGTGGTGTGACGGATTGACAGGCCATTGTTGGCCGGAACATCACCCGCGCCAAAGCAAGGCCCACAGAACGTTGGCTTAATAACAGCGCCCGCCTCGATGAGCGAAACAAGCACCCCATTTTTGCTGAGCGCCAAATTAACGGGTGCAGAACCCGGATAAACCGACAATGCAAAGTAACCATTGCCAATATCCCCGCCCTCAAGTATTTTTGCCGCGTCACAAATATTATCGAATGTGCCTCCGGCGCAGCCCGCTATAACCCCCTGATCGGCCCAAAGCTTGCCATCCCTTGCTTTTGCAAGCAGGTTTAGTTCAACCTTGCCGCCAAACTGTTTTTTGGTTTCCTTATCTACGCCGGAAAGTATATCCTCCATATTTGCGTTAAGATCCTTTATTGAAAACACATTGGAAGGATGATATGGCAATGCTATCATGCACTCTATCTTTGAAAGGTCGATTTTAACCATGCTGTCGTAATAGGCCATTTCGCCCGGCTTTAGCTCTTTATAATCATTTGGTCGGCCGATCGCCTGATAATATTCCTTCACCTTATCATCGGTTTGCCAAATGGAGGATAGGCATGTGGTCTCGGTTGTCATAACATCAATGCCGTTTCTAAAATCTATAGGCAGGTTGGCAATCCCAGGCCCAGCAAATTCAAGCACCTTGTTTTTAACAAAACCGCTTGAGAATGTTGCCCTAACGAGCGCTAACGCAACATCGTGCGTGCCCACTCCTGGTTTAGGCGCGCCCTCAAGATAAACGAGCACAACCTCGGGCGCATCCACATCATATGTGTTTGATAAAAGCTGCTTTACAATTTCCGGGCCACCCTCGCCCACCCCCATTGTGCCAAGAGCGCCATAACGGGTGTGGCTGTCCGACCCAAGCGCCATGCGCCCGCAAGCGGCCATTTCCTCACGCATATACATGTGCATAACGCTTAAGTTGGGTGGGATAAACACCCCGCCATACTTCACCGCGGCAGAAAGGCCAAACACATGGTCATCCTCATTTATCGTGCCGCCAACAGCGCACAACGAGTTGTGGCAGTTTGTCATAGCATAGGGCACAGGAAATTCCTTTAGCCCGGAACCGCGCGCTGTTTGGATGATTCCCACATAAGTAATGTCGTGTGAGGTCAGGCAATCGAACTTGATGCGCAGCTTGTTTTTATCGCCAGATTGGTTGTGCGCGCGCAGGATGGAGTAGGCAATTGTTCTTTCCCTCGCCTCATTTTTGTCAGGAAACCCCTCCCCGCCATAAACGGGGATTCCGCTTTTTAGATACACACCCTCTTTTACCAGCTCGATCATAAAAACCTCCTTAACAAACAATTATAAAATATCGTTGAAAACTATATTCAGCATTCGTTTTCGTCCAAAATTTCATGGATAACATCAATCACGCTTCCATCGCGGTAAGTAACAACACCCACGATTTTTTCTCCAAACGGGAGCGGCTCGGGTACGCCAACAACCCGCTCGGCCCGCGCTTTTAGCTCATCGATCGTAGTTACATCGAGCCTTGCGGCCTTAAGCCGTTCCGCGATTTCCGGCCTTCTTGGGTTAACTGCAACTCCCTGATCGGTAACCAGCACATCAACTGTATGCCCCGGTGTCACAATCGTATTCACACGATCCATTATAGTAGGCATCCGCCCACGAAGCAAAGGCGCAACAATTATGGAAAGCGACGCGCCGCCCGCTGTATCCGGGTGGCCGCCAATCGCCCCACGGATAATTCCATCCGACCCGGTCAGTACATTAACATTAAAGTCAACATCAATCTCCAGCGCGGAGAGTACCACAATATCAAGTTGATTGACCGCCGCGCCCTCGTTAAATGGGCTTGCATAATAGTTGGCATCAATCTGCGCGTGAAAACGATTGTTTTTAAGTGAGTTTGCCGCATCCAGATCAAAGCTCTGCACATCAAGCAGCTTCCTGATTAACCCTTCCTCATGCAAACGCACCATTGCGCCTGTGATGCCGCCAAGCGCATAGCTCGCTCTGACATTATGCTCCACCATATAGTCGCGCAAAAAGCGCGTTACCGCCAGCGCCGCACCACCTGAGCCCGTTTGCAGTGAAAACCCATCGTTAAAGTAGCCGGAGTGAAAAATCACCTTTGCGGCCGCTTCCGCGATCAAAAGATCATGAGGGTTTTTAGTAAACCGTGTCGCGCCGGACATTATCTTTTGCGGATTACCAATCGCGTCCACTTTTACGATATAGTCTACCAGCTTTTGCGAAATGCCGAAAGGTGTATTTGGATAATCCACAATATTATCCGTAATTATAATAACCTTGCCTGCATAGTTTGCATCCACCTTTGCATAACCAAGCGAACCGCACGCGGTTTTTCCAGTGTTCGAGCGTGAATAACCATTAGCGTTGCCAAAAGGATCGCAGCTGGATGCGCCCAAGAACGCCACATCGATATTTATCTGATGCTCCATAATCGCGCTAGCTCGCCCACCATGCGATCTGAAAACAACTGGGCGTTCCATCAGTCCATGTGAAATTGCGGTTGCAAGCTCACCGCGCAAGCCGCTTGTTTCAATTCCGGTCACTACGCCGTTTTTAATGTGCTCAATCATTGGGGCATGAACGGTTGTCAGGCTGCTGGCCGCAACGGTTAAATTACGAAAACCCATTTGCGCCAATGTATCCAGAACCATGTTGACGATATAATCACCCGCGCGAAAATGATGGTGGAACGAAATCGTCATGCCATCCTTCAATCCACTCAGGCGCACAGCTTCTTCCAGGCTTTTTACTATTTTGTTGTTTTTGTTTTGTTTTTCATATAAAGAGAGGGGGCTTTTTTTCGGTATGCGTGGATTTTCACCCGGCACATAGGCATGAAAGTTTCCATAGGCGTTAAGATATTCCATATCTCTTTTATTCATCCAGCATTTCCTCCTCATCAACAATCAGGTTGGAAGCGACCGCCATTTGGATTATTCGTTGCGCACGCAGCACAACAGGGCGATCCACCATTCTGCCATCAACAGAAACAACGCCTGAGCCTCTAGCCTCCGCTTCGCGCAGAGCGCGGATAACGCGCCTTGCGGAAGTGATCTCTTTTTCTGTTGGTAAGAATATTCTGTGCACTGGCCCAATCTGCCTCGGGTTAATGACTGACTTACCATCAAACCCCAGACCCTTAATGAGTCTCACCTCAGTTTCAAAGCCATCCATATCCTCAACATCGGAAAATACGGTGTCCAACGCGGCAATTCCTGCTGCACGCGCTGCATTTAGCACCATGTTACGCGCAAAAAACAATTCCAAACCCTCTTTTGTTCTTTGTGTTTTAATGTTGGCGCAATAGTCCTCCGCACCAATGGCAATGCCGATTAATCGCTTGCTGGCAACACAAATGGACTGTGCGTTTAAAACACCCAAGGCGCTTTCCACTGCGGCCATAAGCTTTGTGCGGCCAACGGGTATGCCCGCCTCCTTTTCGACGCGTTCTATTTCTAGCTCCATATCCAAAATATCTTGTACGCTTTCGGTTTTAGGCAAACGGATAACCTGTGCGCCCGCACGAACCACCGCTTCTATATCCTGCCTGCCATAAGGGGTGTTAAGCGGATTTACCCTAACGACCAACTCGCAATTCCCATATTGAATTGCTTTAAGGGAATGATATACCAGTAGGCGTGCTGCGTTTTTTTCGCCCATCGATACTGAATCTTCTAAATCGAATAAAATTGAATCCGCGCCATAGATGTGTGCATCGCGAAGCATGCCGGGGTTGTTTCCCGGCACAAAAAGCATCGTTCTTCGTAACCTTTCCATGCTACCCCCTATTCCCAGCAAAAATCTTCGTTTTTGCTGCCATTGTGCGCAGCAGCAGTTACGCGTGCGCGAATTGTACAATCCAGCGCGCCCTTATCCACTGCCTTAACATATACGTTTTGAATGCCGCAATCTTTTAAAGTTTCGGTGATTACCCGCTTGATCTGCTTGCCATATTGATTACTAACCGTACTATCCAGATCGATATGAACACCCTCTTGCTCTGTTGCTTCCAGCTCAATTAGTATATCGCCAGATTCCATGGTGCCTGCTATTCCAGCTACAATTAGCTGCATAAAAAGAACCTCCTCTATCAGATGTGGAAAATCCATGTGCTATTTGTATAATTATACTTAAATATGTGTGAAATTACAAGAGTTTAATTAGGCAAGCATCAAATGTTTATGCTGCAATCTCGCTAATTGGCTGAATGTCAAATTGTATACATGTATGTTCGTACGCAAGTAGGCGCGTGCATATGTATGCGTTTCATGAATAAATAATCATCGCACAAAAAACGCCTCGAAGTTTTGCTCTTCGAGGCGTTCCAGTCAGGTAAAGTCTTACTTTCTCAGGCCCAGGCTTGCGAGGATGGCTCTGTAGCGCTCAATATCCTTATCCTTCAGGTAATTGAGCAGGCCCCTGCGCTGACCGACCATTTTAAGCAACCCACGGCGGGAGTGGTGATCCTTACTGTTCAGCTTGAGATGCTCATTAAGGTGGTTGATACGCTGTGTGAGCAACGCAATCTGCACTTCGGGTGAGCCGGTGTCCCCATCGTGGCGTTTGTACTTTTCGATGATTTCGAGTTTTTGATCCTTTTCCATTTGGTCCTCCTAATAAAATATCCCCTTAAGCCAAGCAAAGCGTTGGAGTTTCGCTAAACCTTGCCCAAGGTTTTTACAGGGTTTAGTGTACCACAGCGAATTGAAAAAGTAAATCAAAATCAGAAGAAACCTAATATTTCCTAAGCTTTTCTAAGTTTTTTATATTCTCAAAAATATTAAAAGCACCTCTCGAATACAATCACGATAATAATTCTTCTCAACACTTTGTGCCGGTACAAGCTCAACCTTGCCGCGTTCCACACCATCGGCGCTCTGATATGATATGCTGCCTACAACATCAGTTGCTTTTAATGGGGCGGAAAGTTCTTCTGGAATATTTTCAACAGCCGTTAAGGCCGGTTCCGCCTTATCCAGCAGCAGCACCACCGTATCCTTTGCAACCAGGCTTATGCTGCTGATTTTGCCGCCTTTAACACGTACATCTTGTGCAAAAACATCGCCTTTTTGTGCAAGGCTTTGAGTTCGAAGTGTTGCATATGCCTCATCAAGCAATGCCTGTGCAACGGCAAAACGTTCATTTGAATTTTTTGCACCTAAAACCACACAAATCAGCTTTGTATCGCCACGCGCTACCGAAAAAACGCCACAATATCCATCGCTGGGAGAGGATCCCGTTGCAACACCGATGCAACCGGCATAGTTTCTTAGCATTTTATTGGCGCTAACAAGCTCAGTCTCCCGCCCATCCTGATGGGTGAATTTTTCCAGTGTTAGCGTGCTGTGGGTTGTGAAGCATTCGCTTTGCATCAGCGCCGCTCCAATAACGGCCAGCATACGTGAGCTAAAATTAGTGCCTATGCCAATAGGATCGTTTAGTGTTACGCCAACACCAAGCTGATCTAAACGATTATTAATGCGATCCAAAAACGCAGTTTCAGTGCCAAAGATTGCTTCGCCTAAAGCTTCAATCGCATCACCCGCA
This sequence comes from Eubacteriales bacterium OttesenSCG-928-K08, assembly GCA_030266105.1. Classification (GTDB taxonomy): domain Bacteria; phylum Bacillota; class Clostridia; order Christensenellales; family CAG-138; genus JAJDHH01. The sequence continues at coordinate 69,490 of JAJDHH010000005.1, forward strand.
CAAATCATAGCTGCCGCTTTCATAAGGTGTGCGGCCTCAATCGTTTCTCCACGCTCAATAAAGGCCGAAGGCCCGCCAATTCCGGCAGCGCGGCTGCTTACACTAACTTGTGCGCTTAAGTCCATCAATCCCTGATCTACAGCCTCACACACAACAAGCAAAGCCGGCAGCTTGCACAACCCGGCAACCGGTTGCAAAATGTCGGCCTCTTTTTGGGCCAAAGGCTGCTGGGTGCTCATCTCTACAAGCAGCGCACTTTTTATTTCGCCAGCGATTGCGGAGTTGCCACTATCCTCAGGCGTTTCCATAGTTTCCTGTGCCTGGGCCAGCGTGTAAGCAGGCGTAAGCAAAACAATGATAAGCAGAAAACATATCATTCTGCGCAATAAACTTTCCATAGCACATCCCTCCTCACACATTCTTATGCTTTAAGGGATGGCTCCATGCGCAAAACTGGTTAAATACCTACGCTTTTGGGGTATGTGGATAGAGCTCGTTCAAAAAGGATTCGCCCTCGTGCCAATTTTTTTCGCTTAAATACTCATATATCGTTGCGCCTACATCCGCAAAGCTGTCCCTTGAGCCAAGGTTCACTGCGCGCGCAACTTTATTTCCACTGACAATCAACGGAATATATTCACGGGTGTGGTCTGTGCCCGGTGCTGTTGGGTCGCAGCCGTGGTCGGCAGTAATAATAAGCAAATCATCATCGCGCAAGGCGTTTAAAATGCGCGGCAACTCCGCGTCAAACGCCTCCAGAGCAAGCGCGTAACCTTCCACATCATTTCGGTGCCCAAAAAGCTGATCGAACTCAACCAGATTTACAAACAGGAAATCCAATTCTTCCATATTCATAAAGCGTAATGTTGCTTCAATTCCCTGCGCATTTGTGTAAGTATGGTCGCTAAGCGTAAGCCCGCGATTGTAAAAAATGTCCTCAATCTTCCCCACCCCTGCAGTTACAAAGCCCTTTTTCTGCAAAGCATCCAGAATGGTGTCACCCGGTGGCGGCCAGGAAAAATCCTTCCTCCGCTGTGTGCGGCTGTAGCTGCCGCTTTCCCCTTCAAACGGCCGGGCGATTACACGGCCAACAAGCAGGTCGCCAACAAGCATATCCCTTGCAGCCCGGCAAATAGAATAAAGCTCATCCACAGAAATTGTTTCTTCGTGCGCTGCAATTTGAAAAACACTATCCGCAGAGGTGTATACGATTGGCCTGCCAGTCGCCCTATGTTCATCGCCTAATTCATCAATAACAACCGTTCCGGAAACGGCCCTGTTGCAGAGCGTTTTTCTTCCTATTTTCTGCTCGAACGCTTTTACAAATTCTTCCGGAAAACCGTTTGGGAAAGTGCGAAATGGAACTTTCATTGTTAGGCCCGCAAGCTCCCAATGCCCGCTGGTTGTATCCTTGGCGGCTGTTTTTTCCATGGCGCGCCCATAACAGCCCAAAGGCCTATCGCACACATGAGGAAGTCTGCTATCTTCAATGTTAGCAAGGCCAAGCTGATATAAGTTGGGCAGCTCCAATTTACCGCGAGCGCGAAAGATATTGCCCAGCGTATGCGCCCCTTCATCCCCGTATTCCGCGGCATCGGGCAGTGCGCCTATGCCCACGCTATCCAGCACAATTAAAATTGCACGTCGCTTCATTTACGCATTTCCTTTCTAATTATTTGCGATGTTTTGCATTCGGGTTTTGTAGATATGCCTTGCCTTTTCAAACATCGCTTCGTATTCCTTGGCATCGT
>JAJDHH010000050.1 GCA_030266105.1 Eubacteriales bacterium OttesenSCG-928-K08
GTCTCCCGGCGAAGGACGGCACGCACATGTCGTGCTTGCCCACATATTTAAAATCAAGGGGCGCAGCCCCTTGATAATCCCCAGTTTGGAGTTCTTTTACAGTCTCGTGAATTGAATTCAAAACCAAAAGTAATCAAATTTTAATCGTAATATTTTTATCATTTTATAGCTAATCAAGTTTAAAATTGAATAAATCCTGATAAACGCTGCTTTTCCTTTTGGGACTTGCCTGTTATACTGTTGTATACGGTGTTTTAGTTATCGAATTGTCCGTTCTCAATTCGCATTTATTAAGTAATTGATAGAATTTTATTCCCCACATCGTTTAACCGCCTTAAGCGGATGGTTTTTTAAGTTTAAATTTTTGCCGGTTAACCGGCAAAATAAAAATAGGGAAAGAGGAAGAAAAAAGCATGAAGAAGTTTTTATCGCTGTTGGTTGTTGTTGCGCTGCTTATTGGCGCAATTGGCTGCGGCAACAACAAAGCCCCTGTAGCAGACCCCACACCGGACGCACCGGTGGTCGATAGCCCGGCCGTTGTTGACCCCACGCCCGAGCCGGAGCCGGAAACCCCTGCCTACGAATATCTTTCAATCTATTCGGCAATGCCCGAAATCGAGCTGCCCTCCTACATCGCCGCTTTTGAAGCGGACACGGGCATCACAGTAAAATGGGTTCGCCTCTCCGCAGGTGAAATGCTCACACGTATCGAAGCCGAAAACGCCAACCCCCTCGTGTCCGTCATGCACGGCGGCCCGAGCGACACTTACGTGTCGGCAGTCGGCAAAGGCCTTTTAGCGCAGTATCAGCCCGCGGGCGTTGCGGATGCCCCCGCCGCCTACACGGATGAAGCTGGTTACTGGAGCCCCATCTATGTTGGTGCGATCGGTTTTGCATGCAACACAGATTGGTTTGAGGAGCATAAAGTAGATTATCCCACCAGCTGGGCGGATCTGCTGAAGCCCGAATATAAGGGCGAAATCTCCATGGCCCACCCGACCACATCGGGCACAGCCTACACAGTTCTTGCGACAATCATGCAGCTTTACGGCGATGATCGCGCCGCCGCGTGGGAATACATGAAGGGCTTCAACGCAAACGTGCGCCAGTACACCAAGTCCGGTGGCGCAGCGCCCCAGCAGGCAGCGTTTGGCGAAGTGGCGATTGCGCTGACATTCGCGCATGATGCGCTCGTGCACGCAAACAACGGCTACCCCATCAAGATGATCTTCCCCAGCGAAGGCACAGGCTATGAAGTTGGCGCGGTGGCGCTGCTTGAAAACGGCATCCCCGAAGAGCAGGAAAATGCCAAGATCTTCATCGAATGGTGCATGACTGCGCGCGCGCAGGAAATGTACATCGAGAACGAAAGCAACCGCCTGCCCACCAACGTTAACGCGAAGGTCACAGAAGGCCTCACACTGCTCAGCGAGCTGAAAATCATTGATTACGATGCAGTCTGGGCCGGTGAGAACAAGACCGCGCTGAACGAAGAATTTATGGCAATGGTCGATAACGCCGAGAACCTGTTCCAATAAAACTTCGTTATAAAGACCATTAACTATTGGTTATGAACTGAAATTGTGGTTGCCCGGAAGCGCCCGCTTCCGGGCAACCCTGCACTGTTAGCTTAGTTTATTTGCCCCCGGCGTGGGGAACACATCCTTTAGGGAGGGCTCATCATGCCAAAAAAAAGCGCGGCCACGCCGCTGCACCTGCCGCCCGATAACAACAACCGCAATCAACTCCAAATGCTGCTGAGGCAGCCGGTGCTGTTGGCTACGATTATTCTTATTTTTATTGTACTTATCACATTTGTAATTATCCCCATATTTAACGTTCTCAAGCTGGGCATGATGGATAGCGATGGAGGCCTTTCTTTTAACAACGCTAAAAAAATTCTGCAATCCTCCAGCTACATGAAAACATTTGGCAACAGCATGAAGCTTGGGCTTTCGGTTGGCATTTGTGCAACATTGGTTGGCTTCATATTTGCGTTTGCCATCAATAAAACAGAAATGCCGGGCAGAGGGTTTTTTAAGGTTGTATCGATGATCCCCATAATCTCCCCGCCATTTATACTTTCATTGTCCATGATATTCCTGTTTGGCCGTTATGGTTTTGTCACCCGTGGCCTGTTGGGGATTAAGGGCAACGATGTTTACGGCTTTAACAGCCTTCTGGTTATCCAGACAATTTCGTATTTCCCAATCGCTTATTTAACGCTTTCGGGCATACTCCAATCGCTCGACCCTTCCGTGGAGGATGCCGCATACAGCATGGGCGCAAAGCGCGGGCGCATTTTTAGAACCGTGACCTTGCCGCTTGCAATGCCCGGCGTTGTGAGCGCATTTTTGCTCGTCTTCATTCAGTCGTTGGAGGATTTTTCAAACCCCGCCGTTATCGGAGGCAACTACTCCACGCTTGCTGTTGAAACCTACCGAACGATAACCGGCATGTTTGATATGAACCTGGGGGCGATGCTGTCGTTGCTGCTGCTCTTGCCAACTGTGGCGGCGTACCTTTTCCAAAAATACTGGGTGCGCAAAAAGAGCTTCGTTACGATGTCCGGCAAACCCACGCAGGAAAGGCGAAAGCTGCATGAGCCATACATCATCTGGCCCCTGTTCGTTTTCTGCTGCCTGGTTACCTTCGTTATATTCCTGTTCTATGGCACTGTTCTTGTTGGTGCGTTTGTCAAAACATGGGGCATAGATTATACATTTACGCTCAAGCATTTTGAGTATATTCTCCTGACGGGGCTCACCGCGCTTAAAAACTCAGTTACGCTCGCGCTTTATTCCGCGCCGCTTGGCGGGCTGTTGGGTATGGTTGTGGCGTATCTCACAGTGCGCGTGCGTTTCCCCGGCAAAAAGGTTATGGAAACCTCATCCATGCTTATGTTTGCAATACCCGGCACCGTGCTTGGCATTTCATACATACTCACGTTTAACACCCCGCCGCTTGTGCTCACCGGCACATCCGCAATACTAATCGCGGCGTTTGTGTTCAGGAACATGCCTGTTGCAATGGAGTCCGGCTCCACCACGCTTTTGCAGATCGACCCATCGATAGATGAAGCATCGGCCGTGCTTGGCGCAAGCAATGGCTACACATTCCGCCGAATAACGCTGCCGCTTTTGAGGAATGCGTTTTTCTCCGGCCTTGTGTATGCGTTTGTGCGCGCAATCACCGCTGTGAGCGCGATTATGTTCCTGGTGTCGCCAAAGTGGTCGCTTGCAACAACAAAAATATACTCCTTGTATGAAATCGGCTTGTATAGCGAGGCGGCGGCGTATTCGGCCATCATGATCGCGATCATACTTATAGCGATAGGCGTAATGAGTTTACTGGTTAAGCTTCTTTTGAACCCGCGGGCACGAGGGCCGCGCAAAAGCAAGCCAACACCGGAGCAAACACCCAAAATGGAGGGAGCAGCATGAGCAACAACATAGATAACAAAGATCTCAGGCAATTTTCCACAAAAAGCAGCGCCGTTAAAATGCGGGGCGTCACGAAGGTTTTCCCCCAGCATGAGGGCAAGGGCGAGTTTATCGCCGTCAACAATATCGATCTGGATATTGACGATGGCCAGCTGGTGACCCTTTTAGGCCCCTCCGGCTGCGGCAAAACGACGACCTTGCGCATGATTTCCGGCTTTGAGTACCCAACGCAGGGTAACATATTTATCGGCGATGAGGATGTCGCGAAAATTCCGCCCAACAAGCGGGATATCGGCATGGTGTTCCAAAGCTATGCGCTTTTCCCGCACCTTAGCATTTGGGATAATATCGCCTATGGCCTCAAGGTCAAGCGCCTTTCGCGCGAAGAGGTGGAGGAACGCACAGAAAACGTTATGGAGCTCATGCAGTTGACCGGCATGGAGCGGCGCTTTCCCAACCAGCTTTCGGGCGGGCAGCAGCAGCGCGTGGCGCTGGCGCGTGCGATAGTGTGCGAGCCGCGTGTGCTTTTGTTTGATGAGCCGCTATCCAACCTTGATGCAAAGCTCAGGGAGCATATGCGCGATGAGCTCAGGTCTTTACAAAAGCGCCTTGGCATCACAAGCCTTTATGTTACGCACGATCAGGCGGAGGCGATGGCGATTTCCGACCGCGTTGTGATAATGAAGGATGGCGACCTTATTCAGGTTGGCTCGCCCGAGGAGATCTACGCTTATCCCAATTGCAAGTTTGTCGCCAACTTTATAGGCAAGGCAAACTTCATGCCCGCATCGTACATCAGCGGCGATGAAAGAGGCGCAAGGGTGCAGCTTGGCGCGTCGGAGCTCAGCCTTTCAAACCCCGGCGATATCAAGTTTGGCAATGGCGAAAAGTGCAGCCTTGCGTTCCGGCCTGAAAGCGGCAGGCTCGAAAAGGATGGCGAGGGTATTGCCGGTGTGGTGACAAGGGCGACATACTTTGGCTTCCGCATGGAATATGAGATAAGCACCGACCTTGGTTCGCTCGTTATTGAAATTTATAACCCGCAGCTCACCGGCCAATATAAGGTTGGCGATGATGTGAAGGTGCTGCTTGATCTTTCATGCGTGCGCGTTTTGAAGGATGACACGATTGAGCAGGAATAAAATAAGCTAATAACAAAAGTGATGCGAGGTTTTGCCTCGCATCACTTTTTGCATACTGAGATTATGCCCAAAACGGCGGCAACGCCCGGGGGGGACCGGGCGCCGCCTTCTCTAAGGATGGTTGGGGGTATGTCATCGCCTGCTTGGCGTGATGACCGTTTTATTCGGGGATGAGCTCCCCGAAGGTCACATTGAGAATTTTTTCTTCGCCATCTCGTTGTACCGTTATTGTTGCCGTATCTCCGGCCAAATATTCACCGATGGACTTGGATAATTCGGATTGTGTTGAAATTTTTGTTTCGCCTACCGCCACAATCAGGTCTCCGGCTAAAATGCCGCTAGCTTGCGCCGCGCTGCCTTCAACAACCCGCTCAACACGGACATGTGTTTCAACAGTTGCGTTGTTGCCAAAGCTAAAGCCAAAGAAGCCATCCAGCCCATAGCTGTTTTTGCCGCCATTTTGTGTCGTCGCCACATCTTTAGTGTAAACGCCAAGGTATGCCCGACCTGAAACATAACCAAGGTCCATAAGGTCGCTTATGACATCCTTTGCGCTGTTGACGGGGATTGCAAAACCAAGCCCTTCCGTTTGATCGCTTGCGACCTTTGCATTGATTATGCCAATCAACTCGCCCCTTGCGTTAAAAAGGCCGCCGCCGGAGTTGCCGGGGTTAATCGCCGCGTCGGTTTGCAGGAGTGTCATCTCCTGCCCTTCGATTGTTACCGTGCGGGATAATGCGCTCACCATGCCGCTTGTGGCGGTGCCTCTAAGCTCGCCAAGCGGGTTGCCGATTGCCACAACATCCTCACCAACGACCAATGTGTCGGAGTCGCCCATAACCACGGGCTGAAGGCCGGATGCTTCGATTTTGATTACGGCAAGGTCTGTTCTTGAGTCGGTTGCAACGAGCACGGCGTCATACTCCGTGTCGTCATAGAGATACACCTTGATTTTGTCCGAGCCTGCCACAACATGATCGTTTGTGATTATGTAACCATCGCTCGAAACGATAATGCCGCTGCCGCTGCCGGTCGTTATTGCGCTTTGGCCGTACCAGCTGACAACACCTTCAACATCAATGCCAACTATGCTTGGCGCAACCATTTCCACAATCTGCGCGCGGGTGTAACCCTCGCCCTGAACAAATGTAGGGGTAGATACATTTGTTTTTGGCGGCGTTGTTGTGTTTGCGCCTGCCGACACAGGCTCGCTTGCTTCGTTGGAAGTGACCTCGGGCGTGGGCTGTGTGTAGCCAAGCTGCACGCTCGATTGCCCGCCAAGAGAAATCACGCTGCCTACTGCGCCGCCTAAAAGTGCTGTCAGCAGCATGCAAACAATCAGCGTTGATAGCGTTACGCTTCTGCCCCGTTTTTTAGTGTTATCCGCACTGGAACGGTTCTGATCGCCATACCAGTTTTGATTATTCATCATTCCAGCCTCCTTTATTTTTTGCTATGCTTATTTTATACAGCATAAATTTGGCTTTAGAATATTAGAACTGCGGATATTTTATGGAAAAGTATGTCCTTTTAGTGACAAGCGGCATCAATTGCTTTTCGATAGCTCCTGTTCGCGGGCAAGCCAATGCTGCCTGCCATATTTTTTAACGATGCGGCGCATAATTTCGCGATGGTTCGCGCCGCCCGCAAGCTTATACTTTCCGTTTTCATCAAGCTCGATTTCCTGCAAAAAAAAGCTTGTGAGCAGCTCCTGCTCGGGCACCTGATTTAAGCATGCTGCACGAAGCAGCTCCAACGTTTGTGAATATTGCGCGGAAAGACTTTTTAATGTTCGAATAAAATCGGTTTCACTCGCGCTGTGGTTTTTTATAAAATCTATAACCCGCATATTTGCCCCCTACGATGTTTTTTCGTTATGATTGCCATACATGAAGTATTGCCCATATATCATCGCTATAAACATGAGTTTGAAATTTTCTTATGGGTTTTGATTTGTATTTGTCCGACTTGTATGTTTTAATAAATAATATAAGAAATACTTCCATATAGTTCTTTGCATTTCCCTGGTAATTCATTCTCACAATATAAGCATAAATGCTCAATTGCTAATGGAAGTCATTTTTTGCGTTTTGACATGCGCATAATATCCCCATTAAGGAGGCTTATCATGGAAAAAAACACCACCGCGACGCTGGATGGCGCACAAACAATTTTTCAGTGGAAAGGCTTTGCGGGCTTTAAGCGCTCGCTGCCGCTTGCGCTGCAGCATGTTGTGGCGATGATCGTTGGCTGCGTAACCCCCGCGCTTGTGATCGCGGGCCCCGGCGTTGCCAACCTTACAAGTGCTGAGAGCACCTTGCTTGTGCAAAGCGCGCTTTTTGTTTCGGCAATCGCCACGCTTTTGCAGCTTTTCCCATTGTTTAAGCGCATTGGCGCGGGCCTGCCAATCATAATGGGGACAAGCTTTGCATATTTGCCCACGCTCCAGGCCATCGGCATCGAGTTTGGCATTTCCGCGATATTTGGCGCGCAGCTTATTGGCGGCATCGTGGCGGTGCTTGTGGCGCTCATCATCAAATATATCCGCAGGTTCTTCCCGCCGCTTGTCACAGGCACGGTTGTTTTTTCAATCGGCCTTTCGCTTTACCCAACCGCAATCAGGTATATGGCTGGCGGAGGCGGCAGCCCCACATTCGGCTCGCCTATGAACTGGCTGGTGGCCGGAGTAACATTGCTTGTTGTGCTGACGCTTAACCACTACACAAAGGGTTTTGTTAAGCTTGCATCGCTGCTTATCGGCATGGTTGTGGGTTATGCGCTTTCGCTTTGCCTTGGCATGGTGAACTTTGCGCCGGTGGCGGAGGCCACATGGGTGTCGCTGCCTAAGCTATTGCCCTTTGGCATTGCCTTCCCACCCACGGCGATTATATCAATGGTGATTATGTATGTTGTCAACTCCGTGCAGTCAATCGGCGATATTTCTGCAACCACAACGGGCGCGATGGAGCGCCAGCCAACCGACAAGGAGCTTGCCGGGGGCATAATGGGCATTGGCGTGGTGAGTGTTTTTGCAAGCTTTTTTGGCGGCCTGCCCTCCGCGACATATAGCCAGAACGTGGGCATAATCACCGTCACAAAGGTAATCAACCGAATTGTGCTCGCTATGGCGGCACTCATTTTGTTGGTTGCGGCGCTTATCCCCAAGGTTTCAAGCGCGCTAACAACAATTCCGCAATCCGTGCTTGGGGGTGCGACAATAACGGTGTTCGCCTCGATTACGATGACGGGCATGCGCCTTATTACCAGCCGGAAGATGACCTACCGCGCGATTTCCATCGTGGGCCTTTCGGTGGCGCTTGGCCAGGGTGTCACGGCGGTGCCCGGTGCGCTTAGCGGTTTCCCCTCCTGGGTGGATTCGGTGTTTGGCAGCTCCTCGGTTGTTATAGCTACACTAACAGCGGTTATTATGAATGTAATTTTGCCTAAGGATAAAGAGGATTTGGAAGAGGAGTAATGAATAGTAGAAAAAGGGCTGTGCGGCAAATCCGCACAGCCCTTTTAAAACTAATTCCTGCCGTATTCTTTTATTCTTTCCACCGCATAAGGCGTTTCCTGGTAAACAAAGTAGTTAAGCCAGTTGCCAAACAGCATGTTGCCATGCGCGCGCCAGCTCACGCGCGGGCGCTTATTCACATCATTATCCGGATAATAATTGCATGGCGGCTCGATTGGAAGGCCCGCGTTTATGTCGCGCTTGTATTCAAGCTCAAGCGTCTCAGCATCGTATTCGCTATGGCCGGTCACAAAAATGTGGCGGCCATCCTTGCTTGCTGCGATGTATAGCCCGGCCTCGTCGGAAGCCGCGAGCACCTCAAGCTCCGGGTGCGCGGCAACATCGTTGAGCCGCACTGTCGTGTGCCTGCTGTGCGGCGCAAAAAATGTGTCGTCAAAGCCACGCAGCAGCGTGTGGGTCGGGTTTAGCACCTTATGCTCATAAACGCCAAACAGCTTTTGATCGAGCGGCTGCTTGTCGATGCCATAATAATGATAAAGCGCGGCCTGCGCACCCCAGCAGATAAAAAACGAAGAGAATACGTTTGTTTGCGCCCAATCCAACACTTCGTTGAGTTCATCCCAATAGGCAACGCCCTCAAACGGCATTTGCTCAACGGGCGCGCCGGTGATAATCAGGCCGTCAAACTGCTCGTTTTTGATTTCGTCAAACGTGCGGTAGAATGTATCCAAATACGCCTGGTCGGTGTGGCGCGGCTGGTAGCTTGCCGTCCTTAAAAGCGTGATCTCTACCTGCAGCGCCGTGTTTCCAAGCACCCTCATGAGCTGGGTTTCGGTTGTTGTTTTTGTGGGCATGAGGTTCATCGCAACGATACGAAGCGGGCGGATATCCTGCGTTGAGGCGCGATGCTCGCTCATTACGAATATGTTTTCGTTGGCTAAAATTTCGATTGCCGGCAACCCGGTTGGCACATTTACTGGCATTTTGCATCCCTCGTTTTCTAAATATTTTTACCCAATTGGGTTGGCTTCCATGTTTCTTTCCAATAAAAAACCCTGCCCCGCGTTGCGGGACAGGGTCAATAAAAACTAATTGCCCAATCCGGTTTAACAAACCCGCAACACGCTAAATAGTGTGGAACGCATGGCTCCACACATGGGCATGAGCATGTTGCTGTTAAAATAACGCTGCATGGTTATTTTGCTCCCGGGTTTGTATTTGCGGCCTACGCCGCAATTTCATACATAGTAACGCATAGTGTTTTTTTTGTCAAGGCGAGAAAGCACTTTGCCAAATATAGTTTGTAGGGGCGAACAGTGTTCTCCCGCATTGCTATAGCATTATCTTGAAGCAGCGAGTTTCATCTACTTTGGAGGTGGCCCAAAGTAGCAAAGGCCATTGGGGGCTGTTGCGCGGTTTTTTGTAATGTAGGGGGTGCGGGGGGGCGAAGCCCGCCCGCTATTAAATAAAATAATCAATCGTCGGCTCCGCAGGAGCCGATACTGCTTTTATAATAGTCTGCATTGTAAGACCTTGTGATGGCGAGTTGAGTCTACTTTGGATGTGGCCCAAAGTAGCAAAGGCCATTGGGGGCTGTTGCGCGTAGCGCGGCAACGGGTCGACGGCTCGAAGAGCCGGAAAAAGGCGCCAGTGACGCCTTTTTAGACCCCGGGTTTTCTCCGCAGGAGAAAAATCCTGCAAGTTCCCCAAACCC
>JAJDHH010000051.1 GCA_030266105.1 Eubacteriales bacterium OttesenSCG-928-K08
GTGTCGAGTTGCATGATCCGCTGGGCGAGGTCGAAATCCTGAGCGGTGACGATATGGGCGTGGGCATTCTCCGTGCGCTGCCACTCGGATTCGGGATATTTCTCCCGAAGCCGTGCAACGGTTTCCTGTGATGGCATTTTTTCGTTCATGCGCTTTTCCTCCCTGTATCCTTATTTTGAAAATCCAACTTGAAATTTACCCGAACACCATCGTCCTCCAGCACAACGGCAGCGGCGTAGGTTTTACCGGTGCGACCGCTCTTCAAATCCGAAAAGAAAACACGCCCCTCAGAAAGGAGCGTGGCCGCAATCTTTTTGTCCAGCTTTTTTTCCTTCACCTGCCAGAAACGCGAGTCCTTCCACAAGGCGAATTTGCAGGCGCGGCTGGAACAGAAAAAGCCCTTCGCACTCTCGGTTACATCGGCCCCACACCGAGGGCATCTGCCTACCACGGCGCCTTTGGGCCGCTCAGTAAACAGCGATGCGTACTGCGGCAGTGGTGCGGTGTTGGCCGAAACAAGCCCCTGTATGAGTGCCGCAATGCCATCCATAAATGCCACCCCGGTGATTTCGCCGCGTTCCACCTGTTTGAGTTTTTGCTCCCACTCGGCGGTGAGCAGGGGCGACTTAATCTCTTCTGGCAGCACAGCGATGAGGTTCGCACCCTTGTCAGTGGGCACAAGCAATTTCTTTTTACGCTCTACGAATCCTGTCCGAACCAGCTTCTCAATGATTCCGGCGCGAGTGGCAGGTGTACCCAGGCCTTTGCGCTCGGCGTCTTCGGGCGTGTCCTCCTGACCTGCCGTTTCCATAGCAGCAAGAAGCGTATCCTCGGTGTACCGCTTTGGCGGGCTGGTTTTACCCTCGCGGACGGATGCCACCACCGCTGTGAACGCCTGTCCCTCGGCGAGCTCTGGCAGGGCATGTTCATCCTCCTGCTCATCCTCCGCAACCTCGGTGGAGGCTCCTTTTTTTAGCCAACCTCGGAACGCGGCATCAAGGGTCTTCCATCCATCCCGCAAAACCGTCCTGCCCTTCGCTGAGAAACATGTGCCGGCGCATTCCAACACAGCCGTGGCTGCTTCGTAGGTATGCGCCTCGCCCACAGCGCAGGCCAGTCGGACAATCAGCATGGCGAGGATGTTCCTCTCCCCGGTGGGCAGCGTGTCCCAATCCAGGCTACGAACGCTACTGGTGGGTAGAATGGCGTGGTGATCCGTCACCTTCACGTCGTCTATCACCAGGGCGGGATCAACAGGCGCCGGCACTTTTGCGAAGGGCAGCCGCATAGCGGTCAGATTGACGAGTTCAGGCAAGCCCCCGGCCATATCGGATGTCAGGTAGCGGGAATCCGTGCGGGGATAGGTCGCCAGCTTTTTCTCATACAGGCTTTGCGCATAGTCCAGCGTCTGTTGTGCGGTGTAGCCGAGCAGGCGGTTGGCATCCCGCTGAAGCGTGGTGAGGTCATACAATTGGGGCGGAGCTTCTGCCTTCATATTCTTTTCCACCGACAGGACAGTAGCGTTCCCGCCATCGCAAACCTCGCGGATGCCCTTGGCCTCTTCCGGCGTTTTCAGTCTTTCCCTGGTTGCTGTGAAAGTGCCCGTGTCGATGAGCGGGGTGAAGAACGACTCCGGCCTGAAACCTTGGACGGCCGCTTCACGGCTGACGATCATCGCCAATGTTGGCGTCTGCACCCGACCCACGTTCAGGGTGGACTCATACAGGATAGAGAAAAGGCGGGTGCCGTTGATGCCCGCCACCCAATCGGCTTGTGCCCGGCACAAGGCAGCGGTGTACAGATTATCATACCCGGCACCGTCCTGCAGTTTCTCAAACCCATCCCGAATGGCTGCGTCCTCCATTGAGGAAATCCATAGTCGCTGGATGGGCTTTGTGCAGCCGCAGTATTCGTGCACCAACCGAAAGATGAGCTCGCCCTCACGCCCGGCGTCGCAGGCGTTCACAACGGACTTCACATCTTTGCGGGCCATGAGGGAGCGCAGAATACTAAGCTGCTGCTTTTTATCTCCGGCTGCCTCATATCGCCACTGCTCAGGCAAGATGGGAAGAGTGTCAAACGCCCATCGTTTGTAGTGATCCCCATACGTAGCAGGTCGAGCCAGTTCCACCAGATGCCCGTAACACCAGGACACAATGTGCCCTCCGCCTTGCAGGTATCCGTCGTGCCGCTCATTCGAACCAAGCACGACCGCCAGCGATTTCGCCACAGAGGGCTTTTCTGCGATAATTAGCTTCAAAATGTGTACCTCCTTTTGTTTTCGTGCAACAAAAAACGCGAGGGCGTCTTAGCCTTCGCGTTATCTGACATAACATAGTTAGATTTACATTTTATCCATTCCGATGCTCCTTTTTCATGATATGGCTGTGGGGCGCTGTGCGTTGGTGTGTTATCCCGCTTTCGCTCAACGCGCCATCCATCCAGGCATCTCTTAATTGGTAGTAAATCTCTGCATCGCAATGAACCTCAGCCCAATAGGGAGCATGTGGGCAGCTTGCAACCTGCCATACCACAATGTCCGGGGTGACATCCACACTGGCAAATGGGAAATCGCAGGGCATTCCATCCAACAAAATATCATGGACGATCTGATGAGCCGTTTGTGCGTCTGTCGAAGATGGCAGGACATACTCTCCTCCCATTTTCTTCATGATGTCTAGCAGTCCACTTAACCGTTCCGGATGATCGGCAAGCACGCCGCTGACCGTCAAGGCAAACCGGCGCTCACAGTGGGCTACCGCTTCACTAAGCCAACCGTGAATATTGCCCTCGTCAATGATACTCTCCAAGGGCTTTCTGGATGCGGCGGGAGCCTTGGCTTTCACCTCTTTTGCGAAATCACCGCCCCAGCCTTTTTCCGTTGCGAGGTCAAGAATTTTCTGTGCCATGCTATCCTGATACAAAATGCGTTCATACATTTTCATATGAATCGGGCCCAAAAATGCGCTCATATTTTCTCCTCCTGCATCTGAATACGAAATACATTGATTACATCGGGGTCAGGACAGCAGGCACGGATATCCCCATGCTCTTTGCTTGGCGGAACCGTACCGCCATATCGCAGAATATCGATATAGGGAAAGAGGGCATGCATCGCCATGGGACATAGTTTGCCCCGATCATTATCGAAGTCAAAAACATCCCCCTCTTTATGCCCGCGATGGCAACCATAGTTCCCCTTACGTTCGACCAGTTCTATATATATGCGTGGCTTTTCCATGCATGTCAACTCCCTTCAGTGTGTCTAAAGGATAACAGACATCATGAGAAATCCATGTTGCATTTGCATCATGAATCGAGTATCTTTAGTACGAGGTGATACGAGTGCAACTGGATCATACGCTTCTACAAGACATCCCTTTATTCAAGGGGATCAAAGAATCAGAGCATGGCGCATTGTTTGGCTGTGTGGGCGCGAGAACCCAACGATTCGAAAAGGGTGAGTTTATCCTGCTAAATGGCAATGAGGCAGATTCTGTCGGTATTGTGCTAGCAGGAAGGGTACAGATTATCAAAGAGGATGTATTTGGTAACCGTGCTATTTTGAATGACTTGGGCGCAAAAGCGGTCTTCGGGGAATCATTTGTGTGCGGAGGCAGCTACACGCTGACCGTATCTGTACAGGCGGCGGAGGACAGCAATATTCTCTTTCTCCCCTTTGAGCGGGTTATGCATATTTGCCCCAGCGCCTGCGGTTTCCACAATGCCCTCATTAAAAACATGGTTGAGCTAGTCGCTCGTAAAAACATCAAGCTGATGGAGAGCCTGGAAATTACCACAAAGCATTCCCTGCGGGAAAAGATGCTGACGTATCTGTCCCAGCTCGCCCAGGAGCAGGGTTCAACGACGGTCACAGCTCCTCTTGGCCGTGTTGATCTGGCCGACTTTTTGGGGGCTGATCGCAGCTCGCTCACAAGAGAGCTGAACCGGATGCGGGACGAAGGGCTTATCAACTTTGACAAGAATACCTACACGCTTTTGAATGCGCATTGACAAGAGCGCAACGCAAAGCTGGACGTCCGATAAATCTGTTTATTTTCTATTCGGGTGATGCATCCGCACTTGACAAGTCGCGTTCATTTCAGTATATTAGCAATGTCTAAAATATTGAAATGGAGCTGGTTTGTTTTGCAAATAAAAAGAGTCGCACAAGTGGGGCAAGAATGTGTCGCCTGCGGCAATTGCGCCAAATGTTGCCCCTTTGGCGCAATTGCTATGTATAAGGGACTACACGCTGTCGTTGATGAAAGCTGCTGCAAAGGCTGCAGCAAATGCGTCGTCGCATGTCCAGCCGATGTGATCGTTTGCGAGAAAAGGGAGGTTGAATCCGCATGAAAGAAAAAAAGAGGTGGTACGATTACTTGTGGATTTTCTCCTCCGTGTATCTGACGCTCGGGTTTTTTAACATCCTGTTTGCATGGATTGGCTTACTTTGCTTTGTTGCGCCGCTGCTCATCGCCATGATCGGAGGCAGTAAAGGTTATTGCAACAAGTATTGCGGCAGAGGCCAGCTGTTTGAGCTGCTTGGTGGCAGGTTTGGTCTATCACGGAAAAAAGCGCCGCCGAATTTCCTGCGCTCAAAATGGTTTCGTTATGGTTTTCTCACCTTCTTCATGGCCATGTTCTGCCTGATGCTCTATAATACATATCTGGTATTTGCAGGGGCGACACTCCGTGAAGCTGTCACTCTTTTATGGGTTTTTAAGCTGCCCTGGCAATGGACAAACACCTCCTTTGTTTCACCGGGGATCGCACAGTTTGCCTTCGGCTTTTACGGCGTGATGTTGACCTCGACGGTACTCGGACTGGTGACGATGATCTTTTTCAAACCCCGGTCATGGTGTGTTTATTGCCCGATGGGGACCATGACACAGGGAATTTGCAAAATCAAACACAGAAAGGACGCACAAAATGGAAGAGAGGGCGAAGCAGATAGCAGAGCTGCTTAAGATGCTGGCCAACGAAAATCGGCTGCTGATTTTGTGTGCGTTGATGGAGCAGCCCATGAATGTTGGGGAGATTTCCAAATATGTGCCCAATATCACGATGTCGGCGCTGTCACAGCATCTTACGTTGTTGAAAGCGCATGGCATTTTGGATTTTAACAAATCGGGACAAAACATCACCTACTCCATTGCGGATCATCGGGTGGAGGAGATCATCCATGTGCTGAAAAAGCATTACTGTGCTATATAAATAGATATTATCATTGTAAAGGGGACGCCTGCTTTGCTGAACATCAGAACATCTACCGATACTCAGGGCAAACATGTTGACACCGCATTTATGAAATTGAACCGGAATGAATTCACGACCGCATTTGCCTTCATTCTTGATTTTCTTGAGATGGAGCTAAGGGGTAATACGAGCAACCATAACAAGCGTACCGGCCTCATTGCTGCCCAAATCGGTAAGGCAATGGGACTCCCGGATGAGGACATCTTTGATCTGAGCTCCTATGCCATGCTGCACGATAACGGCATCACACATGAATGCTACAATATTTTCTCGCAGGATGGGCGTGAACGCCTTGACTGCACCGTCTCCCATTGCCTCACCGGCGAGAGAAACCTTGAAGCCTTTCCATTTTTGAAGAGGCGGGAAAACGTTATCAAGTACCATCATGAAAACTTTGACGGAAGCGGACTCTTTGGCCTGTCCGGGGACGATATCCCGCTGTTTTCACAAATCATTGCGCTGGCCGAGCCATTGGAAGTCGCCTATGCGGCCGGCGAAACCCATGAGGACATTATTTCCAGCATTGTAGGGGGCACAGGGCGCAGGTATTCGCCACTGATGGTTGAGGCGTTCAAGAACGCAGCAAGCGCCGTCAGCTTCTGGCTCTCCCTTGACTCCCGTTTTCTTGATTCCGAAATAGGGCGCCACATCCCAGTTTACACCATCGATATTGACTTGAAGCAGTTGCTGCCCATTTCGGCCATTATGAGCGGCATCATCGACTCAAAATCACCATTCACCGCAAACCACTCCAAGGGCCTCACCGAGAAAACCGCAGTTATGTGCGATTATTACGGTTTTGATGCCGCAAAAAGGACCAGAATGATGATCGCCTCTGATCTTCACGATATTGGAAAGCTGGCCATTCCTAACCACATAATCGACAAACCCGGCAAGCTGACCGAACCCGAGTTCAGTCAAATAAAAAACCCATGCGTTTTATACCCGCAAGGTCATCGAGACAGTACGCGGTTTTGAAGATATTGCCGAGTGGGCTGCGAATCACCATGAAAAGCTGGACGGCTCAGGGTATCCCTTTGGGCTGACGGCAGAGGCATGCTGTTTTGAAAGCCGGCTAATTGGCTGTTTGGACATTTATCAGGCGCTGACCGAAGATCGCCCCTACCGCGCAGGCATGTCCCATGAGGAGTCGTGCAAAATCATTCAGAAAATGGCGAACGATGGGAAAATCAGCCGCGAAATCACGGCTGATGTGATAAGTGTATTTTGCTGAAAACAGTGTAGTGGTTATCTTCATCTACTGTTTGAGAGAGATAACCTCATAGCCTGCATCTTTCACAGCGGCTTTGAGAATGTCATCCGAAACGTCGCTATCAAGGGAAATAGTCGCAGTTTTCTTTTCAAGATCCACCACAGCGCTAACGTCATCGATGGCATTCAGCGCTTTTTCCACACGCGCCGTGCAGTGGCCACAGGTCATCCCTTCGATTGTCATCGTTTTTTGCATTTTCTTTTCCTCCTTCGTGTCGGTTATGTTATCGAGCTGGCAACCCACATCGCATTGTGAAACAAGCCTTTGCGGCATATACTTCGGTTTGAACAGCTTGAGCCTTAACGCATTTGTCACGACAAATACACTGCTCAGGCTCATGGCTGCAGCGGCAAACATCGGGTTGAGTTTCCAGCCCAGCAAAATGAAGAATACGCCTGCCGCCAATGGTATGCCTGCGCTGTTGTAGAAAAACGCCCAGAACAGATTTTGCTTAATGTTTCGGATAACAGCGCGGCTTAGCTCGATGGCGGTCACCGCGTCCTGTAGGTTGCTTTTCATGAGTACGATATCTGCTGATTCGATGGCGATGTCCGTTCCTGCACCAATCGCAATGCCTACATCCGCGCGGGCCAATGCCGGTGCGTCATTGACACCATCACCAATCATGGCCACCTTTTTTCCGGATTCCTGCAAGCGACGGATCTCGGCCTCCTTGTCCTGGGGCAGCACTTCAGCAATGACGGTATCAATGCCCATTTCATCCCGAATCGCTTCAGCAGTGCGCGCATTGTCGCCGGTGAGCATCACAACCTCGATCCCCAAATCACGCATAGCGTCAATAGCCTGCTTGCTCGAAGGCTTTACGGTGTCTGCCAACGCGATAATGCCCAGTAATTCCTGCCCATCGCTGAAATATAACGGTGTTTTGCCTTGGTGCGCTAAATCATCCGCCTGGTCGGAGTATTCTCCTGCCCTCAGCCCCAAGTCGTTCAACAATGCTAAATTGCCCGCATAGAGCTTCTCGCCATTTACAACGCCTTGAATGCCTCGGCCCGGAATCGTTTCAAAGTCTGACACTTCCAACAGCGGTAGCGCCTGATTTGCAGCATGTGACACTATCGCCTGAGCCAAAGGATGTTCGCTTCGCTGCTCCAGGGACGCGGCCCGTTGCAACAGCAGTTCCGACTGCATTTCCTGTGTCGTAATGATATCCGTGACCTGCGGCTTTCCCTCAGTCACTGTGCCTGTTTTATCAAGCACGACCGTATTTACAGAGTGTGCGATTTCCAAACTTTCGGCGGATTTAACCAGTATACCCAGCTCCGCGCTTTTGCCTGTACCAACCATGATGGCGGTTGGCGTCGCCAACCCCAAGGCGCAAGGGCAGGAAATGACCAGCACCGCAATGCCAATGGAGAGAGCGAAGCTCACTGGATAACCCAACAGCAGCCACACTGCGGTTGCCACAACCGCAATCGAGATCACGATGGGCACAAATACACCGCTGATTTTATCAGCCAGCTTGGCTATGGGCGCTTTTGTGCTGTTCGCATCCTGCACAAGCTCTATGATTAGCGAGAGGGTAGTATCTTCCCCCACGCGGGTCGCTTCAAACTTGAAATATCCGGAGCGATTGACGGTGGCGCTCATCACCTTATCACCAGGCGCCTTGTCCACGGGAAGGCTCTCGCCGGTTAATGCCGACTCATCCACTGCGCTGTGCCCCTCTATGATCACACCGTCCACGGGAATGGATTGACCCGGACGCACAATGACGATATCGCCAACACGCACATCCTCGGCCGGTATCTCTGTTTCCACACCATCGCGCAACACTGTTGCCGTCTTGGGCGATAAATCGAGCAACTTGGCAATGGCATCGGATGTGCGTCCTTTTGAGCGCGCCTCAAGATACTTGCCCACCGTGATCAGCGTGAGTATGGTGGCCGCCGACTCGAAATATAAATCCATGGTGAAATGCTCCACAAGACTGGCATCGCCATGTCCCAGTCCATAACCGATTGCATATAGGGCTATGGCGCCATACACCAGCGCCGCGCCCGAACCAATGGCAATCAGCGAATCCATGTTGGGTGCGCGCTTGAATAAAGCGCGGAACCCGACAACAAAGAACTTACTGTTGATGATGACCACCGGCAGGGTAAGCAGGAACTGGGTAAGCGCAAAGGTCATGGCGTTTGCTGTGCCGTGAAACGCTTCGGGTAGCGGGAAGCCCATCATATGCCCCATCGACACATACATTAGCGGTATGAGAAAGAAAATGGATGCGATCAACCGCCTGCGCAGTGCTTCGGCTTCTTCCTTCATGGGGTTGGCGACTTGGGATTTCTTGGCTTCTGATTTTGCCTGGGCAAGTGATGCTCCGTACCCGCCGGACTGCACAGCGGCAATAACCGCTTCATCGCCAAGGACGCTCTCATCATAAGTCACCGTCATGCTGTTTTGCAGCAAATTGACGCTGACATCGCGAACGCCGTCAAGCTTGCGTATACTTTTTTCCACATGTGCGCTGCAGGCACTGCAAGTCATACCCGTTACATTGTACTTTTGTTTCATGTCATGCTCCTTATACTCCAAATGGGTATTTGTCGGCCTGTTGCTCACAGCATAATTGATATAGTATAATAATCTGCGAAACGAGGTGAACCTCATGCCTAATTCTGAAACCCTCCGGTTGCTTTCAGCC
>JAJDHH010000052.1 GCA_030266105.1 Eubacteriales bacterium OttesenSCG-928-K08
CGGCCACAGCCGGAAGCGCAGGATGTTTCTTAGAATTTTCTCCGCCGGTTGCCCATCCCGCTCGAACATGGCGAAGAAAAACAGCGGCAGCATGGAAGCGATCATAAAGAGCACCGCCACACTGCTCCCGACCGCCCCTTTTGTGAGAAAGTAGATGGGGATGCCGATTGCGGCGGCGATGGAAAAGCAGATGAGTTGACGCTTGGTCAAGTTCAACGCCACTTTGGTCTGCACTTTTGTAAGGTCTTTTGGTACATTTACATAGGCCATATCAGGCAATTGCCTCCTTTCCACATTCATGGTTGCACGCATGCGCCGCAGCCATATGCCATGCCATCTCCCGCAGGATATAACCGACACAGGGAACCGCGACAGAATTGCCCAGCATTTGGTAGCGGCGGGTATCGCTGATTACCTTGCCATCGTACCCAACTGCCGTCCAGTCATCCGGGTAGCCTTGGAGTCGTTCACATTCTGTGGGAGTCAGGCGGCGCACGATGTAGCCGGTGCGCACTGGATTTTGGTAGTTGAGTGAATAGCCCGGCGCGTTCTTTGCCTGCAATGTGCCGGAAAGGTTGCCGGTTTCCTTGTAATTACGGCAATCCACGGCGGCTACAGCGTGGCAGTGGGCTTTTTGCAGAGTAAAGGCAGGGCTGTCATCTTTTCCAACTCCAAATCCTGTACCTTCGCCCAATGCATCGCCTCGCACAGCAATCTGCATGTTGATGGGGATCGCAGCCGCGTGGTGGTCGCCCGCCGTCATGGTGGGAGCAGGGTCGCCGGGCTTGCCAACGCCCAAGCCGTTGCCCGCGCCATCTCCATTGCGTGTAGGCCCACCGCCTTTATACCGCGTTGCCTTGTCATGGATGGGGATGGGTTCATATGCGCCCAGCGCCACAACATTAGGGCCACGATCCGTGCAAGGGCTTCCATCGCCTCTGGCGGTCAGTGTCCGCGCCAATTCCGGCTCACAAATGAAGGGCTGCTCGTGTTGGCAGGTCAGCGTTCCCGCCAGTTCCTCCGTGATCCCGGCGTGCGCTTGGCTGGACGCGGCGCAGAATACGGTAGGCATCTGGAACCCGCCGCCACCGCCTTTCAAAGTGGGCGCGGTTTCCTTTGCATACCCGATGCCCTTCGCTTTAGCGCCTGCCCCGGCACAGAACCCGGCTGTAAATACAAGCCCCGCAGGGTTGCGCCCGCCGCCACCATCAGCGCCCGCCAAAGTTGGCGATGTGCCATCCTCTGTAAATATCCGCGATTGCTGAATATCCCACGGGGTCAGGCAGTTCACAGCAAGAAATGTTTGTTGCTTCATGCCGGGCTGGGCGCACAGCGCAGCCGAAAGGTTGTGCAAATCACGCACTTCATCGCGCTGATTGCACGCAAAGGCTACGCTTTGCACTGAGCCATGAGCGCCTCCTTGAGCATGGGCGGCAATTCCTTGCCGCGCTTCTCCGCACGGCGCAGGATTCCCTCGCAGGCTTTCTTCGACAAATAGTACCTCGCCGGCGCGTCTGCCTGCAAAATCGCAGACAAGAAAGATTCTGCGGCGCCGTTGGGCAACTCCGAAGTGTTGGGCGTTAAGCACCCGCCAAGCGAGGTCAACGCCTCCGCTTCGCACCATTCCGGCGTTGGCCCATCTTCCAGATTGAGGTATTGGAATTTTACTTTTTGTGAACGCTTCAAGCACGGCTCTAAAATCACGGCAGCCTGCACTGGAAAGCGCGCCAGGCACGTTCTCCCACAATGCGAATCTTGGGTATTTTCCATTGGTTGCTTCCCTCATTTCATCTATAATTCTGATCGCCTCCGAAAACAGGGCGCTCCGCTCGTCCGCAAGCCCCAATCTGCGGCCAGCGGTAGAAAGCCCCTGGCAGGGCGAGCCGAAGGTGATGATGTCCACGGGCGGTAGCTTTGCGCCGTCAAGCGCGGTGATGTCGCCAACATGCTCCATCCACGGCATGTGCCGCTTCGTTACCGATACCGCATGCGGCAATATTTCGCTTGCCCACAGCGGCTGGATGCCGTAAAACAAACCGGCATACGGAAAACCCCCGATCCCATCAAAGAGGGAACCGAGGGTTATTTGGTTGATATTGTGCATGTTTCTGTTGATGCCTCCTTCCGGCGCGGTTAGAGTTCCGGCCCGGATTTCTTATGCGCGGATTTTTCACCCGTTTTCGCGGGCTGCGCTTTTGCGCCTTCGCGCAACTTTTGTGCAGTAGACTCCTTCGCGGCGGGCGCCTGCTCCCTTTCGGCGGCATATGCCCCCAAGATCGCATCGCTAAGCTGTTTGCGGAGTTCCGCCGTTACCGGGAAGCAAATATCCCGATATGTGCCCTCTTTATCCTTCACCTGCGGCATCGCCACAAACAGGCCCTTGTCGCTGTTTACCACGCGGATGTTGTTCACAGCGAAAATGTCTGCAATGGTTGCGCTTGCAAACGCCACCACATTGCCCTTCGGCTCCGCGATGGGGTATGCCCGTACATCCAGCTTGATACCGGTATCTGTGTTGCCCATGTAGATAGCCTCCTATAATATAGTTGTGTGTTTTTTCATAAATGATCAATGTGCAGCAAACAGGCTTTTTGCCAAACTGCCCGTCTTAAAGAGCGTGAAGCAGAGAAGCACTGTATATCCTGCCGTTCCCCATATTGCCGCATGCACATCGTTCGCTGCGGGGATGTTTTGCACAAGCACAGCGTAAATGCCCACGCATATGATGATGAGGAACGCCTGGAACGCCAGGGCGAACAGGCTCTTCAAATAGTTGTTGCCAATTTGCCCCCATTCGCGGTTCGCCATTGTAGCCAGGGGGATGGGTGCAACGCTCACGGTCAAATAGATTTCTATCATGCGCCCGTAGATGATGATAAAGATGCAGATGGTCAGCGCGGTCATGCAAACGGAAAGGATGTTTGCCTCCAGCCACAGGCCCAGCAGCCCCCACACGCTCATGGTTTCCAGCATGGTCTGCAATTGTGTGAGCGCTGCCGCACCGTCAATCTCCAGACTGCCGGAAATAAAGCCCGCGCTGCTGTTCACTACATTTTGTGCAAGAGAGAACACGCCCATGACGATATCGAACGTGTGGGTCAGGATGTATACGGCCACGAAAGTCTTGAAAATCCACTTGTAAATGTTGTATACATCGAATTCGTGCATATTGTTTTTTTCGATGATGAGTTGAATGAGCTCGTAACAGAGTACGAAAGTAAGAATCATCCCCGCAATGGGGAGAATTGCTGTATCAGACAGGGTTCGGATCATGGTATAGACGCCAGAGTTCCATGCCTCTGGCGTCTGCCCAACATTCGTGGCAATATCCATCACCTGTTTGTTGATGGAGTCATATATCCCCGAAAACTGCCCCATGATCCCGTCAATCAGCCCCTGCTTGATCCAGTCTTCTAACCAGCCAAACAGGAAATCCATATACTATCCCTTTCCCGGCTCAACCGAACAGCCCTGAGAGCAGCGGCACGAGGTTCAGCCCGATGAGGACGATGCCGCCCCCGGCCATGAGTTGCTTGATTCCCTGGCTTTTTGCGCCGGGGTTGTCATTGCCGTAGCCCTCCAGCAGGTTGACAACGCCCCAAACGGCAAGGCCCGCGCCCAGCGCGACAACAAGAATAGACAGTGTGTTGATTGCTTCCGCAAAGAATTCCATAGTGTTTTTCCTCCTAAAAATATTGGGTTCGCAAACGAAAAAAGCCCCCGGCTCCCAAATGCATGGGAACCGGGGGTAGAGGGATATCAGGCGGCTTCACCGGGCGGTACAAGTGGTACAAGGTCGTAAACCTCGAATTCATCGTCCGCCCGCACCGCCAAATGGGTGCTCAGATGCTTTTGCACATCGAAAGCGTTGCGCTTGTCATAATCGGCAAGCTGTTTGTAAAGAGCATGCTTGGTGATATCGTACTTTTTGCTCAAGAATGGGCGCACGCCGCGCAGTTGCAGGATGCAGGAGCCGCCGTCCATAACGGCAAGCTCGTCAATGGTCATTAAATCCTTGCCAAGTTTCTGGTAGTTTTTTCCGAAGGACGGGGAGTTGCCCTTCGTTTCACTGTTGGAGTATGTGTCGATTGTCTCGCGCCCAAGCAGCTTCGACCACTCCTCCAGCGTGGTCTTTTCTTTGCCGCCGAGGAATATGGCCGAATCACAATTGCCTACGATTGTATCTGCGTGGTCCTTGTAGAGCGCGCGGAGCTGCGACTGCGCCTGCAATACCAGGCAGGCCGAAATCTCGCGTGAGCGGATGGTTGCCATCAGCTTCTCCAGCCGGGGAATCTGCCCGATATTCGCGGCTTCATCAATCAAACAGCGCACATGGATAGGAAGTCTGCCGCCATATACGTCGTCCGCCTTTTCGCATAAAAGGTTGAATAGCTGCGTGTACGCCATTGAAACCAAGAAGTTAAAACTGTCGTCTGTGTCCGATATGATGATAAACAGCGCTGTTTTTTCATCACCAATCGTATCCAAGCCGATCTCGTCATACCGGGTCAGTTCCCGTATCTCAGCAATGTCAAACACCGCCAGCCTGCTGCCCGCGCTAATCAAAATCGACTTGAGAGTCTTGCCGGCGGCCAGTTTGAATTTACGGTATTGGCGTACAGCAAAGTGTTCCGGGTCTTTTTCCTCCAGCGCGTCAAACAGCAAATCAACGATATTCTTGAACGATTCGTCCTCCTCCCGAACTTCCATAGCGCCGATCATTTCGGCAAGGGTAGCGAAGGTTTGCTCATTCTCCGGCGATTCATAGTGCAGGTAGGCGATGAGTGCCGTGTACAGGTAGGGTGGAAGCCCAGCGCCTTACCACATTTCTGTGGTAGGTTTCTGGGACAGCCCCCTCCGAACCGGACGGACACCTTTCGATGTATCCGGCTCTCCGGCTGCTTCTGAACCATAAAATCAGTATTTACCGGAATGAATGTTGTGATGGCAACACTCGCATACAATCAGCGTTTTCCGCCGGATTCGGCTCATGGTGAGAACCCAATCGGGGATTGCTTTGCCGCGCCGCTTGTATTTGTCTTTGATGTCCTTCAATTTGCGAACATGGTGAACCTCAATTTCGCCCTCATTTGTCCCGCATAATTCGCACACATTGGCGTTCAACCTGTTGATAAGCTGTCTGCCGCTCATAACGTCCGGGCAGTATTTGTCCGAAAGCGTCGTGTTGGGTTCGTCCACTTTTTTTAGGCTTTCATTAAAATAGGTCATGGTATGCTCGCCCGTTTTGGTCTGATACCGCACACCAACAAGTTTTCTGGTGCCGGTGCCAACCTTGCGGGGAACATCAATGCCATATTTCGCTTTTACCTTTGTAGTGGTGGATTTCTCCTTGTGCGCAATGGTTTTCAGAAGGCTCCAATAGTGATAATACTTGAATTTGTTCAGCTTGACGGACACATCGGTTGCAAGGCTGTAATAGTTGTACAGCCCCCGGATTTCGGAATTGTACTCGTTGATGATGTCCAGCACGGGCAAATTCACTCTTGGCTTGAAAGAGGCCGCTTTGCCGTTTTCTGTAAACTGCCGGATATGACGGTTGATGACCTCTGCCGGGACGAGAAGCTGTATCGTTTCGTTGACCGAGCGTGCCTTAACGCCTTTGCTATTCTTTTTGACAATCGTGTTGTCATGGGATTTTGAAAGCTCATATCCCAAAAATCGTACACGTTCATCTTTTAGGTTGGTAATCAGCGTTTTATCTGCGTTTAGCTCCAATTTCAGATTGTCCCGCAGGAACAGCGTTACATCATTCTTGATTTGCTCCGCCATTTCCTTGCTACCGTCAACACAGATGACAAAATCATCGGCATAGCGGACATACTTCACCCGCGCATAATCGCTGTCCATCTGGTCTTTTGTCGGGAGCTTCCGCATCTTCTGGATTAGTTCCTCTGCTTCCTCATACCAGCCTTTTTGCAGGCAATAGCACCGCCTGCCTTCCAGTTTGCGGTATGCCGGATTTGGCTTCTTCTTTTTCCCTTGGGTCAGCTTCTTTGCCAGCAACTCCATATACAAATCAAATTCGTGCATATAGATATTGGAAAGAATTGGACTAATAATGCCTCCCTGTGGGACGCCAGACAACGAGTTTTTCACTTGATGAAACTCAAAGTACCCAGCTTTGAGGAAACGTCGTATCAATTCCAGAAAACGCCCATCACTAATTTTTCGTGATAGGATTTGAAGCAGAATATCGTGGTCAACGTTATCAAAACAGCCTGTAATATCACCCTCGACTACCCATTTTGTGCCCCTGCATGTGCATTTAATTTGATGAAGCGCGGTCTGGCAGCTCCGGTTTGGCCGGAAGCCATGAGAAGTGTCCAGAAAAAGCGGCTCATAAATTGCATCGAGCATCTTTCGGACAACCTCCTGCACCAGCTTGTCCTCAAAGGACGGGATTCCCAGCGGGCGTTTTTTCTTGCTGTTCTTTTTTGGGATATACACCCGCCGTACAGGGGTAGGGTAATACTGCTCATTTCTGAGCTTGGTAATCAGTTCGTCAACCTTACTTTTCTTGAAGCCATCAATGGTCTTACCGTCTGTGCCAGCCGTCATGTTGCCCGGTTTGGCATACATCTTTCGGTAGGCTTCCATGAAAAAGTCTGAATTAAACATGTTGCGGTAAAGTCTGTCAAAAACATATTGCTTGTTCCGTACTGATTTCTGGTTCAGTATTGAAAGAATTGTATTAGCGTTTTGCATTTCGCATACCTCCACATTCTGTCAATTAAGCAACCTGCCGCCCTTCGCTAACAGTTCTGGTAAAGCAATATCCAGAACCATATAACCGGCTCTCCCGGTCTCACACTACTACGGCGGCTCCGTTGCCATGTTGGATTTTCAGCGTCATCCTCCTTGGCTTGCGGCCTTGGAGTTTATCCCCCTTACGGGCATTACGCATAGCCGCTTGCGCGGCGCTCCAATTTAGGCAATCCCCGTTTAGACTTTGCAGTACATGGGTTCCCTTATCACGGGGAACTCGGTGTGACTTAGGCTTCCGTTCATCCCTTTGACGCACTTCCTGTGCGCTGGTGAATTGTCAGAGAGTGCGAAAATTACACTGCTCAATTTTCGCAGACATTCAGCGTGTACGCTTCAATCAGTCTTTAGCCGCATAGCGGCTCCGTACACCCCGCGAGATTAAGGCAAAGAGATTGGATTTCAGACAGTATCGTTTTAGCCATATCACACTATGGTCTCGCATATCACGCTTTTACACTGATTTCAAACGCATACACTTTTCCGACAGGCTATGGTCCCCTTGGCCTTTCGGTTGCGGGTTAGTCGGATGACCAGATGGAGTTCTCTCTACTCCAACGCTCACATACGAGCGGTACTACAAAGCCCTTACGGGCGCCCCAAGGTTTCCGCCTTGGTCCAGAAGGGGTCCCCGCCTTGACCTTCGCCCTTGGTGTTGCTTATTAACGTGGTCACCAATTTCAAAATATCCTTCTCTGAGTGAATATATTGAAAGGGATTATAATGGTGGCTTTTATTGAAGTTGATGGTGTTCAGCACCTTGATGCGGTAGCCGTGGCGCTGAAGCATGCGGCCCGTTTCTACGATCAGACTTCCTTTTGGATCTGTGACCACGAAGCTCACGGGATACTCTTTTGAACGGCACTGCATCAAATTTGGCTTGATTACAAAGCGGGTCTTACCGCTGCCCGAACCGCCGATGACCAGCATGTTTTTATTGCGGGCATACTTGGGGTTTGCGGGCCGTGGGTTCATGGTCAGCCCCTCGCTTTGCGTGAGGATGATATTGTTCTCCGCTTTTGAGTCCATAAACGGCGCAATATCTTCCGGCTGCCCCCAGCGCGCGGAGCCGTACTCCACGTTTTTACGGTATTTCTTCGCATTCCTTTTCTTCGCGGCCACCACGCCATAGATGATGGCAGCCCCAACAGAGCCGACGGCAAGGTCGAACAGGTCAAAGCTGGGCAGCGGGTTTTGCATCGCGGGCCCCAGCGTGGACATGCTGCGGGTGAGCCGTTGAAGGAAATCTGCGCCGGATGCCAGCCGGTACGCTTCGCCCAGCTTGTTCGCAAACCAGAAGACGCCTGCGTAGGGCAGGTTGGGCAGCACGCGCCGCTTGAGAAAGGCCGTCACTTTTGAAATGTTCATCGTTCAGGCCCCTCCCGGTGCTTGTGCCTCGTGCGGTCAATGACGGCGTTTTTCAGTACCTCCCTGAATTTCGCCATTGCCTCGCGCACGGACGGGCGTGTGGTTTCGCGCTTGAGCGTAATGCTTGCAAACTCACGGAACGCCGCTGTCATGGCATCCGCATCCTTTGCCCGGAAGAACACCATCCATTTGGGCGGGGTCTCGGATGCATCCTTCACGAGTTTATAGCGGATACCATATTTGCGGGCAACCGGCTCAAACGCTTTGATATTTTCGTCCGCAATTTCAATATTTTGCAGCGTTCCTCCCTTCGCAAGCTGTTTGAATGACTGCCGGCCCGGTGCGTCACGGGCTTTTCTGATCTGCCGCAGCGTGGCGGCCATCGCTTTTGCCAGCAGCCGTCCTGTGATTTTCCCGCCCT
>JAJDHH010000053.1 GCA_030266105.1 Eubacteriales bacterium OttesenSCG-928-K08
AAATCGGAGGTGTTGAATGTTGGCATACAACAAGGAACAATTGGCCAATTTCTTCCAGACGATGTGCAATATCCGGTGCTTTGAAGAGCGCGTGGAGAAGAACTTTCTTGCGGGTAACATCCCGGGGTTTGTTCACTTGTATATCGGAGAGGAGGCAATTGCAACGGGTGTTTGCGCGGCGCTTGAAAAAACGGATTATATCGAAAGCACGCACCGCGGGCATGGCCATTGCATCGCAAAGGGTGCGGATATCAACCGCATGATGGCGGAAATATTCGGCAAGCGCGAGGGCCTGTGCAAGGGTAAGGGCGGCTCAATGCATATCGCCGATTTTTCGGTGGGCATGCTGGGCGCAAACGGCGTTGTGGGCGGCGGCTTCAACTTGGCTGCAGGCGCCGCGCTAGCCAGCAAAATGCAGGGAAACAATAAGATATCGCTAGTTTTCTTTGGGGATGGCGCATCCAACCGGGGCACTTTCCATGAAGCTGCAAATCTGGCCAGCGCCTGGCAACTGCCGATGATATTTGCGCTGGAAATGAACTGCTGGGCCTCGACAACCCCATATCGCACCACCACCAATGTGGAAAACATATCGGATCGAGCTGCGGGTTATGGCATGCCCAGGGAAATCGTGGATGGAAACGATGTGCTGGCTGTTTATGAAGCGGCGCAAAGGGCAGTTGAGCGCGCGCGTTCTGGCGGCGGCCCGACCTTCCTGGAATTTAAAACATATCGCATTCGCGGCCATTTCGTTGGCGATCCTGAGCAATACCGCACAAAGGAAGAGGTCAAAAAGGTATTCGATGAAACCGACCCGCTAAAGCTGTTCCGTCAGAAATACACGGCGGAAGGCGTTTTTTCGGATGCGGAGCTGGATGAAATATACCAAAACGCTGTGCGGGCGATTGATGAAGCGATTGCCTATGCGGATAAAGGCGTCTACCCGGCGGAAACCGAGCTCTACGAAGATCTGTATGTATAGGGGGTGCATGTGATGAAGAATATTACTTTTTCCCAGGCCACATTGGAGGCCATGGCGGAGGAAATGGAACGCGACCCCAAGGTATTCGTGATGGGCGAGGATATCGCGCGGCAGGGCGGTATATTTGGGCAATTCAAGGGGCTGCCTGCGCAATTCCCGGGCAGGGTGCTTGATACGCCGATTTCTGAAACGGCGATCGTCGGCGGCGCAGTCGGCGCTGCGCTTGCGGGAATGCGCCCTGTTGCGGATATGCACTTTGCGGACTTCTTTGGAGTTTGCATGGATGAAGTGTTCAACCAGATGGCAAAGGTGCGCTATATGTTTGGCGGCCAGGCGACGGTTCCTCTGGTTGTTCGTGCGCCGGACGGCATGATAAATCAGGCTGCTGCACAGCACTCGCAGGCAGTGGAGAGCTGGTTTATGCATATTCCGGGCATTAAGGTGGTTGCGCCAAGT
Organism: Eubacteriales bacterium OttesenSCG-928-K08; assembly: GCA_030266105.1. Taxonomy (GTDB): domain Bacteria; phylum Bacillota; class Clostridia; order Christensenellales; family CAG-138; genus JAJDHH01. The sequence goes on from JAJDHH010000053.1 coordinate 1,439, forward strand.
AATCCTGCGGACGCCAAGGCTCTGCTAAAATCCGCTATTCGGGATGATAATCCTGTGATTTATTTTGAAAACAAGGTGCTGTATAAAGAGTCCGGCCCTGTGCCCGAGGGAGAGCTTCTCTGGCCCATTGGCAAGGCAAAGGTCGTTAGGGAAGGGAAGGACTGCACAATCGTATCCTATTCCATCGGGATGAAAAACGCGCTGGGCGCGGCGCAAATGCTGGAAAAGGAAGGCATCAGCTGCGAGGTGATCGACCTTATGACGATTTCACCCTGGGATAAAGAAACGGTGCTCAATTCCGTGAAGAAAACGCACCGCCTGGCTATCTGCCATGAGGCGGTAAAGCAAGGGGGCGTTGGCGCGGAGATTGCAGCGGTGGTCGCGGAGGAAGCGATGCTGTATTTGGATGCGCCTATCCGCAGATACGGCGCGCCATTTGTGCCGATCGGCTTTGCGCCCACGCTGGAAAAACAATGCCGCGTATATCCTGAGCAGGTTGCAGATGGTATTCGCGCAATGTTTTAAGGAGGAAAGGCATGCAAGTAGAAGGATTCATTCAGGACGGCGGCAAGTTTTTGTTTGGCAGGCTATCGCCCGGCACGGAGTTTTTAAGCGGCATAGATGCGCTTTGCGAGAAATTTAACGTGCAATGCGGCTCGCTTGTGGGTTGCCTGGGAAGTTTGAGCAGAGCGGTATATACATACATATACCCCGCGCCCGATCAAGCTGTTGGCATTAAATACTATGAGCCGTTCATCCTCGAAACGCCTGCGGAGTTGATAAGCGCGCAAGGAACAATCGGCCCAAACAAAGGCAAGCGGGATATCCACCTTCATTGCGTGATGTGCGACATGAACGGAAACTTTATTGCGGGGCACATGCTGCCAGGCTGCATTGTTTGCGCAACGATGGAGCTATCCATACTGGTTGCACCGGAAAACAGCATTGAACGAAGCTTTGATGACGAAAGCCAATTCAGCATTTTCCGTTACAATACCCTAACCAACATCAAGGAGGAGAAACTATGAAAAAGTTAGTATCACTTGCTCTGGCCGTTATGATGATCTTCGTGCTGGCTGCTTGCAGCAAACCAGATCCGGCCCCTGTGGCGGATCCCACACCTGCCGCACCGGACACACCGTCAACACCCGCTGAAACAGACCCGGCCACGCCCGCGGAGCCGGATGGCTATTACGCCACCTCGACTGATAAATACGACCTGAAATTTGCGGTAACACCCGCAGAGAACACCGCTTGGGCGATGGGCGCGCAGAAGCTGGCGGATATAGTGGCAGAACGCACCAACGGCAATGTAAAAATCACGGTCTATGCCAACGAAACGCTGGCAGGCGGCAACCAGAGCAAGGGCGTTGAAATGATTATGCAGGGCGTGACGGATTTGGATGCGCACTCCAACATCATTTACACGGTCATGAACGAGAGCTATGGCGTGGCATCCTTGCCTTTCATGTATAAAAACGAAGTTGAAGCCTACGACCAGCTTATGGGACCCGCGGGCGATTATTACCGCGATCTGCTGGAGAAGGACGGGCTTGTGCTGCTGGGCTTTGGCGAAAACGGTATGCGCCAGCTGACGACCAATAAGGCAATCAATTCCGTTGAGGATTTAAAAGGCCAAAAAATTCGCGTGCCCGGCATGCAGATACTGCTCGCCGTGTTCGAAAAGCTGGGCTGCAACCCAATCTCCATGAACTTTGCTGAGGTCTTTACAGCATTGCAGCAGGGCGCCATCGATGGGCAGGAAAACCCATATGACATCATTCAGGGGAACATGCTCTACGAAGTGCAGGATTATCTCATTCTCTGGAACTACTGCTACGACTGCCTTTTCTACACAATCAACAAGAATCTGTTTGACAGCATGCCTGCCGACTACCAGCAGATCATTCTCGAAGCAGGCGCCGAGGCGACAAAATATCAGGTGGAACTCGCACGCTCCAGAGCGGATGAGCAGCTCAAGTTCTTTGAAGAGAACGGCATGACGATCATTCGCCCGACAGAAGAAGCTGCCGCATCCTATAAGGAAGCCGGCGATTACATGAAGGAACTCTATCGCTCGCCGGATAAGTTTGGCGCCGAGCTGATCGATCTGTTCACACCCGCATCCTAACAGAGCAACGCTAAAAGCGTTTGCGCAGGATAATAGAGATTTGGGCCCCGGGAAAAGGGAAGCTCCGGGGCCCTTCTTCACTAAACTGGGGGGCCATTGTTTTAACGGGAGAGAGGAGCTGAGGCGGCATGAAGCGGTATTTAAAAATACTCGACTTTATCGAAAACGTGATTATGGCAACATCTATGATCGTGATGCTGGGCATTACATTTATCAATGTCATCATTCGTAAATTCACAACCACATCTTTTGCGTTCACAGAAGAAGTCGTTACATCATTGTTTATACTATTAACGCTTGTCAGCGCGGCAGCTGTGGCGCGCCGGGGCGGGCATATTGGTCTATCCGCGCTGACGGATATGCTGCCGAAAAAAATCCAGAAGTTTGTTGCGCTGCTATCCGCAGCAGTGAGCGTGTTCTTTAGCGCACTTTTGGTTTATTATGGATATTTAATGGCTTTGGGCGAGTTCAAGCAGGGCATGTTAACAGCCGCCCTGCAGTGGCCCGAGTGGATATTTGGGTCTTTCGTACCCATAGGCGGCCTTTTTATGGCCTTGGAATTCATCAATTACGCAATATTAGCGTTTAAGGGCACACAGGAAGCGCCGCCATCGAAGGATGAGTCCGCTGCTTCCCTGGAAAACGCCGCCGCTGAAACAGAGAAGAACTTGAAAGGAGCGCAAAGCTGATGTCTATTGCTGCAATTTTGTTTTTAACCTTCGCAGTGCTGCTCCTTGCCAATATCCCGATTGGCATAGGCCTGGGCGTGGCCAGCGTCGCCGCAATGATGAAGGATGGCCTGCCCATGGAGCTGCTATCCATGCAAATGTATGCCAATATTGCAAAGTTTCTGCTGCTGGCAATTCCCTTCTTTATACTTGCAGGAAACATCATGGAAAAAGCGGGCATCTCTTCCCGGCTGATTAACCTTGCCAACAAATGCGTGGGGCATATCAGCGGCGGCCTTGCCATTGTTGTTGTTATCACCTGCTGCTTCTTTGCGGCAATTTCCGGCTCCGGCCCCGCAACAGTGGCCGCGCTTGGCAGCATTTTGATACCTGCGATGATGAAAATGGGCTATGGTGAAGAAATGCCGTCAGCGCTGCTTGCAACTGCCGGGGCAATTGGCATTATAATACCGCCCAGCATCGCCTATGTGGTCTATGGCTCCATATCGGGCGTATCCATAGGCAAAATATTCATGGCGGGCATTATCCCCGGCATTTTGATGGGCGTTTGCCTGATCGTGGTGGCGCTGATTATCTGCAAAAAAAAGAATATTAAAAAGATGGAGAAGGCTTCGGCCAAAGAACGCTGGATCGCGTTTAAGGATGCGATTTGGGGTCTGCTGATGCCGGTTATCATACTCGGCGGCATATATGGCGGATTTTTTACACCCACTGAGGCAGCTGCGGTTGCCGCGGTTTATGGCCTTCTGGTCGGCGTATTCGTTTACAAAAGCATAAAGCTTAAGGATCTGGTGCGGCTGCTGATCGACTCTGCTAAGGGCACTGCAAGCGTTATGCTGATTGTTGCCTGCGCATCCTTGTTCGCCTGGTTTTGCCAGACCTCCGGAATCTCCCGCCAGGTATCCGATCTGCTCTACAATGTGAGCGGCAGCAAGTTTGTGTTCTTGCTGATCGTGAATGTCGTGCTGCTGATAGCAGGCTGCTTTATCGATGCGAACTCCGCGCTGTACATACTCGTGCCGATAATCCTGCCTGTTGCCAACAAGTTTGGTTATGATCCTGTGGCGCTGGGCGTGTTCATGACGATGAACCTTGCAATCGGCCAGGTGACGCCGCCCGTGGGCGTCAACCTGTATGTTGCCTGCGGAATATCGGGCATCAACCTGCAGCAGATTTCAAAGGCGGTTATCCCATTCATGCTGGCATCGCTTGTTGCGCTGCTGTTGATTACCTATATCCCGGAAATTACGCTGCTTCTCCCTAATCTCCTGGGGAAATAACCTGCTAAGCCGCCAGGAAAATATTCCTGGCGGCGCTATGATAATGAAATAAACGCTCGATTAATATTTTGGGCGAAAAATATGTATAAACTGAGCGAGGAGGCTTCACAATGGCAGTTGAAATTATTATGCCCAAGCTCGGGCTCACCATGACGGAGGGCTTGGTGGCGAAATGGCACAAAAAAGAGGGCGACCCCGTGAGTAGGGGGGATATGCTCTTTGAGGTTGAAACAGATAAGCTGACAAATGAGGTGGAAGCGGATTGCGATGGAATCCTGCTGAAGATAATTGCTGAGGAAGGCGCAAGCGTTCCCTGCACGCAGGTGGTTGCCTATGTTGGTGCGGCGGGCGAAGCTTTGCCGGAGCAAACCGCTAAGCAAGCCCAGGCTGCGGATCAGCCCGAAGAGCAGGCCGTGCAGCATAAAAAACAAGCCGAAGAAGCAGTGAAAGCTAATACCGATGGCTATGTTTTAGCCACCCCTGCAGCAAAGGCGCTGGCAAAGCAGCGCGGGCTGGATATATCAACTATTCCGTCGAGTGGGCCTCAGGGAAGCGTTATAATGAAGGATGTGGAAGCCTTCGAGCCAATACCGCAGAAAAAGGCCTCAGGTCTGGCTGCAAAGATTGCCCAGGAGCTGGGCATGGATGTTAGCGCGTTGGCAAGCGAGGGCCGGGTGATGAGCGAGGATGTGCTGCGCGCGGCATTGACGGCAGAACAGGCGGATACCGAAGAGCCGCTAAGCGGCATGCGCCGCACAATAGCCCGCCGCATGAGCGAAAGCTGGGCGGTCTCCCCAAGGGTATGCTATGAGATGGCGGTGGATTGCAGCAATATGATTGAACTGCGCAGCCAGCTGAAAAATCAATTTGCGGATAATGGGCTAAAGCTGACTTACAACCATATCATTACGCGCGCTGCGGCGCAGGCATTGCGGGAATATCCACAGATTAACGCTTCGCTGGAGGGAGATATTCTCAAGAAGCACGCGCAAGTTAACATTGGCCTTGCTGTCGGCGTTAAAAACGGGTTGCTTGTGCCAAACCTGAAGAACTGTGGGCGCATGGGCCTTCTTGAAATTGCACAGGGCATGGAAGAAATGATCCGTCAGGCACGAGAGGGCAGCCTTGCAATGGATGCGCTTGTTGGCGGCACATTTACAATCACCAACCTTGGCATGTATGGCATACGCTCCTTCTCACCCATAATTAACCAGCCCGAGCTGGCTATATTAGGCGTAAGCGCCATGGTGGATACGCCTGTGGTGCGAGGGCAGGAAGTAGTCATACGCCCGATGATGACGCTCAATCTGGTGGCGGATCACCGCGTTGCAGATGGCGTGCTGGCGGCCAGCTTCTTTAGCCGCATAGTAGCGTTGCTGGAAAACCCCGCGTTGATGCTGGCATAACAGGAGACATATATGAAGCAAATATTGATTATTGGCGGCGGCCCGGGCGGATATGTTGCGGCAATCCGCGCCGCGCAGCTTGGCGCTGCGGTTACGCTGGTGGAGCAGGCGGAGCTGGGCGGAACCTGCTTGAATGTCGGCTGCATCCCCACCAAAGCGCTGCTGCATAGCGCAGAGCTTTACTCAGCCGCAAAAAATGGCGCCAGCGTGGGCGTTATTGCAGACCCAAAGCTGGATTTTGGGCAGGTGCAGGCGAATAAGCAGAATGTCACCACTAAGCTGGTTCGTGGCGTTGCAGGCTTGATTAAGGCAAATAAAATCACGTTTATCAAGGGCACGGCAAGCTTCGAAAATGCAGCAACAGTTAAGGTACATACCGAAGCGGGAGAGCAGAGCATCAAGCCGGATGCGACGATAATCGCAACAGGATCGCTCCCCGCCATGCCCCCCATTCCGGGGCTGGATGGCCCAAGGTGCATCGACTCCACCGGTGCGCTGGCGTTGCGGGAGGTTCCTAAATCCATGGTGATAATCGGCGGCGGTGTTGTGGGAACGGAGCTTGCAACGGCCTATCGCGCCTTTGGCGCACAAGTCACAATCATCGAAATGCTGCCGGAAATACTGCCCATGTTCGATGCGGATATTGTAAAACAAATCAGGCGCAAGCTGGTCAGGGAAAAACTGCAAATTGTAACATCCGCCAAGGTGCTCGAGGTGGAGCATACTCAGGAGCTTGCGCGCGTGCATGTGGAAACAGAAACCGGCAAGCAGGTGTTTGAGGCTGATAAAGTGCTGGTATCCATAGGCCGCCGTGCCAACACAGGGGCGCTAAGACTGGAGGCGGCGGATATTGCGAATGACCGGGGCAATATCATAGTTAATGCACACATGCAAACCAATGTGCCCGGTATATACGCAATTGGCGATTGCCTTGGCGGAACCATGCTCGCGCATGTCGCATCTGCGCAGGGCGAGGTTGCCGCGGAGCATGCGCTGGGCCATGCAGCTAAATATGACGAAAGTACGAGCCCATCCTGTGTGTATACAAACCCAGAAATGGCGATGGTTGGCCTCACGGAGGCGCAAGCGCAGGAAAAAGGGCTGCGCTATGTGGTTGGGAAATTTCCTCTGAGCGCAAACGGCAAGGCTTTGATCGAAAATGGCGGATATGGCATGGTCAAAATCATTGCGGGCGCAACATACAACGAAATACTGGGCGTTGGCATCGTTGGCCCACGGGCAACAGATCTGATCGCCGAGGCGGCGCTGGCAATCCGGCTTGAGGCCACAGCAGATGAGCTGATCTCAACCATACACGCGCATCCCACCATAGGCGAGGCCATGCACGAAGCGGCGCTGGCTGTGCAAAACCGTGCCATACACGTAATCAATGGGGTGTAGCCGCGGCAGCCTTTGTTGATGAAACCGCTACATGCTCTGTGTTTTTATCTTATTAATCGCCTTAAACGTTTTAATGATGGTTGCGAAGAAGCGGTGATGGGTATTTTCTAAAGTGGGCCTTTGGCAAATTGCTGAAGGCCCACTTTTACGGATCGGCATTGGTTGCATCTGCTTTCTGTCGCGTTTTGGGCACCGGAGCGGGAAATTTCCG
>JAJDHH010000054.1 GCA_030266105.1 Eubacteriales bacterium OttesenSCG-928-K08
CAGCACGGGAGCAACTTGAACAATCATCGTATCAATCATGTCGCTATCCAGCAGCGGGGCCATCAGCTGGTTTCCACCGACGACCCAAATGTTTTTATCCCTTGGAACTCGTTTAACGAACGCAACAATATCCTCAGCAACAGGGATGAACCCGCTAACCGGCAGTGTTTTTGCATGGGTGAATACATAGTTCGTCGTTGTGGGATAGGCGAGATTGGCATCCTCCATCGTTGCGATTTCGTCAAATGTGCGTTTTCCCATCAGGGTAATGTCCATCTTTTCATAAAAGCTGTCGTAGCCTGTTTCTTCGATAGTACCCGACTGATACAACCAGCCTAGGTTATGCCTTTTGTCTGCAAGATAGCCATCCATCGTAACGCAGCCATAAAAATATACGCTCATAACATCACTCCTGAGTGTTGCATCATGCCTGCTCTGTAATTCCCCTGATTTTATCAAGGTCGGCGCTGCATAGGTTTTCCAGATTATCGAATATCTTTTCGGGTGGCCAGTCCCACCATTTCAATTGGAGCAGATAGTTTATAAGCTCATCGTCAAATCGCTTTTTTATCACTCGTGCCGGATTGCCGCCCACGATACGATAAGGCGCTACATCGCGGGTCACGATGGCGTTCGCTGCGATGATTGCTCCATCGCCAATATGAATGCCAGGCATGATGGTGACATTCTGCCCAATCCACACATCGTTTCCAATAACGGTATCGCCCTTGAATGGCAGCTCGTTAATCGTAGGTGTGCATTTCTCCCAGCCGCCGCCCATAATGTTGAAGGGGTAGGTCGTTACTGAGCTCATGCGATGATTGGCACCGTTCATAACAAACTCGACACCCTTGGCAATGGCGCAGAATTTGCCGATGATGAGTTTGTCGCCCAAAAATTCGTAGTGATGGGTGACATGCGCCTCAAAATCCTCTGGGCCATCGGGGTTATCGTAATAAGTGTACTCGCCCACAATAATATTGGGACGGGTGATGATGTTTTTTATGAAGCACACTTGTTTTATGTTTTCGTTAGGATATACGCTGTTAGGGTTCGGGCCAAGCAAATCCAATCACCTCTGATCATTTAATGGGAAGGCCATGCTGCCTTAGAAACGACAGCTTATCCCAATAGCCGCGCTGGAAAACAATCTTATCATTCACCACATGGAAAAATCCGCAGCCACGTAGCCCCAACGGGTCACGCCACTCTAAGATAGCCCATTCGCCATCCTCAAAGAGGTTTTCGGGAATGCACACCATCTTGGCAGCTTCAAACTCAGCTTCAAACATGGCTTTGATGGCCGCTCTGCCCTCGACCGGCTGGTTGGCCACCTGATGGTTGATCGCATTTTCAGCGTATAGGGCAGTGATGGACTCCACATCAGCGTTATTAAAGGCATCCACCCATAATTTTACAAGCTCTTTTGGTTGCATTTGTCTTCCTCCTGCGCCTGCTTGGGCGCTTCATCAGCCTTGATAAACCGCCCCCAGCGCGGCAAGGTCAAGCTTCTACATACGGAACATAGCTTTGTTAACCGCTCCACCTTGTCCGGGTTCGGGTCTGCCAACATACTATTTTAGTGATGTCTGCACAATCAGCCATGAAAGGCCGTATTTGTCAGTGAGCCAGCCGTTGTCTATCTTCGTACTATTATAACATGCCCAAGGTGCTTGATGAATCATAGCTTAACGTTTGGATTTAAATAAAAACACTTCCTAAAAAATGGAGGTGTTTTTATTTCACTCGAAAATAGATTGTGTGAAAAAAACGCTGATGTTATCAATTTATCATACATGGCGAAATAAGTGTACTACACATTATCGTCATACCACGAAGCTCTTTTCCACAACAAAAAACGAGCACCGGCAGGTACTCGTTTTTTGTTGCGCATTTTAATCTTTTGTGATAGCCATGCCCTCACGCATGTGGATTTTACGATAAAAATAGCAACTCAAAAGGCAATGGCATAATTCGCCGCACAGGAACGATAAATAGATGCCAATTGTGCCAAAGGCTGAGGGAAGCACCAGCAGGAACAACTGTATAAAACCGATGCAGCGCAAAAATGATAGCGCTATGGATTGCGGGCCTTGCTCGGTCACCTGGAAATACAGTATGTTCATTAGCGTAATGCCAATTGGGAAAAACGCCAGGAAATAATATTTCATCATTTCGGCAGCCATACCTGTGAGCTCCGGGCTATCCGACACGAAAATGGAGGCAAGCGCCCCGCCAAAGAAAAACAATGTGGCGTATATTACCGTTGTGCAAATAAGCGCCGTTTTTATAGCAAGACTGCGAATTGCTTTAACGGTTTTTAAATCGCCGCTGCCATATCTAAAGCTCATAATTGGCTGTGCGCCCTGGGTCAGGCCAATTAGAACCATGTTAAACATTGAGCATATATACATTACTATGCCGTAGTACGAAATGCCGATTGTACCCACGCGCGCAATCAGCACAAGGTTAAAGCTATACGAAACGGCGGATTGGCTGAATTCCATCAGGAATGTAGGCGTGCCGCTTAAGAGAATTTTTTTGATATCTGCGCCATTCCACTTGGGTTTTGCAAGTTGCAGCGTCCGCTTCTTCCAAAGGAAATGGCTCATAAAAATCAGCACAGAAACGGTCTGGCCAATGCCTGTCGCGATAGCTGCGCCCGCCATGCCCATATCAAACACCATTATAAAAAGATAATCAAGAACGATGTTGACAATCGTGCCGGTTAATGTGCCGACCAACTCGCGGCGCGGTGAGTTATCGTTGCGCACGAATATGCTCAGGACAAGCCCCGGCATATATATGATGCCAAAAAGGGCGATCCACCAGATATACTCCTGCACATAGGGCAAAAGAACATCATCCGCGCCAAGCATGCGGCAAACCGCAGGCGTAAAGAAAAGCACAAGCAAATTGAGAACAATGCCTATACCTATCATCATGTACATGCATTGCAGGAAGATATTGTTAGCAGCCTTGTCATCACCCCGCCCTTTGCTTGAGGAAAAATGGTTGGCGCCGCCGATGGCAATGAGCATCGTGATGGCGATTTCAAACATGATGAACGGGTAAACGATGTTGATGGCGCCTATGCCAGCTTCGCCAACGCCGCGCCCGACAAAAATACCATCCACAATGTTATATAGGGACGACACAACCATGCCCACAACAGAAGGAATGGCGTATCTGGCAAATTCTTTGCCGATACTTTTGGGTTTGAGTCGTGCTTTAGGCATAAAAAAAAGTACCTCCTCCAAAGGTACGATGCTGACCACAATAAAAAAAGGATACTCGAACCCTTCAATGCAATGGGCCAGCCACCGTAATGAATTTTTCGCTTATCCGGTATGTTTTTAAAATACCCTCCGCGTTCAGGCGCAGTATAGCAGAATGATTTATGAATGTCAACAACGGAGTTTTCTAATAAATTCACACAAAATGTGCAGTTGGCGGCAAGCAAACAAATCCACTAATCCGACCCGCCAACTATTAACATATAGCCTTTATATTGGTGAAATCCCCGGCTTTGCAATTTCCTTTTGCAGCATTGCCTATCACGCCTGAGCTTACTCAGGTGCTTCTTCAGAAACGATATTCCAGCACATGCCGTATTGGTCAATTAAAGCGGCATGGAAGGTGCAGTAAAATGTTTGCGTTGGCGGGAGCGTTATGGTGGCATTTTGTTTAAGGCGATCGAATATCTCCTGCGCATCCGCCCTTGTCGGAACCGTGGCAGTTAGCTTCACCATGCTGCCGGCTAAAACAGGCTCTACACACTCATCGGCAAACCAGAATTTTGCGCCGCAGATTTCCATCTCCGCGTGCAAAACCCAGTCCTTCAAATCGGCAGGCGGCTCTCCGATGCCTTCAGGCACATAATCGCCATAGGGCTGCAGCATAGAAGTGGTGGCGCCAAACGCCAGGCTATAGAAATCAAGCGCTTTTCGGCAATTCCCGGAAAATGTAATGTAAGGTATAATCATATTTTTCTTACTCCCTTCAAGTCCATTACAATACAAACTGCGAAAAAAGTAAAGGGTATCTTGCGGATATACTTTGTTATTTGGTGCAAGGTGACAGTATTTGTTTCTGGCTCTTGCCCGCTTGGCGCTACGTGCTGCATCGGGCGGCGGCTGCGAAACCCGGCCTGCGCGCCTTCTTCGCTTCGCGCGGCGCTTGGCTTCAAATCCATTCCACTTATAAGCAAAATAAAATAGCAGCACTAAATGCTGCTGTTTTATTTGGTCGAGGTGACAGGATTTGAACCTGCGACCTTTTGGTCCCGAACCAAACGCGCTACCAAACTGCGCTACACCTCGACATGGAGCCAACGATGCGACTCGAACGCACGACCTGCTGATTACGAATCAGCTGCTCTACCAACTGAGCTACGTTGGCAATGCGGCGGCGGAAGCCAAACATAGCTCAAAACGCCACCCATACATTATAGGGAAGTCATAGATTTTCGTCAAGCACAAAGTTGAGAGTTAAGCCTCGCTTTGATCCCGCAAAATCTCATATATTTCCATGATGCTGCTAATCTCGTGGTCGGCACGCATGCTGCCCACAAGCGCCTGATCCCGCGAGATGGATAAAAACGACTGAATGCGGAAGGTTTTAGCAAGTCCTGCATTGCGTGCGCCTATAACATCGCGCGCGAGGGTGTCGCCCGCATAGGCGGTTTTTTTAGCATCCGCCTGCATTTGGCGAAGCGCAATATCGAATATTCGCCTATCCGGCTTGCGGTAGCCAACTATGCTTGAAAGAGTGACATCCTCAAAATAATCACGTATGCCATATTCCTCAAGCACAGCAAACACTTGAAAAAGGCTTGCGGTGTTGCTGATTATGCCCATGCGCATGTTAAGGCTCTTGAGCCCTTCAAGCATCTCAACCACACCTTCGCGAAGCTCACGGCGGTAATACGTAATCTCCCACATGTGGGCAAGGCGCTCGCAAAGTGCATCGTTAAGGAAAGTTTCCCGGTTCTTTATGGGCTCGAGTATGTATTCATTCCAGATTCTTTCAGGCTTGAGCTCCAGCTCGACTCCAACCTGATATTCCTTGTAACGCAAGAAACCATCTTCCATCATTCGGGCCAACTTGCTGGTTTCAAGCCCAAGTTCAACTCCTTCGGCGCGTAAAATTTCAATCGCCTTGTTTGCAGCCGCTGTTAATGTCTCTTCATCGTGAACGACGTTTTCCAGCGTTCCCCCCATGTCAAATAATACAGTATCAATCATAAATTCACTCCTATTTTGTATTTTGTGTTCTGGTAATGTTTCTTTTAATATATCTCAAACTGTGATGCGTAAAGGCCGTAGTAAGCGCCGCGCTTTTCCATAAGCTGCGTGTGCGTGCCCTGCTCGCAAAGCCTCCCATCCTCCATCACAAGTATAAGATCCGAGTTTTCAATCGTCGATAGCCTGTGCGCAATCACAAAGCAGGTTTTGTCCTTCATCAGCCGCTGCATGGCAACGTTTATCTCCATTTCTGTGGATGTATCCACATTGGAGGTTGCCTCGTCGAGTATTAGCATGTGCGCGTCAATAAGCATAGCCCGTGCTATTGTCATCAACTGCTTTTGACCTTTTGAAATATTCACGCTGTCATCGGTGATTATCGTGTCGTATCCATCCGGCAAAGAGAGTATGTAGTTGTGTATTTTTGCCGCCTTTGCCGCTTCAATAACCTGCTCGCGTGTTGCGTTTGTGTTTCCATAAGCTATGTTTTCGTATATGCTGCCGCAAAAAAGCCATGTGTCCTGCAGCACCATTGCATAAGCAAGGCGAAGGTCCTTCCTTATAAGCTCGCGCACATCAATGCCATCCACCAGCACGCGCCCGCCCTGCACATCATAAAAACGCATCAACAGGTTAACGATTGTCGTTTTGCCAGCGCCCGTTGGCCCAACAATCGCAATTATGCTCCCGCTTTTTACATCAACATCAACGTTGTGCAGCACATCCTTGCCGCCTTCATAATGGAAGCTTACGTTTTCAAGCGCCACATCGCCCCGTAAATTTTTAAGAGGTTTTGCGTCAATTGCATCGGGCGCTTCCTGCGGCTCATCAATTAGCGCAAAAACCCTTTCAGCGGCGGCGGCGGCGGCCTGAATTTCGCTTGCTATGTTGGCAGCTTCACGAATTGGCCCGGAAAACTTGCGTGAATAAAGCACAAAGGAGGAAACTGCGCCTAATGTCAGCCTGCCCGTTAAGCAAAGCACAGCCCCTAATGCGCTGCCTATTGCAAGCGACATATTGTTTATAAAGTTTACGCTGGGCCCCAAAATGCAGGATTTATAATCCGCGATATAATACGCCTGGATTGCGGCTTCGTTCTTTTTATCGAATCTTTCGATCATCGCCTCCTCGCAGCCATATGCGTTTATGCTCTTTTGCCCTGAAATGCTTTCCTCCACAAGTCCATTGAGCTCACCAAGCTGATGAGAACGCTCGAGGAAAAGCTTATGCAGCTTTTTAATGTGGGTGCGCGCGAGTACTGTGGTGATGGGCACAGTTAAAAGCACCACTATAGAAAGCGCAGGCGAAAGCAAAAGCAGCATTATAAGCGAACCGATAACGGTGATAATGCTTGTGAGAATTTGCACAAGGTCCGTCGAAAGCGATGCGTTTACAGTGTCCACATCGTAGCATATGCGGCTTATTATGTCGCCCGCGGAGTGGGTGTCGCAAAAGGCAACGGGCAGGCGCACAAAATTGTTAAAAATATCCCCCCGCAGCTGGAAAGAAACATCCTGGCTAAGCCGTATCAGGCTAACGGACAAAATGTATGAAAACACGGATGAAACCACATAGCATGCAAACATAAGCGCGCAATAGCGTATCACTGCCGGGAAATCCACGCTGCCGATTTGAGTGCCGATCGCGTCAATCGCCTCGCCGGATAAAAGCGGCACAACAAGCAGCAGCAAATTGCTTGCGAGCATCAGCACAAATGCGCCAATAAGCTTTAGCCTGTATTTGGCAAGGTATTTCCACATCCGCTTGAGGATATAGCGGGTGTTGCCCTTTTTCGCTTTATTTTCACTCAAGCAGGCACACCCCCCATCTGCACCTTGGCGATCTTTTTGTAGCTTTCGCAGGTTTGCATCAATTCTTCATGCGTGCCCATGCCCTCTACACGACCACCTTGCAAAAGCAAAATGACATCGGCGTTTTTAATTGCGCTCACACGCTGTGATACTATGATCGTTGTCGTTTGCGAGTATTCCTCATGAATTGTCTTGCGAAGCTGCGCATCCGTTTTGTAATCTAGGGCGCTTTGCGAATCATCCAGCACCAGAATTTCGGGTGCACCGGCAAGCGCCCTTGCGATCAAAATGCGTTGCTTTTGCCCGCCGGAAAGGTTCGCGCCGCGAATATCCAGCTGGCTTTGGTAACCATCCGGCATCGTTAAAATAAAATCGTGTATCTGCGCGGCTTTTGCCGCGCGCTCGACCTGATCGTTCTCCAACCCGCGCAAAAAGGATATGTTTTCATAAACAGTGTCGTTCAAAAAAACATCGTTTTGAAAAGCCGCGCCAAAGTAACGCCTTAGCTCCTGCGGCGGCAGGCCGCCAATGCGCTCGCCGTTAATGCGTATGCTGCCGGAGCTGACATCATAAAAGCGCATAAGAAGGTTGATTATCGTTGTTTTCCCGCTGCCCGTAGGGCCGATTATGCCAAGCGTTTGCCCGCGGTTAAGCGAGAAGGATATGTTTTCAATTTGGTTAGTCGCGCCACTATAAGAGAAAGTTACGTTTTCCATTTGAATGTGTGCGCCTGTGCTTATTTTGTCGCGCTCGCCCAAAGTTACCTCGATGGGGGTGTTTAGCACCTGCGCGATGCGCTGTGCGGATGC
>JAJDHH010000055.1 GCA_030266105.1 Eubacteriales bacterium OttesenSCG-928-K08
GCGATTGTGATAAGGAAGATTGCGATTGCGAAGAAGAAGAGCATGATGTGTTTATAATGAAGGTTGTTGTTAACGGGGATATGGAAGAATTCCTTCCCGCTGAGGATGAGCTTATGGACACGCTTGCCGACATCGTGGAAAAGCGCCTGAGCGAAATGGATGAGGAAGAAGAAGAATAGTAAATCCACTCCTCTATGAGGATTATCAAGGGGCCACAGCCCCTTGATTTTTAATTTGTGGGCAAGTGCGACGAAGCCGTCGCGCCTCACTTTTTTGATTGCCTACGGCAATATCCCCCAACCCTTTGTTATGGCCCCCCTGGCAACATAACCAATCGTATCCCAAACGCGTATCTGCACAAAATTCTTGTCGCTATCGTCAAGCACTTCAACGGTAGTGTATGTCGGCACCTTAAATATGCGCTCGGATGTGCTTGAAGGCTCAGCGTAAACATAGGTTGTGCCCTTAATTACATCCGCATCCTCGCGGGACTGCATGACGTTTTCTTCAAGCGTTATGTGCGCAAGCTTGATGTAGCCTTCCTTACCATCGTAGCTAACCTTGCACCATGGGTCTGCATACTGCAAAATTTCCACCTGCGCGCCTAAAGGCAGCGAGGCGATCTTACGGTCGTTGCTGCCATTGCCTGTGCGAAGAGGCGCACCCTCAAGCACCGACCATGCGAGATAATTATCAAGCTCCTCAATATCGAAAAAGTTTTTCTGCAGCGCATTGTAATCGCTAAACGGAACATCGCTTTTTAGCTTTTTCTTTAGCGTCGGGTCGGAAGGTTCGCTCGTTGAAACCTCCACAATCGTACCCGGGCAGGCATAATAATAGAGCCACTTAGCATCCTCAACATAAAGCCGTACACAACCGTGCGAGAGGTTGTTTCCTAAATTTCTATAAGGATTGGCCTTCATTGCATTCACATTGCGCTTGCCAAACATAACCGAATGGAAATAAACCCCGCCTACAATCTGCGTCCAATAGCGGGCATATTCGCCCGAAAATGAAGCGAACTTGCCAAACCGCTCCCGACCGCCAACCTTCCACACGCCCCTGGGCGTAGGCGTGGCGACATCCTCAGGGTCTTCCTCGTCAACCTTTGTGCGGCCTGTTGTGCATATCATTCTGCGCACGATGCGAGTGTATTCGCCATCCTCATCTTTTTCATAAACGGTAACAACCTGATTTTTTAGATCCAGCAGTATATAATACTTTTCGGGATCGTTGTTTTTTAGCTCATCACGTGCGAGCGTTTTTGCCGGAAGCGCCCCTAAACAGAGCACGGCTGCTAGCATTATTGTAAAAAAGCGTTTTTTCATGCGCTTCACCCTTTCAAATAATTTTCAAAATTATGCGCCGCATAGCGCCACAAATATTTCACACTATAATAGTATTGCCCGCAACAGGCAACGTCAAGTTATTTGCCGCGCTGGATATGTATGGAAACACATATAGCGTTTTCTTTAATGGGGCGCGTATGATATGATAATAATTGAGGGAAAAAATATGAAAAGATTTTTTTTAATAATATTGCTAGCCTGCCTGCTTTTAGTTGGCTGCAGCCCCGATAAGGCTCCACAACCCAACGAAAAAACCGCCAAACCCGAAGTTATGGCGGCGGAACCCACCCCCACCCCAACGCCAATACGCATAGCGCTTCTAAGCGACCATGCGGACATTCCCGCAACATTTGTTAAGGGTGTGGAGCAGGCGGCGCAAGCCGCCGGTCTGATAACCGTTCAACTTGAGCCGGGGAACAACTTTGCTGCGCTTAAAAACGAAACCGGATTTGACGGGTTTATTTTGCTGCGCACGATGGAAGAAACAGATTGGGCAAACGTGGAGCCTTTAATCAACAGCAATACGCCCGTTTGTATTGTGGACATAACCATGCAGGAAGAGATCGTTGCGCCCAAGGGCGCTTCCTATTCCAAGCTTGATCTATCCGACGCGGCGCTTTTTGCGCTGGGTGTAACGCTATCATACCCTCCGCACGACACGCCCGTGCGCCTGATTGCATTGCTGGAAGAGAAAGATTCGCCTGCCGCGACGGCTTATTCCTTGCGAATGGACGAAGGAAAAATATTCAACAGAGGCCGTTTTTATCAAACGGACAAGCAGACTGCACGAGAATTCCTTGAGGCCATGCTGGATAAATATGTGGAAGGCATGGTGGATGCAATCTATGCAGAAAATATCGAGCTTGCCCAAACCGCGCTTGATATGCTCAGCGAGCTTGGCCGCACCGACATGGAGGTGTTCCTCGTTCCATCCGGAAGCTTGGGTGAGCAGCAGGCGCTGCACACAAAATGGGTGTTCCCAATGGCGCTTGGCGCGGATATGTATACTGAAGGGCAAAATCAGGTCGAGGCTATCCTTACTTTAATTAAAGGGGGCGAGCCCGAGCAGCGGGTGTTTACGCCAATCGCTGTGGAGATGGAGTGAGCTTGGGGGGCGACTATGGATCGTGTGATACTGCACTGCGATTGCAATAGCTATTATGCCTCGGTTGAAAGCATCGGCCGCCCGGAGCTAAGGGCGGTTCCCATGGCCGTGTGCGGCGACCCGGAAGGCCGCCGGGGCATTATACTCGCAAAAAATGAACCTGCAAAAAAGCTTGGCATAGTCACCGCCGAAACAATATACTCCGCGCTGAGAAAATGCCCGGAGCTTGTGCTTGTGCGGGCGCATCATAAAAAATACCAGGAATACTGCAAAAAAATAAACGCCATTTATGAGCAATACTCCGATCAGGTGGAGATGTTCAGCGTGGATGAAAGCTGGCTGGATGTGACGGGCAGCCAGCATCTTTTTGGTGATGGCGAGCAGATCGCAAACGAGCTGCGCCGCCGCGTGCGCGAGGAGCTGGACATCACAATATCCGTGGGTGTTTCATTTAACAAGGTTTTTGCAAAGCTGGGCAGTGATTTTAAAAAACCGGATGCGACTACAATAATAAGCCGCGAAAATTACAAACAAATGCTTTTCCCCTTGCCCGCACGGGCAATGCTTTATGTTGGGCATGCCGCAGCGGAGCAGCTTTCACGCCATGGAATACAAACAATTGGGGATATCGCCAACGCAGGCCGAGAGCAAATGCACGCATTGCTGGGCAAAACCGGCGAGAGCATATGGCTTTATTCCACCGGGCAGGATGAAACTCCGGTTAAAAAAATCACCGAGCGCGACCCGGCAAAAAGCGTTGGCAACGGCATGACATTCCCGCGCAATCTTTTAACGCAGGAGGATATTCGCACAAGCTTGCTCATGCTTTGCGACAATGTCGGCACAAGGCTGCGGCGGCAGGGGTTATACTGCACAACGCTGCAGGTGCAAATAAAGGATCCATCGCTCAAGGTTATCTCCCGGCAGCGCAAGCTCGCGGCCCCCACAAACAACACGCACCAGCTGCACGAAATTGCGCTGGCTATCGTTGATGACGCATGGAAAAAGGGCGCGCCAATCCGGCTGCTTGCGGTAAATGCAACGGGCCTGACTTACCAGCCGGGGGTACAGCTTAACCTGCTTGAAGATACAACAAAGCAGGATAAGCTTAAAAAGCTTGATAGCGCGGTGGATGGCATTAGAAAAAAATATGGCGAGGATGCGCTTCAATTTGGATCAACCATTGATACCGACCTGAAATAAAAAAGCGGCAAGGCCGCTTTTATGTTTGTTTTCGGTTTGACGCATTTGGCAAAGCCAGCTTCATGCGATATTTTGCAACTGTGCGCCGCGCGATAAAAATCCCTTCATCGGCAAGCTTCTCCGATATTTTCTGGTCGCTTAGCGGCGTCTTTTTATTTTCGTTATCGATCAATTCCTTCAAGCGCGGCGCCAGCTTTTCGTAACCCTGATCATCATCACTGCGGGCGATAAGCTCACTAAGCGGCAAAATTCCGCGGCCACAAAGAAGATATTTGTTTTTTACCGCCCGCATAGCAATTGCGGGGCTTTTGTTAATCTCCAACGCAATGTCGTTGATGGTAAAGTTTTCAAGCTTGGCCGATGCGTTTTCAAGCAACGCGCTCTGGCGCTTTATGATAGCCTGCCCGCAGGCAAGCATAAGCGCCTGCCTTTGCTCCACACAAGAATATATGAGCTGCGCATCCTCTATTTTGCCCAAAACAAACTCGCGTTCCTCCAATGTGGAGTTGTATTCATTTAGCACATCGCCATATTGCGAATTTACAATGAGGCTTGGCTGCACGGCCTCATTTTGCGTGAGCACATAACCCTGCGCAGTTTTTTCCACAATTAAATCCGCCGCATGGTAGCGCACAAAATTCCGCTGCGCAAAACCATTTGCCGGGATAGGATTAAGCGTTTCAAGCAACGCCTTAACACGCGCCACCTCGCCGCTTGCAACGCCAAGCTCCTGCGCGAGTGTTTTTGGGCGTTTGCCGCTTAATTTTTCCAGATGCTCAGATGCAATTTTTTCAGCAAGCGGATCGATTAAACCCTTGCAGCGAAGCTGTATGCACATGCACTCGCCAATGTTTCTTGCGCCAACCCCCGGAGGATCCATGCACTGGAGTATCGCAAGGCAGGTTTCATATTCATCCCGATCTACCTTAAGGCGGTTGATAAATTTAGGCTCATCCACCTTCAGGTATCCCTTTTCATCGAGGCTATCCACCATGCGGTGGAGCGTGATTTCCTGCACGGCAGTTAGCTTCAGGCTCCCGATCTGCTCGCGAAGATATTCCTCGAGGCTTTGAGGGCGGGCATAGCTTGCGGCGATCTGGCGCAGAGTTTCCTGACGGCCCAATTCAGGCTCGCGGGCCGCCATCATGGATGTGAGCGATCGTGGCTCATGCTCCAAAATGGGGTTATCAAGCGCGGCGGAGCGCAGGAAACGTTCCAGCTCAAGGGCACTCATTTCGAGTATTTTTGTAAATAATTTATCCTTGCGCACACTCATTCAGGCACCCTCCTTCTGTTTCCATCCCCCGCACTTCCATTATCATTCTTATTATTTATTATACCCTTTTTGCCCGCGCCATGCAATGTGCGGCCCAAAACGGCAGGCCTAAAAAACGTTTGTTTACAGTATTTTTTTCAAAGGACTGGCGCATAAATGCCTTGGCATGTACAATAGTTGTGATTAAGGCGATACCGCACAAAGCTAGGGTCGGCAGCAGCGAGATGAATTTTTGTGCGAAACAAGGATAATAGCGCAAAAAGGCGCTTGGTTACGTTCGTGCGCTAATTGTGTGGTGTTGACCTAAAACGTGCTAATTGGAGGCGCTATGGACACAAGAGTCTTAAAAATATTAGAATTTGATAAGCTGCGCGATAAGCTCGCCGATTACGCCATGTCCGAAACGGGGCATGAGCTCGCGCTGACGCTTTTGCCCTCGCCCGATGCGGCGCAGGTGCAAACCCTGCTGCAGCAAACTTTGGAGGCCGACTCTGTTTACCGCAAGAGCGGCCAAAGCCCCATTGAGGATTTTCCGGATGCGCGCCCTACGCTCAAGCGCATACATGCGGCGCTCTCGTTAAGCGCGCGCGAGCTTTTATCCATATCGCGTTGCTTCAGGGTTAGCAGGCTTGTGCGCGAGCGCCTAATTGAGCAGGAAGGTTTAGCCATTCTTCGCCACATTGCGGGGCAGCTTTGCTCTTTTCGAAGTGTTGAGGAGGAAATTTCGCGCTGCATCATAAGCGATGAAGAAATATCCGACGCCGCCTCGCCGGAGCTTGCAAACATCCGCAGGCAAATGCGGCTCGTTAACGAACGCGCACGCGATAAGCTAAACAGCATGGTTAAAAGCTCAACTTTCCAAAAATACTTGCAGGAGCCAATAATCACAATCCGCAACGGGCGATTTGTTTTGCCCGTTAAACAAGAGGCAAGACAGTATGTGCCGGGCCTCATTCACGATCAATCCGGCAGCGGAGCGACGCTTTTTATCGAACCCATGGCCGTTGTTGAGCTTGGCAATGAGCACAAACGGCTAATCGGCGCGGAAGAAGAAGAGATTGAGCGCATACTCGCGGGCCTCACAGCGATGGCTGAACCCTATGCGGATGCGCTTTACGAAAGCATAGGTTTGTTGACCGAGCTTGATGTGATTTTTTCCAAGGCCGCGCTTGGGCGCGATATGCGCGCCACCTGCCCGGAGCTTATTGAAGAGCGGGCCATCAAAATAGTATCCGGTCGCCACCCGCTGATTGCGGCAAACGAGGTTGTGCCGGTTGACGTGTGGCTTGGGGGGGAATTCTCCACGCTCATCATCACAGGCCCAAACACCGGCGGCAAAACGGTTACGCTAAAAACGATCGGCCTTTTTATTTTGATGGCGCAGGCAGGGCTGCTTGTGCCCGCCGCCACAGGCACTAAGCTGTGCGTATTCTCCCGCGTGTTTGCCGACATTGGGGATGAGCAATCCATAGAGCAGAGCCTATCAACATTCTCCTCGCACATGAAAAACATTGTACGAATACTCGATGAAGCGGATGACACTTCGCTTGTGCTGCTGGATGAATTGGGCGCAGGCACCGACCCTGTTGAGGGCGCGGCGCTTGCCATGAGCATATTGCTCACGCTTAACGGCCGTGGCGCGTTAAGTGCCGCCACAACGCATTATAGCGAGGTAAAAGCATTTGCATTAACCCATCCGGGCATGGAAAACGCCAGCATGGAGTTCGATGTAGATCGTCTTGCACCCACATATCGGCTTTTTATCGGCATACCGGGCAAATCAAATGCTTTTGAGATCGCCTCACGCCTAGGTTTAAACGAGGATGTGATAAGCAAGGCGCGCGAGTTCCTTAAGCAGGAGGATGTTGACTTTGAGGATGTAATCCAAAGCGCACAAACTCAGCGCCAGCGTGCCGAGCAAGAACGCCAGCAGGCGCAGCAGCTTAGATACGAGCTTGAGACACTGCGCTCAACCGCCGAGCGTGAGAAAAAACGGCTGGAAACAGAAAAATCTACCCTGCGTGCCAAGGCGCGTGAAGAGGCGCGCCTTGTTGTGCGGCAATCCCGCGAGGAAATGGAGCGGATAATAGCACAGCTGCGCGACACAAAAGGACTGGACGCCCGGCTTGTTGATCGCGCCGTGCAGCAAGCGCGCGATGCTGTGCGAACGCATGAGCAGACCTTAATCGACCCCATGGAGCAGCAGCAAAACGAAGGCGCGCCACCGACTGCCGTGCGCCCGGGGGATCGTGTGCGGGTTTTAAGCCTTGGGCAAAACGCAACCGTTCAAAAAGCCGCTAATAGCAAGGGCGAGGTGCAGGTACAGGCGGGGGTAATTAAACTAAACGTGCAGCTAAGCGATCTGCGGTTAATCGAAGAGCCTGTTAAAGCTGCTGCGAGTTCAGGGGGCGTGCGGCTTGACCCATTGCACCAGCCTGCCGGGCTTTCGTTGGATTTGCGCGGCAAGCTTGTGGATGAGGCGTTGATTGAGATTGACAAATATATCGACGATGCGATTATGCACGGCCGCAATGAAATTCAGATTATTCATGGCAAAGGCACAGGTGCGCTTAGAAAAGGCGTGCAGGATTATCTGCGCCACAACCGGCATGTCAAAAGCTTTCGTTTGGGTAACTATGGCGAGGGCGATGCGGGAGTGACGGTAGTGACGTTGAAGC
>JAJDHH010000056.1 GCA_030266105.1 Eubacteriales bacterium OttesenSCG-928-K08
TACTGGCTTGGTTATGAGGATAGCGCGGTTATCTGGGGCGAGCATTTATACATTTCGTGCAACGCAGGCCTCATGCAGTGCATCAACCTTAACACGATGGATATCGTTTGGGTCAACGACACATGGGATGACACAAACGGCTCACCCGTGCTTGAATTGGATGAAGAAAACCACACGGCTTATATTTATATCGGCACATCCTTGCATTTTAAGGCAAACAGCGAAGGCCGCGGCGATGTTGCGTTTTTTAAGTTTGATGCAGTAACGGGCGAGCTTATCTGGAAGGATGTTCGTAATGTGGCGACAGTCTCCGGCGTTTCCGGCGGGATACAGGCAACGGCAGTTGTGGGCAAGCACAGCATAAATGATCTTGTGATTGTGCCATATGCCCGCACGCCATCGACTAGCCGCGGCCTGCTTGTTGCGCTCAACAAACAAACGGGCGAAGAGGTTTGGAGCTTTGAAACGGAAAATTACTCATGGAGCTCGCCCATCGCCATTTATGATGATGCCGGGCGCGCCTACATTGTGCAGGCCGACACGCGCGGGCATGTTTATTTGCTCGATGGGCGCACCGGTGAGCTTTTAGACACATTGTATTTTGAGGATAACAACTTTGAAGCATCGCCGGTTGCCTATGGCGACATGATTGTGATAGGCTCCAGAGCCGCAAAGATATACGGGATCAAAATACACTAATGCTTTGAAATCGTTTGCAGTGAGTAAAAATTCTTTATCCTTGAAATACTAATGAGTATTACAGGTGAGGGAATGATGTTATGGCGATATTTGATAAGCAGCAAAATCCCCAGCATTCTGAGGCGTTTGAATTGAGGATTCCCGCAAAATCCACATTTTCAGGGGATATTTTAACCATGAGCGGCGCCCGCATAGATGGTGTGGTGGAGGGGAATGTAAGCTCTGAGCAGGGTAATGTTTTGCTGGGCCCCGAATCAAAGCTTAAAGGCAACCTTGCCGGGCGGGATATTGCTGTGGGTGGCGCTGTTGTGGGCGACATAAACTGCGCGGGTCAGCTAAGCGTTTTTGCAGGCGCACAGGTTGTTGGAAACATAGCTGCGCTTTCGCTCGTGGTGGAAAAGGGCGCTGTTTTTTCAGGCAATGTGAGCATTGGCGAAATTAAAGCGGAGCATGAGGGCGGCAGGCAAAATGACGATCTTATGTTTTTGACGCTGGGCGGGCAGGTGGATGAGCAGGATCCGCTCAAGGGTCAGCAAAAGCCCTGGATTAAATAAGCTAACGCATACGGCAGCATACGGCGAATTCAAAAAAGTGGCAGGGCCACTTTTTTTGATGCGATCAAATGTGTTACAATAAGCTGTTGGATATTGATTGATAACGAGGTAATCACATGGATATTGTTCAAGCGCTGCATAAGGAGTTCCCCGCGGTTAACACGTGGCAAATTGAAAGCGTAATCTCCCTTTTGGATGAAGGTAATACTATTCCGTTTATCGCACGCTACCGCAAGGAAAAGCATGGCGAGCTTAACGATCAGGTGCTGCGCGAGTTGGCCGACAGGCTGCAGTATTTGCGCTCATTTGAAACGCGGCGCGAGGAAATCCGCTCGGCGCTTATCAAGCAGGAGGTTATGACGGATGAGCTGGAGGCCGCGCTTTCAGGCTGCACATTGCTGGCCGAGCTGGAGGATATTTATCGCCCCTATAAACCCAAGCGGCGCACACGCGCCATTATGGCGCGTGAAAAAGGGCTTGAGCCGCTGGCCATGCGCCTGCTTTTGCAGCTTAATGACGATCCGCAGCCGGAAGAGCTTGCGCGTGAATACATCAATGAAGAGCTTGGCGTTAATAATGTTGAGGATGCGCTTATGGGCGCGCAGGATATAATCGCCGAGCAGTTTAGCGATGATGCGAATGTCCGCGCGCGCTTGCGTGCGCTCACCCAAAAAAGCGGGCAGATAGTGACGCGTGCGGCAAAGGAAGAGGATTCTGTTTACCGGATGTATTATGAATATAGCGAGCCGGTTAACCGCATTGCAGGCCACCGCGTGCTGGCGGTGGATAGGGGCGAGCGCGAGGGCTTTTTGAAGGTGCAAATTCAGGTGCCGGAGGATGTGGCGCTTGGTTTGGTTGAGCAAAACATTTTGCGCGAGGGCGCGCCCGCATCGGCGATCGTCCGCGCTGCGGCAAAGGATGCTTATTCAAGGTTAATCGCCCCGAGCATGGAGCGTGAAATAAGGGCGAGCCTCACCGAAACCGCGCAGGAGGCGGCGATTAAGGTTTTTGCCGTTAACCTGAACGATTTGTTTATGCAGCCGCCAATACGCGGCGCTGTTGTGCTAGGGCTTGATCCGGGCATACGCACAGGCTGCAAGGTGGCTGTTGTGGATGCGCTTGGCAATGTGCTAGATACCGGCGTGATTTATCCGCTGCCAGCGCACGGCAAGGTGGAGCTGGCAAAAAAAACGCTGCTTGCATTAATCAAAAAGCATAAAATAACGCTTTGCGCAATCGGCAATGGCACTGCCTCGCGCGAGACGGAGCGCTTTTTTGTGGATATGGCGCATGAGGAAAACTTAAAGCTTCCTTATGTGATTGTGAATGAGGCGGGCGCATCGGTCTATTCAGCCTCAAAGCTCGCCGCTGAGGAGTTCCCGCAGTTTGATGTTTCGATCCGCAGCGCAATAAGCATTGCAAGGCGCTTGCAGGATCCGCTTTCTGAGCTTGTCAAAATCGAGCCTGCGGCAATCGGCGTGGGTCAGTATCAGCACGATATGAAGGCGGCACGCCTTGATGAGGCGCTTAGCGGTGTTGTGGAGCGCTGCGTCAATCAGGTGGGGGTGGATTTGAACACCGCCAGCGTGGCGCTTTTGGGTTATGTTGCGGGCATAAACAAAACGCTTGCAAAAAACATAGTGGTTTATCGTGAGGAAAACGGCTCGTTTGATACACGCGCCCAGCTTAAAAAGGTGCCAAAGCTTGGGCCGAAGGCTTTTGAGCAATGCGCGGGCTTTTTAAGAATACCAAACGGGAAGGAGCCGCTGGATAACACGGGCGTGCACCCGGAATCCTACGCTATTGCAAAGCGCGTGCTCGACCGTTTTGGTTTTGACAGGCAGGATATTAAGGCGGGCGGATTATCAAAGCTGGGCGATAAGGTTGGCGAGGTTGGCAGCCGCACGCTGGCCATGCAGCTTGAAATTGGCGCGCCCACATTGAGGGACATGGTGCGCGAACTTGTAAAGCCCGGGCGCGACCCGCGCGATGAGCTCCCCAAACCGCTTTTGCGCACGGACGTGCTGGAAATCACGGATCTTATGCCGGGCATGGAGCTTAAAGGCACCGTCCGTAATGTGATCGACTTTGGTGCGTTTGTGGATATTGGCGTGCATAGGGATGGGCTTGTGCACATTTCCCAAATGGGCGAGCGCCGCATAGCGCACCCGAGCGATGTTGTGAAGGTTGGCGATGTTGTGACGGTTTGGGTAAATGAAGTGGATGTAAAAAGCAAACGCATTTCATTAACGATGAAAAAGCCGCAATAATAGACTACAAAAATAATCATGCGCGTTGAGGCTGCACATTTTGAAACAATATTTTATGCTGGTGGGATATTATGCAGCTTGTGTTTGTGGTGGATGATGAATTGCATATCAGGCAGCAGTTAGAGTCCGGCTTGCAGGAAAGCGGATTTATAACACGCTCTTTTGAGCAAAGCGATTCATTTTTGCGCGCGCTAAAAACAACACGGCCGGATGCGATTGTGCTCGATTGGATGCTGCCAGATGGCGCTGAGCTTATAAAAATGCTTCGTGCGGATGTGCGCACACGCGCCATACCCATTGTGCTTTTAACAGCATGCGATAATGAGTCTAAGAGCATAGCGGGGCTGGAGCTTGGGGCGGACGATTATATTAAAAAACCAGTTTCAATCAAAGAGCTTTCAGCCCGCATTCGTTCCATTTTGCGTCGGGATGAATACTTGAGGGATGACAAAAACGTGCGCCTGTGTTTTGGCGGGCTGGAGCTTGATGTGCCTGCACGCCGGGTTTATTTTAAGGCGGATGAGGTTTTTCTTACAATGCGCGAGTTTGATCTGCTTAGCGTGCTGATGAAAAACAAGGGCCGCGTTTTGACGCGCAAATACCTGCTGGATACCGTTTGGGGGCTTGATTACGAGGGTGATACGCGAACGCTCGATGTGCACATAAGCTATTTGCGCAAAAAGCTTAACGGCAAAGTTATCGATACCATTCGCGGCGTGGGATACCGCTTTTGTGATGATATGGAAAAGGCATAAATCATAGGCAAAATCAGGCTGTTTTTTTCATCTGAGCGGCGCTGCGGCATTTGAGATGCGCCTGCCGGGGGAATAAGCACCAAAACGCCGCTAAGTCCGGCAAAATGTGGCGAATTTGCCGAATACGCTTGCCAATACCAGCACCGGGTGATATAATGCAAAAGGTTGAGATACATTTGTTGATTTGAGTTGAGGAGAGTGGGTTGACCCACTCTTTCATTTTGAGGGGCAAAATCCGGAGGGAATTATTGAAAACGGTGGACATTGTCACCACTTTGGTGAAAAAACCCATAGAAGATATGGGATACGAGCTTATTGATCTGGAGTTCAAAAAAGAACAGTCCGATTGGGTGCTAACTATATTTATCGATAAAGAAGGCGGCGTAACGCTCAACGATTGTGAGGCGGTAAGCCGTGTAGTCGATCCTATTCTGGATGAACATGATCCTATTGAGCAATCCTATTACTTGAGCGTTTCCTCCCCGGGGCTTGACCGCCCCTTAAAAACAGAGCGTGATTTTCAAAGAAACATCAACAAACCCGTGGTTGTGAAGCTTTACGCTCAGGTTGAAAAAAAGAAGGAATTTACAGGCGAGCTAAAGGAGTTTAGCGAGCAGGAAATAACAATCGCCTGCAACGATGGTTCGCTTAGAACATTTTTGAAAAAGGACGTGGCGCAGGTTAAGCCACACATAGAATTTTCATAAAAACACCGCGCCACAGCGCAGCAGAATTTGAGAAAGGGTGTATTGCAGAATATGAATGCCGAATTTATGCAGGCCTTAAACGACTTGGAGAAGGAGCGGGGAATCAACAAGGAAATATTGATAGATGCCGTTGAAAACGCGTTGATTTCCGCCTACCGCCGCAACTATGGAACATCCAACAACGTGCGTGCGGTTGTTGACCGGGATTCGGGTGAAATTCATTTGTATGCCTCTAAATCCGTTGTGGAGGAGGTCGAAAATCCGCATACGGAAATTCTGCAGGCGAACGCCCGCAAAATAAACATGCTATACGAAGTGGGCGATGTGCTCGAAGAAGAGGTCATGCCCAAAAACTTCGGCAGGATCGCCGCGCAAACAGCCAAGCAGGTTGTTGTGCAGCGCATTCGCGAGGCCGAGCGCGGCGTAATTTACGATGAATATGTTGAAAAGGAAAACGAGGTGCTCACAGCCATCGTTCAGCGCGTTGAAAAAAGCGGCGCGTATGTTGAGCTTGGCAAAACCGATGGCCTTTTAACGCCTAACGAAACCATACCCGGAGAGTTTTTTGAAAGCAACGACCGCATCAAGGTATATGTACTCGAGGTGCGCAAAACCAATAAAGGCCCGCAGGTGCTTGTTTCGCGCACACATCCGGGGCTTGTTAAGCGCCTTTTTGAGCTTGAGGTGCCCGAAATTCAATCCGGCGTTGTGCAGATACGCTCAATCGCCCGTGAGGCGGGCTTCCGCACAAAGGTTGCAGTTTCATCAAGCGATCCGCAGGTCGATCCTGTGGGCGCGTGCGTAGGCCAGCGCGGCATTCGTGTTGAGCGAATTGTCGCTGAGCTGCACAATGAGAAGATAGATATCATAGAATGGGATGCGGACTCCGCGGTTTACATTGCAAAATCCCTAAGCCCCGCCAAGGTGCTTATGGTTTACATCAACGAAGAAGAAAAGGCCGCCAAGGTCATCGTGCCGGATAATCAGCTATCTTTGGCGATCGGTAAGGAAGGCCAGAACGCGCGCCTTGCAGCAAAGCTCACCGGCTGGAAGATCGACATTAAAAACCAGACACAGGCTGAAGCCGCGATGGAAAACATATATGAAGATGAGCCGCCCGAATTCGATGAGTTTGATGAGCTCGAAGATTTTGAGGATGTAGAACTCGAAGAAGAGGCCGTGGTGGAGAGCGAATAAAATGGCAGCGACAAAAAAAATACCCATGCGCATGTGCGTGGGCTGCCGCGAGATGCGCCCCAAAAAAGAACTCATTCGCGTGGTTCGCAATAGCGAGGGTGTAGTTTCAATCGATGCAAAGGGCAAAGCGCCCGGCCGTGGCGCATACCTGTGCCCGGAGGAAGCCTGCATGGAGCGCGCTTTTAAAACAAAAGCGCTTGAGCGGGCGCTCGAGCATAAGATCGAGCAGGCGGTGTTTGACAAATTGCGCGAGAGCATAACCTTGCCGCAGGCGGAGCAATAGCATGGCCAGCATTCAAGGTGCGCTGGGCCTTTGCAAAAGGGCAGGCAAATGCTTAACGGGGGATTTTGCGTGCGAGCGCGCGCTAAAATCCGGCAACGCCAAGCTGATTGTGCTTGATGATCAGGCGTCAAACGCCACCCGTGAGCGTTACGAGTTTATGTGCAAAACAAGGGATATTCCCTTTTTGATTGTGCCTGAGGCGGGCAATGCGGTTGGAAAATCCGGCTGCAGGATAATTGCAATCCTCGATGAGGGTTTTGCAAAAATGATAAAAAACGCTCAATAGAGCGTTCGAATAACAAATAGCCGGGAAAGGCCGGTATGGGGGTGCATGTATGGCCAAGGTGGACATTAGAGAAACCGCAAAAAAACTGGATACGCGTGCGAAGGAGCTTTTCGATCGGATTGGGCAATACCAAACCGTTGTGAGCGACACGCTTGTTAAGGTGCGCGAAAAAGAGCGCGACCTTAAAGAAAGCGAGGAAGTCGAGCGGCAGGCGCAGCTGGAGCGTGAGCGCAAGGAAAGGCTTTTGCAGGTGCTTGCCTCGGACAAGGATTTGGCCGTGCACATTGGCGGAACGGATGAGGATGTTCCCCCGCCGGTGGAAGAGCCTGCGCCCAAACCTGAGGTTGTCGCAGAACCGGAAAAGAAGGAACCGCCCGTAAAGGAGGTTGCTGTGGATTCACCCCCCGTGCAGCAGCCTGCTCAGGAGCAGCCCAAGGCTGAGGAAAAAGCGGCGCCCAAAGAAACCGTTGAAGAAAAAGCGCCAGAGCAGGCGGAGCGCCCTGCGGCAAAAGCGCCGCAGCAAAGTGCGCCTGCGGGTGGCTATCAGCAGCGGCCGATAGATCAAAAAATGTATCAGCAGCGCCCGCAGCAAAGTGGTTATCAGCAGCGCCCGCAGCAAAGTGGTTATCAGCAGCGCCCGCAGCAAAGTGGTTATCAGCAGCGCCCGCAGCAAAGTGGTTATCAGCAGCGCCCGCAGCAAAGTGGTTATCAGCAGCGCCCGCAGCAAAGTGGTTATCAGCAGCGCCCGCAGCAAAGTGGGTATCAGCAGCGCCCGCAGCAAAGTGGTTATCAGCAGCGCCCGCAGCAAAGTGGTTATCAGCAGCGCCCGCAGCAAAGT
>JAJDHH010000057.1 GCA_030266105.1 Eubacteriales bacterium OttesenSCG-928-K08
GCGCATTTATGAAAAACATATTAAAGCTGGCGGCAAGCTTTCCCCACGCGGGTGTTATTATTACGCGCGTGAATTAAGGGATCATGGGCGCTTTGAAGATGCGGCAACACAATTCACCGCGTTTTTGGATTTACATCAGGGCTGGGCGGAGGATAAAATCAACGCCTGCGAAATGCTGGCTGATTGCCTCAGGCAGATTGGAAAACACGATGAGGCGCTCAATGTGCTTTTAAAGAGCTTTTGTTATGATTCGCCAAGGGCGGAAATATGCTGCGAAATTGGCTATCATTTTAAGGCGCTCAACAATTACCGTGTGGCCGCTTATTGGTTCGAGAGTGTTTTTGCGCTCCCGCGCCCAACGGATAGCGTGGCTTTTATTCGCCCTGATGCGTGGGGCTTTATCCCTGCGCTTGAGTGCGCCGTGTGTTATGATGCGATGGGTAAAACACAAAAGGCCAATGAGTTTAATGAGCTTGCAGCAGGCTATAAGCCTGATGCTGAGGAGGTTAGGCTCAACAGGGAATATTTTATGGAGAAGCTTTTATAGTCGGAAAAAATTATTAAAGAACTCATCTATGGGATTATCAAGGGGCCGCAGCCCCTTGATTTTTAATATGTGGGCAAGGGCGGCGTGTACGCCCGCCAGCCCACTCATTAGAGCATTTGCTGACCGCGAGGCGCAGCCGAGCAAGCAAATGTGGTGATCCTCAAAAAAGTGAGGTGCGGCGAAGCCGCCGCACTTTTTTGACTACAATAACTTATTCGTCTGCTTATACACATCCCCCGAACCAAGTGTGAGCACAAGATCGCCGGGTTGTGCATGCTCATCAAGATATTCCCTAATTTCTTCAAAAGTGGGGATATATTTCGCCTTGCCCGGCTGCGCCATGTTAATGCCATTAACCATGTCGCGGGCGTGGACTGAACCATCGTCCACCTCACGGCCCGGGAAAATATTCGGCACAAGCACCTCGTTGGCCTGCAAAAAGCATGTGACATTCCTGGAAAAAAGAGTTTTTGCGCGGGTGAAGGAATTGCACTGGAAAACGCACCAGAGCTTACCTTGCGAAACCCTCGCCGCAGCGTCAAGCACGGCGCGCACCTCGGCGGGGTGGTGGGCATAATCGTGGTAAATGCTCACGCCATTATTTTCGCCGTATTTTTCAAAGCGGCGTGCGGTTAGAGTATACGCTTCAAGCCCCATGGCGATATCATCAACCGACTCGCCAAGCTCCAGCGCAACAACCGCCGCGCCAACAGCGTTTAGCACATTGTGCTTGCCGGGAATGTTCAGCTTTATGTGTGCAAGCTTTGTGCCGCGGTGCGCAAGATCAAAGCTTGCAAAGCCGCGCTCATCAAATTCGAGGTTAATGGGGCGATACGCAGCATCTTTATCAAAACCGTAAGAGATCGTGCGCTTTGCCTTATCGGGTGCGCTTAACAATGAGCGCACATGCTGATCATCTATGCAGCCGATAAAAAGACCATCCGCAGGCAGCAGGCGCAGGAACTTGCGGAATGCCTCCACAATTTCCCCGATATCGGCATAATAATCCAAATGATCGTCATCTATGTTGCTAATGAGCACGGTTGTTGGCCTAAGCGTCAAAAAGCTTTCAACATACTCACAAGCTTCAGTAATAAACAGCCCGCTGTTGCCAACCTTTGTGCCGCCGGAAAGGAAATCCACATTGCCGCCCACATGCACGGTTGCATCCGTAACGCCGCGCAAAGTTATGCTGGCGAGCATGGATGTAATTGTCGTTTTGCCATGGCAGCCCGCAATGCCCACAACACTTTCGTATTGCGCGGAAATTTCGCCCAGCGCAACGCTGCGCTCCATCTCGGGGATGCCAAGCGCCCGCGCCGCAGCGCGCTCAACATGATCCGGCTTTATGGCGGCGGAATAAATCACAAGCTGCGCGCCTTCAACATGCTTTGCGTCATGCCCTATAAAAACAGGTATGCCCATTTTTATGAGAGTATCTGTAAACGGGGAGCTATCCCTATCCGAGCCGGAAACGGAATAACCCCGCGCCGCGAGTATTTGCGCAAGCCCGTTCATGCTGCAGCCGCCAATGCCAATCAAAAATATCTTCTGCTTTGCTTCGAGCATAACTTACCTCACAATCTTTTCTCTATCCATAATTATACGGCCTGAGCAAAAGTATGTCTATGCCGCTGTATGTTCAAAAAAATGATGTGCGGCGTAGCCGACATCATTTTTTTGAGTTTCACACGTTTTGCTTGTTCGGCTATGCCTCACGGCCAGCAAAACGTGCAAGGTGTGGGCGGGCGGGCGTACATGCCGCCCTTGCCCACTTATTCAATATTAAGGGGTTGCGACCCCTTAATAATCCCCATGGGTTTTTAAACAGTCCTATTTGCCGATTTTAGCGAATGCTGCGCCAAGGTGGGCCGCAAGCTCACTTGGGTTAACCAGCAGCGATGCACCCTTTGCGCCCGCGCTTACAGCGATTTTATCAAACCCGGCGGCGCTTTCATCAATAAATGTCGGGTATTGTTTTTTCATGCCCAGCGGAGAAACACAGCCGCGCTGATAGCCCGTGAGCGCCACGAGGTTTTTTGTTGGCAGCATTTCTACCCGCTTTTCACCGGCGGCGCTCGCTGCGGCTTTAAGGTCAAGCTCGTTTGAAACAGGCACAACAAAAACGAGCAGGCCCTGCTTATCGCCATTGGCGCAAAGCGTTTTAAAGCTTTGCTTTTCAGGAATACCGGTGAGTGCGCTCACCGCCTCGCCCGAAAATTCTTCATCGCCCAAATCGTAATAAACAGGCTCATATGCTATTTTTGCGCGCTCAAGCATACGCATGGCGTTTGTTTTGGCGGGTTTAGCCACAGCAATGCTCCCCCTTTGCTTTTCTTTCTATTATATAGTGTATCGCGTATATATTGTACCGCGCCCTATGCTGTGCAAACAAGCGCAAAAAATGCAGAGTAGCCGCGAAAAACGGCGGGCAGCATTGCCCGCGACTAACTCAACTGCTATACTAAAGCTTATATGAAGCGTCATTTCAGCAGGAGAAACAGAGCTTCCTCCCGCCGCGGGCAAAAGGACAGGCAAACGCTTATATCTTATGGCGTGGGCGCCTTAGTTGTGCTTGCCGCTATTCTTGTTTTGCTGGCACAAACAAAAGAGCAAAAGGAGCAGCCGCAGGAGCCCGGCTTTACGCCGGAGCAGACTGCAGCCTCAATTTTTGTGCCGCAGTCGCCCTCCCCCACGCCTGCACCCACACCAACACCACGAAGGCTTTTCCCTCAAACTGAGCAAGAGCCCGACTATTCGTTCATTTGGTTTACGGACACACAGCATTACAGCAAAAATTACCCTGAAACATTTTATGCCATGACGGAATGGATAAAAGACAATATCAAAACCTACAACATAAAATATGTGTTTTTTACAGGCGATTTTATAAGCACCTACAACGATGAGGCCCAATGGGCTGTGGCGGATAAGGCCGTAAAAACGCTTGATGGTGAGATCGACTATTTTGCGATCGCCGGCAATCACGATGTGCACACGAGCGATCCGAATTTTGCAACCTACCTCGATTACTTTGGCAAGGCGCGCTTCAAAAAAAACAAAAATGTTGTTAACTGGCTGGCCGATGGCGTGGGCCGTGCCGATGCTATTGAGATTGGCGGCACAAAATATCTTTTTATCGGCTTTGGTTATTCAGCGGAGGCAAAGGGTATTCCCTGGATGAACGAGCAGCTAAAAAAATATAGCGACCACAACGCCATTTTGCTGCTGCACGATTATATGACGACCGATGGGTTGTTATCCTCCACCGGTAAAAAGGTGTATGAGCAGGTTGTTGTGCCAAACCCCAATGTGTTTATGGTGCTGTGCGGCCACCGCTACAACTGCATTTTGCTTACGACCGAAATCGACGATGTTGGCGATAAAATGAGCTACCGCCCGGTTTATAATATCATGATGAACTATCAATCCTTCGAAAACGGTGGGGATGGTTACTTAACGCTCATTCAGGTTTATCAAAACGATGGTATTATCACGATGGATACCTACTCGCCAACGCTCAACCAATGGTACAGGGTGGATCCTGCGCGCAGCATCAATAAGGAGCATCTTGTGCTGCCGGTCAGCATATTTCAAAACGACTGATATGTAAAAAACGCCGTTACCTGCAAATTTGTGATTTTCGCGCTTTTCCATTATAAGCCATGTTTTCCTGTAACCTATTCCTGAAGTGACAGGGGCTAATAACATGATATACTAATAGTATCAAAACATGGCGCAGGGCGCGGGGCAAAAGCAATATTGTAATTAAGGAACCTTGTTGGAGGTTCCTTTTTTGTTGCGGTAAAACCCCGCGCCCTGTAGCGCGAAAGGAGAAAGAATGGAAAAAACAACAAGTGCGCTCGCGCAAACGGCCTACGCGCTGTTTGAGGAGTTCCGCTGTGCCTACGCCGGTGAATGGCAAAGGCTTAACGCCGCCGAAAGGATGTATTGCGGCGACCACTGGCACGATGTTCCCCAGCGCGACCCCGATGAGCCACGCCCCACAACCCCCATCATACAAAGCACGGTGGAAAATATCGCGGCGGATATGATGGATTCGCTGCCCGAGGCGATCATCACGCCCGAAACCCCGCAGGACAATAAGGTGGCCCGGGTGCTTGAGGCGGTTATCCGCCAGAACCATGATGCCGCCTGCTATGAGCGCGAATACCGCGCGCTTGTGCACGATCTTTTAGTGGGTGGTTATGCCGTGCAGGAGGTGGGTTACGATCCGGCGCTCAACGGTGGGCTTGGCGGCGCGTTTATCCGCCACACGGACAACCGCTCCATCTTGTTCGATCCGCTTTGTACGGATTTTGCGGATGGCCGCGCTGTGTTTAAGTTTGCCACACGCACGATCGAGTGGCTGCGCGCGCACTTTCCAAACTACAACGGCGCTCAGGATGGTTACAAAAGGCAGGAAGGCCTTGAGGATGAGCTCATTCTAAAGGATAGCTCAAAAACCGCGCTGCTTATCGAATACTGGTGGCGGGAATACGATGCCGCCACAGGCCGCTATAAGGTTCACATGGCCCAGCTTGCGGGCGGGCAGCTTTTAAGCGACAGCCGCAGAACAAAACCGGAAGGATACTTTGCGCATGGCATGTATCCTTTTTTAGTTACCCCGCTTTACACAAGGAAGGGCAGTCCGCTTGGTTACGGCATTGTGGATATGTTTGCCGATCAGCAAAAATATGCCGACAAACTCGATCAGATCATGCTTAAAAATGCGCTTATGGCCTCGCACAACAAGCTGCTCATAACCGAAGCGAGCGGCTTTGACCCAAGCGACCTTCGCGATTGGGCAAAGGATGTGCATGTGGGCGAAAGCTTAAATGGCGTGAGCTGGTTTTCAACGCCGCCGCTTCCGGCCTACATAATGCAATATATCAACAACATCCGCAACTCCATAAAGGAGGAAAGCGGCGCGAACGATTTCTCGCGCGGTGGTGCTGCAGGCGGCATAACTGCGGCCTCGGCGATTGCCGCACTGCAGGAGATGAGCTCCAAGCGCTCGCGCATGGCGATACGCCAGATGCACGAAAGCTACCGGGATGCCGTGCGCATGGAAATTGAGGTCGAGCGCGAATTTAACATACTGCCACGCTATGTCACCATAAGCGTAAACGGTGAACAGAGGCAGGAATGGTTTGACGGGCGTATGCTCGAGCGCAGCGGGAGCAACAACGCTCAGCTGCCAATCGAGTTTGCCATATCAATCAAGGTGCAAAAGGAGAACCGCTGGAGCGTGCTTAGCCAAAACGAGCTGGTTTTGCAAATGCTCAACCTTGGCGTGCTACAGCCCGCGCAGGCGGTGGAGCTCATGCACTTTGATGGAAAGGAACAGGTGCTCCAAAGTGCAAGGCAACAGGCGCAACAGCAGGGCGATCAGCCCGAGGCCGCCGCCCCGTTTGAGGTGGACGCCCCCGGCCCGCAGGCTGGCTCACCCGAGCAAAGCGCAACAGGAGTAAAACATGCCATACGCAAACGGAGCGCCCAAAAACAAAGGAGGAAAAAATGAACAAAGCACCAACAAGAATGCCACAGGCCGCATTCGAATTTGAAGGGCAAAGCGAGCCTCATGCTGAGGCTGCGCGAGGCCCTGCCCGGCTGCCTGCGCTTGGAAAAACGCTGCGCGCGCCGGAGGACATCAAGCAGGAGCTGACGATGCTGCTTCAAAGCGGCAACATTCCGGAAGGCTTCGACATCAACCTCGCCGCAAAGGATCCCGCTTTTATGGAGCTTGTGATGGAGTTCCCCGTCGAGGCTGCCGTGCGCATTTATGCCGCCGAAAGCCGCGCCATGGGCGCGGGGCAGGAGGCGATGATGCAGCTTGCGCAGCGCGTGAGAAGCCGCAGTGAGCTGCCCCAAAGCACGCGCGTTGCAGCGGGCGGCGCACCCGGGCGGGATTATCGCACGATGAGCTCGGAGGATTTTGCAAGCCTTGAGGAGCAATTCCGCGAGCTTAGCCGCAATGGCCTGAAGGTCAAGCTATAAAAATTAAGGAGGAACAAAATGTCCAATATTCAAACAACCATAAACACTATCGCCACCGCAAACGGCGGCACGCACATGAACAAAGAGTTTTACGATCGCAAGCTTCTTGAAACCGCTTCAACAAAGCAGGTGCACGCCAAGTTTGGCCAGAAGCGCACAATACCCAAAAACAGCGGCAAAAAGGTTGAGTTCCGCCGCTATGATCTTTTTGAGCCTTCCGAGGCCATCACGCCTTTGGTTGAAGGCGTAACCCCCGAGGGGCAGACGCTTTCGCAAAGCAAGGTGGAGGCCGAGGTTGCGCAATATGGCGCATATGTTGAGGTTTCCGACATGCTGGAGCTCACAGCCTACGACGAGGTTGTGGCCGACAGCGCGGATCTTCTTGGCGAGCAGCTTGGCACGGTTATGGAGTGGATTACACGCGATGCGATCTGCGCGGGCACAAATGTGCAATATGCAGGCGGCAAAACCGCGCGCGGTTTGCTTACCCTTAGCGATAGGCTCACCGTGGACGAAATCCGAAAGGCTGTGCGCACGATAAAAAAAGCAAAGCCTCGCTATTTCGCTGACAGCAAGCAGGAGGATGGCAAAAAAAACGCCCGTAACCCGCACTTTATTTGCATTTGCTCGCCTGAGGCGACCTACGATTTGCAAAGCGACCCGCTCTGGCAGGATACTTCAAAGTACTCCAACGCGGAGCAGATATATTCCGGCGAGATTGGGCGACTGTTTGGCGTTGTGTTTGTCGAAAGCACGGAGGCTAAGGTCTTCGCAAAAAGCGGCGCTGTGGATAGTGAAACTGGCGAGGCGATTGATGTGCACGCTACGCTTATATTTGGCGCGGACGCTTATGGCGTTGTGGATATCGGTGGGCTTGGCGTGCTTGAAACAATCGTCAAAACGCCCGGCAGCGCAGGCGCGATGGATCCGCTTAACCAGCGTGGCACAGTTGGCGCGAAGGT
>JAJDHH010000060.1 GCA_030266105.1 Eubacteriales bacterium OttesenSCG-928-K08
TAACTCTGTTTGTTATCTTTGCGCAGAACTACCTGATATCCGGATTATCCAGTGGTGCTGTCAAAGAATAACGATTAAACAAAAAAAAGGAGAAAGATCAATGAAAAAACTGTTTACTCTGTTACTTGCCCTTGTTATGGTTTTTAGCCTGGCCGCCTGTGCGCCCGCGCAAAATAACCCTGACCCGGTACCAGAAAACACAACCCCCGCAACAGTCGATCCCGCCCCAACGGTTGATACACCGGAAGCCCCCACAAAAATGACACTCATTTTGCGTGGCGGCACATATGGTGAGGTTATCAAAGCTGTGCTGCCTGCGTTTGAAGCGGAACATAATGTGACCTGCGAAGTGCTGGATCTGTCGTTTGACGAGCTGCACAGCAAAATCGCGCTTGATTCCGTAAACGCTGCAGGCGCATACGACCTGTGCATGGTTGATGGCTCCTGGATGGCCGAGTTCACCGCAAACGGCGTGCTCGCGAACCTTTCGGAAATGGGCTACTCTTTTGACGATGATATCATCCCCGCAACAACAACAATCTGCGAATATGATGGCAGCATCTATCTGGCGCCCTACTTTGGCAACGTTACAGTAATGCTTTACAACAAGGCGTTGATCGAAGCCGCGGGTTATGCTGCGGAAGATATCGACACCATGGAAGACATTATGGACATCGCCCAGAAGACAAACGCAGGCGGCAACTTTGGTTACCTCGTGCGTGGCGGCTCCGGCGACAACATCGTTTCCGACTTCATCCCGCACCTGCTTATGCACGGCGGCTGGGTTGTTGACGAAAACAACAAGCCCACAGTCAACACCGATGAGTTTAAGGCTGCGTTTACAAACTACATCGAGCTTTATAAGCTGGGCTCCTCCATGGATAAGGATGATATCGTTGCGGCTATCGACACAGGCAAAGCGGCGCTTGGCCTGGGCTGGCCCGGCTGGTATGTCCCCACTGCGGATAGCGCTGCCAACTATATCGTAATCCCCGGCAAGCTCAACGACGCGGATAC
The DNA here is from genome assembly GCA_030266105.1 of Eubacteriales bacterium OttesenSCG-928-K08. Classification (GTDB taxonomy): domain Bacteria; phylum Bacillota; class Clostridia; order Christensenellales; family CAG-138; genus JAJDHH01. Next base: position 1,018 of record JAJDHH010000060.1, read on the forward strand.
TGCAAAGAAAACCTCAATGCAGGGCGTGTGGACAATCGGCGTGTGCAACAACAGCCAGAACAAGGATCTTGCGTTTGAACTGTTGAAGTACCTGATGGATCCCGATGTGTTGCTGAGCACTGTTGAGCTCGGTGGTGTTCCCTGCCGTTACAGCAGCCTGCTTAACCCCGATGTGCTGGCCAAATACCCCCACCTTGAAAAGGTTTGCGGCGGTTTGGAAACAGGCATCTACCGCCCCGTTATCGAAGAATGGGCGGAGTTCACCAACATCCTGGGCACCGAGATGGATAGCGTAATCCAGGGCGTCAAGGATATGGACGCCGGCTTAAACGATGCGCAGGCCGCCTTGGAGGCACTGCTCGCATAATGTAGAATTGGTTTGGGCTAATGCCCATGTCAAGTGTCCCGGCGCTGCGGCATCCGCGGCGCCGGGATGCAAAAGAAACATCAAACAATTTGGTTTATATTGATTTAAGAGGGTGCTTATGAATAAGACCAAAAATTCCACAAAACCATTAAGTTCGCTCAACCAAAACGAGCGCTGGTTTCCTCGCGCTATGGTCATGCCAACATTGATTGTGATGATAGTTATGACCGTGTACCCTCTGGTTTTTACGCTTGCTTATAGTTTTACGGATTATAACTACTTAAAAGGCCCCGGCAGCGCCAACCTTATTGGATTTAACAATTACAAGGCGCTGTTTAACAACGGATATTTTCGCCAGGCAGTAGCCAACACTGTTAAGTTTACTCTGCTTGCAGTTGTGCTCGAAATGGTGTTTGGCGTGCTTGTGGCGGTTTTTGTTAATAGCCTCAAAAAAGGGAAAAAGACAATGCGCACATTGCTGCTGCTGCCGTATCTGCTGCCCGCAGTAACTGTGGCGCTAAGCTGGCGCATGATGCTCTCGCCAAACTATGGCATAATCAATCAGGCGCTTACCGCGCTGGGTTTGCCAGTTCACAACTGGTTTATGGATATTAAAACGGCGTTTAATACCATACTGATAATAGACGTTTGGCAGAATGTCCCCTTTGTGTTTTTGCTTGTGTACGCATCGCTGCAATCCGTTTCGCAAAACCAATATGAGGCCGCGCGAATAGATGGCGCAAATGCTATCCAGCAATTCTTTAACGTAACCGTGCCCAATATTAAGGGCGGGCTCGCGCTGTGCGCACTTATGCGCACGATCGATACATTCAGGCTGTTCGAGAAGGTGAACATACTAACGGGCGGCGGCCCGGCGGGCACAACATCCACAATCACGCAGTTCCTGTATCAATACGGCATAAGCAACCTGAAGTTTGGCTTTGGCAGCGCCGGAGCTATCGTGATGACATTGTTTGTGTTGATACTTTCAAGTTTCTATATCAGGCGGCTATTAAAGAATGACAAATAATATGCAATTACGTTTTATGAATGTGGGTTATGGCGAGGCAATTTTGCTTTGCTGCCCCACAGCTGACGGAAAAACATTTACAATGCTTATAGATGGCGGCAGCGATGAGGACGCGGAGTTTCTTGGGCATCCAAACCGCATACGGTCGGCGCAGCAGCTTAAGGCGCTTGGAATTAAGCGGCTTGATGTTGTGCTCAACACGCACATCCATGAGGATCATACTTGTGGTTTGCCTCAGATAATCAACGAGGTTGAGGTAGGCGAATATTGGTGCTGCCCACTGCCTGAAGGTTTTGAGGACTTGGGGGAGTTAAACCTCGATTTAAGCGGCCACCCAAGCGGCGTTAAGTTCCAGTGCGCGCTAAACGCGCAGCAGGAAATGCTGCGCGCGCTTAAAAAGCGGGGCGTGCCTGTGCGGCAGCTTTTGATTAACAGCAAGCTGCCTGAATACTGCCAGAATCTTTCGATAGATGTGCTTGGCCCATCCCTTGACGAAACGGAAATGATGCTTGCTTTGCTGGCGTCTATTTATGCGCAGCAGGATGAAGCTGAAAAAAAGCGCCTGCTGCTCAAGGCAGACAGCATCATGAACAACCACAGCGTGATATTAAAGCTCACATATAACAAAACGCAAATACTGCTATGCGGCGACACAAACGCGCAAGGTTTTGGTTACATTAAACCTGAGCTGCTTCGCGCGGATATTTTTAAGCTTGGCCACCATGGCCAGCTCGATAGCGCCACACCGGAAACCGTGAAGTTAATTTCGCCACGCGCTTTAGCCATATGCGCTTCTTCTGACAGGCGCTATGGCAGCATGAGCCCTGATGTGCTGAGCATGTTTAAAGAGTATAACCCCAACACATTGTTTTTGTTGAGCGATACGCCGGATCTGCCACCGTGGACAAACGGTGTGCCGGAGCACTTTGCGGCCGAGCTTTTAATCGATGCGGAAGGGCAAATAAGCCTCAAATACATTAGTGAGTGAAAAGTCTAGCCAAGTATAAATTTTTATTTTTGTGCTTGACATAAAATTATAAACTGCGTATACTAAGCTCCAACCGAATAACAACATCCTGTTTCACCAAAACAGGATGAAAAATGCGATGACTGCGAAAGAGTACCGCGAGAAATGACCCTCCAGAGAGACGCCGGTTGGTGCAAGGCGTTAGGGAACGGCGCGGGAATACACGCAAAGAGCAGCCCCGGCGAAAGAAATTTTCGAGTAGGCGGGAACGGGTTTCGCCCGTTATAGCGATAGAGTATATGCGAAAAAATTCGCCGTACTTGAAAAGACCATTCATCGCGAGGTGATGGTGAATTGAGGTGGTAACACGGGATTTGGCGCCCGTCCTCTGGTAAAACAGAGGGCGGGCTTTTTGTTTGCCTGATTACCTCTGTGGAGCGCCGCCGCCAAAGGGCGTTTCACAAAAATATTTTTAATTTAAGGAGCGAAGGAACAATGGCAAACATCAAATTTTTTGGCGGCGAAACAATCCCACTTGAGATGCACAAGGTGCGTATCGTACAAAAGCTGAACCTTCCGCCTGTTGAGCTGCGGCTTGAGGCGATTAAAGAGGCAGGAAACAACACTTTTTTGCTCACTAACAGGGATATTTTTCTGGATATGCTGACCGACAGCGGCGTAAACGCCATGAGTGACCTGCAGCTTTCTGCAATGATGCGCGCTGATGACAGCTACGCAGGCAGCATGACGTTTGACAGGCTAAAGTCTAAAATATCAAAGGTGTTTGGGGCAAAATGTTTTCTGCCTGCCCACCAGGGCCGGGCTTGTGAAAACATACTGGCGCAGGCATTTGTAAAGCCGGGCAATGTTGTGCCGATGAACTACCATTTTACAACAACCAAGACCCACATCACGCACATGGGCGGAAGGGTTGTGGAGCTTTTGCATGATGATGCGATCGAACCAACAAGCACAAACCCGTTTAAGGGCAATTTTGACCTTGATAAGCTCAGGGCTGTTATCGCAAAAGAAGGCAGGGAGAACATTCCGTTTATCAGGCTGGAAGCGGGCACCAATCTCATTGGCGGGCAACCCTTCTCGCTGGAAAACGCTATCGCTGTAAGTAAAATCGCAAAAGAGCACGATATCCTCACGGTGCTTGATGCAAGCCTTTGGCAGGATAACCTCTACTTTGTTAAAACGCGCGAGGCCCGGTGCATGGATATGACTCCGCTTGAGATCACACGCGAGCTTGCATCGCATATGGATATAATCTATTTTTCCGCACGCAAGCTTGGGTTTGCGCGTGGTGGCGGCATTTGCTCCAATAACGAGGAGATTTGCCAGCGCCTTAAGGAATTTGTGACCATGTACGAGGGTTTTTTAACCTATGGCGGCATGAGTGTGCGCGAAATGGAAGCCATGGCTGTAGGGCTTGAAGAAACGATGGATGAGGATGTGATTTCTCAAGGGCCGCAGTTTATCGAATTTATGTGCAATGAGCTTGAAAAGCGAGGTGTGCCGGTTGTGACGCCAGCGGGCGGCCTTGGCTGCCACGTGAACGCCATGAGCTTTGTGGATCACATAGGCCAGCGCGAATACCCCGCAGGCGCGCTCGCTGCGGCAATTTACATCGCAAGCGGCATACGCGGCATGGAGCGTGGCACAATGAGCGAGCAGAGGAATGAGGATGGCAGCGAGCCACTTTCCGAAATGGAGCTTGTGCGCCTTGCAATGCCCAGGCGTGTTTTCACACTTTCACAGGTCAGCTACGCGGTGGATCGCATTAGCTGGCTGCATGAGCACAGGCGGCTTATTGGCGGGCTTCGCTTTGTGGAGGAGCCTAAAACCTTGCGTTTCTTTTTCGGAAAACTAGAGGCGATTGGCGGCTGGCAGGAAAAACTCGCTGAGCAATTCCGCAAGGATTTTGGCGATAGTCTGTAAAAATAAAATATGATACAATGGGATAATAAACGATATTATCCCATTGTATCAATTTCTGATTTCTATTTTTTCTATCTCCTTCTAAACTTATAGTGAGTATCTTCAAGCATTTACGCACATAGCATAAATTAAATAAGGAGAGGTGGAAACAATGGCCGGAACTATCATAGCAATCAGCAGGCAGTTTGGCAGCGGCGGGCGTGAGATTGGGCTGGCAGTAGCACATCAGCTGGGGATCCCCTGCTATGATAAGGAATTGATTGCGCTGGCTGCAAAGCATGGTGAATTGGATCAAACAAGGCTTGCCGATTTTGATGAAAAGAAAGAAAGCCCATGGTTATACTCAGTGCTATACGAAGGCAACGACAATGTCGCTAAGGGTGAACCCGTTTCAGCCGTGCTGTTTAAGCTTCAAAGCGAAATTATCCGCACGATTGCCCAAACCGAAAATGCAGTTATCATCGGGCGTTGCGCGGATCATATCCTGCGGGATAGCGGCGCAAAGCTTCTAACCGTATTTATCGCCGCACCCTTTGATGAGCGCGTTAAAAGAAAAATGGAGCTTGAACAGTTAGATCAAAAGCACACCGAAGCGCTGGTGCGAAAAACCGATAAGCAGCGCAGATTATACTACCAATCAAACACCAACTGGCGTTGGGGTGATGCTTCGCATTTTGATTTGTATTTTGATTCGTGCACAAATTCAAAGGATGAAATCGTAAACCAAATCGTTAATTCCTACTCCAAGCTGTGATTTACGCCTGTGCTGCACATAAGCGGCATGATATAGCTTCATTCCAGCAAACGGCAACAACGGGGCGGCTCTTTATGAGCCGCCCCGTTTAACGCAAAGCTGTTGTGCGCAAATGTAGCAAGGTTATAATTCGATTGTGCTTTTCTTTTCGTTTTTTTTCGAATCTGCTTTTTTGGGCAGCACAACCTTCAAAATGCCGTGATCATAACTCGCTTTGATATTATACGCATCCACCTTGGAAATGTTAAACTTGCGCACAAATATGTTATCCTCACTTTTATTGTGCTCACGATCGATAGAGTTGTGGGAGCCACCCTCTTCGTCGGCAACAGGCTCCACACGCAGCGTTAGTACATCACCATCCACATCCATGTGAATATTCTCCTTTAGAACGTCGGGGAACTCTGCTGTCAGGTCGTAATGGTCGCCACCATCGAGCACATCCACACGATATCTGCTGCGGTGTGCAAACATCAAATCTTCCAGCTGGCGGTAATAATCCTGCTCATTTTCGTTCAAGAATAAATCCAGATCTGATTGATGCATAAAACGCCTTCCTTTCTTCGTTCTTTCCGCTTTATTCGGTTGTTCTTCATCAGCGTGAGAGGGAGGGTCTTTGTTTTACGGCAGAATTTAGAAACTGCTTACGTCAGGCTTTTTTTGAATATGCCCGTTAAACCGGCATCCTCAATCCGCGCTTTTATTGCGAGAACATCCGTAGTGTAAAGGCCAAGCTGCTGCATGCGTTTAAAATAGTTCGCACCTGAGAATGTGTATTTTAAGCCCATGCCTTCCTCAGTTTTCATCTGCTCGTTTACATGCGCTATGGCGTCGCCAATGCATGTGCTTTCGCTTAGAACCAGTTGCTCTTTGCCAAGTGCGTGGTTTACCGCGTTGCGCCCGGCAAGCGCGCCCGTTACGATCGCCTCTGTGTGTCCAACAAGCAATCCCGCTTTTTCGCCGCCGCAGAACAGGTTCTCCACTCCTTCTACACGCAGCGCGTTATCGCGCGGAGAAAGAGCCATGTAGCGCATTGAATTGCCCAACCCGCCCGAATATGGATCCTCATAGCGGGCATTTTCAAAGCCGGGGATCTGCCTGAGCTGCTCAAGCGGATAGTAGGGGCTCATGAGCTTAGCATGGCCGGTATCAAGCAGCACTATGTTTTCAGCAAACTCCTTAAGTGCATATTGCTGGCAGGCCTTTGCGCTAAGCATACTCTCGCCTTTGCGCAGCTTTTCCGGTATCGGCACGACACAGACGCCCTTGCGGTTGAGCTCTTCCACAATATCTTCAGAAAGCGATTCTTTAAGCA
>JAJDHH010000058.1 GCA_030266105.1 Eubacteriales bacterium OttesenSCG-928-K08
TGGATACGGATGGGCTGACGGCCGCGGATGTGAGCTGGTCGTTCACATCCCAAAAGGAGCCATTTGTCCCTGGGCCTTCCAATGAACCCGATTCAAACAAAACAGAGTTTGAGCTGCGTACGCTATTGCATGCGCAAACAGGCGTTACTGCTACCGGGCTGATCAGTACATCTACACAGTTCGTTGTGGCGGCAGGAGGCGATGCGTTGCACGAGGCAGGTCGCTGCACGGCCTGCGCTAAAATCCGAATGCGCAACCCGGTTGTATGCTATAACATTTCCATACCGGGAGGGTATCGGGGTGAAATATCGCTGTACGTGCCCATACCGGAGGATGCTCAGGGTGCATTTTCCTATTCGGTGCTGCACTGCAACAAGGGAGTGCTTGAAGAGCATCCGGGTGAATATCTCGATGGCGGCGTAACCAGCGCATGGACGAAACTTTCACCATTTGCAGTGGTAGTGGATGGGCCGTTTGTGCCTGACAAAATCGTTGTTGATCCGCCCAAAACAGGCAATCAGCCAAGCGGCTGGTTAGGCGTTACGCTGTTGCTGTTGGGCATGACTGGATTTGCGCTGCTTAGGTGCAAAAGTAAAGCGGGCAGGTAATTGCACGGTGGGAGAATATGAGACGGGGCTTTACTCCTATAATATCACGAACGGCATAACCCTGATGGCAAAAAGCAAGGCACATACCATGTGCCTTGCTTTGTTTGGCGAGCGACCTCTCCCCGGAATACGGATAGCAGCGGTACTTAGTCAACTTGCGCTGTTTCGTGGGTAGAACTAAAAAATCTTTGAGAAGTGATGAATCGCCGGATTGAATTATCCAGCGATTTTTATTCACTCTAGCGTTATACGGTTTTTCCCTTTGCCCAATGTGCAGGATACCATTTTTGAAACCATGCGGTGAAAATGCCCATAATGGCCGGAACCAAAGAATTGACAAGCCCGATATATGGAGATATTGCGGTTGTCATCAGGGCATAAGTCCAAACGCTTGTGAGGATATATAACGATCCCCAAGCCGCTGTAAGAATTCGATTTGTTTTGATAAATAATGGGTTATTAAATGCGCTGTCACCGCCGTAGTTCGCTGCACTATAAAAAGAAGTTAATGGAATCTTAAAAAAGGAAGATACAAACCAAATCACTCCAAAGGCCCCGTAGCTAAGTGGAACAATGAATCCGGGATTGATACCAAGAACTACGCCAAGGCATAATAAGGTCACAATCGGGATGCTGACCTGCTCATAAAGTACCGGCTTAAAACGAATCCAAAGCAAGGGCACAAGGGAAGCTGCGGCAATTCCAACGATACCGCCAATTTTTGCATGGATCGGCAGGGCAATCCACATCGCAATCCAAGGTATAAGCAACACAAGCATATTGGTCCTGTTTGTTGCGCGCACACCATCGGTTGAAGTTGTTTTCTTTGTTTGCCCCAGCCCGCTGAACAGTTCGTCCCAATGCAGCATCAAATTAAAATCACCAGAAACCGAGTATTTGCGTTGAAATAATGCTTCCTCTCCGGTGATTTCCCCGCGAGAGATTTCTTTCCATACGCTATACGGCGTTTCGATTCTTGTGGTGTACGGCTGAAAATCCTTCGTGAACACGGTGGCCCCGTTCTTTGACAGAATAAGCTGGTACGCCGCACCTATGTCAGTGTACACAAATTCCAACACTCGTTCTTTTCCATCGGGAACATATAATGCAGCCATTTGTTTTGTAAAGATAAGGCTTTCGTCTTCAGCATCACTCGAACCCTGTTCTATTCCCCATGAAGCATCGGCCATTGTTTCATAAACTTTGCGTTCAAACAGTGGTGTTTTCAGTTCAGCGTGCGTTTCCTCGCTGATTTTCCCCGTTAGAAATTCCTCGCCTGTGCGTCTGATGTAAGTTAGATAAGCATCTGTTTGCCCATGAAGTTCGGGAATATTGAATAGTTCACCTTGCCCGCAAAGTATTTTTTCGTATCCGCCTATGCCATACATATGGTTGAAAGTTGCTTCAACACCATCGTAGTTCCCTTGTGATGTCCAAAATCCACAGGTTGAAATAACCATATATCGCTGATGGGTCAAATCATAACGCGCCGGGTGTGCACCGCTCTCACAATCCGCTGACATAAACGGTAGATCGTTTGGTAGTTGTCTGTCCATGATGTTTTTCATTGCACCGGGGACACTAAAAAAATACAATGGGAATGACCAAACAATGACATCCGCTGCATTCATTTTTGACAAAATTGCTTCCATATCATCGTGGATACAACATTTTCCGGGCGTTTTGTTCCAGCAAGAAAAGCACCCATGGCACGGTTTAATTTCCACCTTACTCGAATGAATAACCTCTGCATCAGCCCAGCCTGCACCCTCCAAGAAAGCGCGTGTCAGCTTCATTGTATTACTGTTCTCACCTTTTGGGGAGCCATTAATTACGATGACTTTCATTCTTATCTCCTTTCAGGATGGCAAGCGCTTTATAGGCCCATTCGATTTCGGCTTGATAATAGCTCTCACCAAATAGGGCTGCAATTCTCCAATATTTCGATTTTTGGGCGGCACCATCAACCATTGCCGCGTATTGGGGAATAATATTCGAGAGATTACCAAGTTTCTCGACCGTTTTCATGCATTCCTGCAAAAAAGCCTCAAGCAGTTTGATGGCATCATCATCATTTGTTTCGCCTGCAAAGAACACGCGCATCAGGAAAGCGCTTCGCACACGCATGGCTTCGGCAATGTCGATTTCCGGAGACGCCAGCCATTTTTGAAGCTCGCTCTTTCCCGCATCGGTAATACTGTACAACCGCTTATTTGGTTTATCTGTTTGGATAATATGCTCACTGCAAAGCCACCCTGTTTTCTCCATTGCGTTTAATTCTCGGTATATCTGGCTTGATTTTGCTTGCCAAAAAAACGATAGCGAATCATTAAACACAATGCTTAAATCATAACCCGTCATTGGCCCATAATTCAAAAGCCCTAATAATCCATGCTTAAGCGACATCTTTCATTCTCCCATTGTTTCATAATCAACAAGTTTAATATAGAATAAATTGATTATGAGATATTAACGGTCTTCTGTCAATAAGCAACGCGAAGATTTAATCGTGCCGCTCGTTGTTTTTTGCCGCATATATAAAAAATGTTGTAGTTATCTTTCATATTTTATATTGATAATGCAAAGTATTTTCTTTGTTATCAAGATAATGCGCATGTGAGTTTCTGGCTGGCAATATCAATTGCAAGTGGTTGTTGAAATGCAGTGTTCTCGGGCAAGCCGGATAAACAGCTCCATAGCGGGACTGATCCACTTATTCTTGTGATAGGTGACCATTACGGATACCGTTTTCTGCTCTAACGGCAGTGGCAAAATTTGCAAGGCGCCCGTCTTCACCTCATCTTCCACCGTAAAGCCGTGAACAAGAGCGACACCCAACCCGGAAGCTACGCTGCGCTTGAGTGCTTCGGTACTCCCAAGTTCCATGGCGCCAGTCATTATTATGTCCCTGTCAGCCAGATAGCGACTGATTATTTTATAGCTGATGCTGTCAGGATCACTGTAAATTAGGCATGTATTTTTTCTTTGATGAGGCGTTGTGAAGTCCCTGTCCGTATCGGACAGGCCAGGAGGGACGATGAAAGCCGTTTTGTGTTCGCCGATTTTTTCAGTGACAATCGTCTTACCATAACCGCCGACATCATAGTGGACGCCGATATCAACTTCTCCGCTGGTAATCTGGTCGCGGATGGCATAGCAGTTCAGGGAGCGCATGGAAAGCATGACCCCTGGCGCTGCCTCCCGGAAAACTTTGAGAACAGGCTGCATCCGATAGGTTAGTAGCGTCTCCGGCATTGCCATCTTGAGCGTCCCACCCATTTGTGACAACTCTTTTCCGTGGGCAGCCAGCCGGTCAACGGATTGCAGGATATCATCCACGATTGGCAGGATATCCCTGCCGGCTTGGGTCAGCACCATCCTGCGCCCGATTTTTTCAAACAGCTGCAAGGAGAGTTCCTGCTCCAACTGCTGCATCTGAAATGTCACGGTAGACTGTGTGTATCCAAGGCGCTCCGCCGCCTTTAGATAGTTGCCGGAATTCAGAATTGTTTTTAGGGTATGCAGATATTTCAGTTCCATGATGCACCGCCTTAAATTGTTCAATAAAATTGAACTTAACATTTTAAATCATCGATTAGACTGAACCTTCTATTTGTGTTAGTATACTCGGTAAAGAGAGGATAGGCAACACTACTAAAGGAGGAGTTGACGATGACCGCGAATGAACTAAAGGCGTATGCCCATTCCGCCGGAGCTATGGGTTGTGGCGTCGCGAGCATTGATAGGTTTGGCAGCGCACCGGAAGGGTTTAGGCCCACTGATATTTTCAGCAAATGCCAGAGCGTGGTGGTCACCTTCCGCCAAATGCCCGCCGGGGCCATACTGGCGGAGAATCCTATTCCCTATACCCACGCGGCATACAAGATGTATGAGGAGATGGACAGGCTTTCGATGGACTTGCTGCGTTTTTGCCAGACCATGGGCGTTGACGGAGTCATAATCCCCGCCGATGTTCCTTATCTTTATTGGGATGACGAAAACAAGCATGGGAGGGGCATTCTCTCCTTGAAGCATGCGGCTGTTCAAGCAGGCTTGGGGATTATGGGGCGCAGCACAATATTCATCAACCGTGACTATGGAAATATGGTGTATCTTGGCGCGATCCTGATCGATGCGCAGCTGGAGCCTGACCCGCTGATAGAGGACTTTGCATGCCCTGCGGGTTGTGACCGTTGCCGGCAGAACTGCCCGCAGCAGGCCATTGGAGAAAAAAGCGTCAATCAAAAGCTTTGCCGGGAGCGTTCTTTCTTCCAGACAGGCCGTGGATGGGATTTGTACAACTGCAATGCCTGCCGAAGGCTCTGCCCGTTGAGATTGGGGCTGAAAAAGAAGCCTGTCATGGCTTGATGTAAATGCCTGTCATACACAAAGATATTATTTAAAGTCGAGAGTCATAAAAGGATGGGTGGCCGTCTGTATTGTTCAGGCGGCCACCCATTTTGGCATGGGGTTGGAGAGTTTTGCGCACTCCACAAACGTGCCGCCGTTCTCGGAGTTTGGGAACGATCTATGGGCATTTGCGAGTGGAGCTTTTGATCTGGTTTCTAAGTCTGCGTCCTTTTTACAGAAAATATATAATGTGGCATGTCAATACCCCAGTAATGCTTAACGAAATTCCCAACGACACTCATGCCGTTTCTCTTGGCAACATTTTGTGATGATATGTTATTATCACGAATGAGCGAAAATACCTCATCCGCGTTCAGTTCAGTAAAAGCATATTCCTTGCAGGCAATTGCTGCTTCGGTTGCATACCCCTTATGCCAATATGCTTTTTGGAATATATACCCTATTTCAAGCACTTCTCTATCTTTGCATGGCTGCATAGAAAGCCCACATTGACCAATGAGCTCTCCGTTTTCTTTGAGGATAACGGCCATAACGCCAAATCCATCATCTCGATAGCGTTGCAGCTGCTTGTCAATCCCTTCCTGAACCTCGGCATCGCTGAATGCGTGTTCGTAAGCATACATAACCTCTGCATCCTGCAAATGCCTGCACAGTAAAGGAAAGTCTGATTGAGTCATTTTTCTCAAATACAATCTGCTGGTTTCCATCATAAATGCAAATTCCTCCACAAATTCCAATTTGTAAGTTCGTATTATGCTAAATAAGCTGACAAACTGGAGTTTATCAGTTCGTCGTATTCCCAAAAGACGATGTAGCCAGATGTTACAAATTAACCATGATTCAGGTGCGTATTTAATAAATTACATTAGTGAAAAAAGCAGGTGTATAAAAATAGAAAGTAGTGATAACACCGTGCCAATCCTGTGAAAAGGCAGCCATTTCTTTTTTAGCCTTTTCCTGAACATGTAAGTGGCTGCAATAAAGAAAATCAGCATGACTGTAGCTATCCCCGTAATAATAGGGACTGTACGGTCGGGAAATTTTGCAATGGTAATCAAACCATGCAGCGTCCCTATTATAAGCAGCATAACTCCAATTGGGATATGAATCCTTCTGAAAAACAGATTCAGTGAAGATGCTTTTGATTTTCTTGCGATGAATTTCAGCGCCAACACAACACAAAATCCAAGTGAAAACCAGCCTAACCAATGTGAAATCATATATCCTCCGGGTAAGCTTACCTTCGTATTCTACCCTTACTTTCATCAGATTTTTGCTCAAAAAACTGACAATCTAAACTATGGTTTTTATCCGCAAGATAACCGTCGATTGTGACGCAATCATAAAAATAGACGCTCATAAATCCACCCTAAAATTCCCTATCAAATCAGCAAGCTCAGCGTTCCGGCAACAATCAGCACAAGGCCGATTGTGGATTGCTTTTTCAGTTTCTCATGCAGAATGAAATACCCAAACGCAACGGTGATCAGTATGCTTAACTTGTCTATCGGAACAACCACGCTGGCAGGGCCCTCCTGCAATGCCCGATAGTAGCATAGCCACGAAAGCCCCGTTGCAAGGCCGGAAAGTGTAATGAAAACCCAGCTTCTTTTGTCGATTTGTTTTATGTCTCGCTGCTTGCCCTGCATGAACACAATGAGCCATGCCATAACCAGCACAACTATCGTGCGAATTGCGGTGCCAAGATTGGATTCCACACCTTCGATGCCAACCTTGCCGAGAATAGCGGTCAGGCTTGCGAATACCGCCGACAGAACAGCATAAATCAGCCACTTGTAACCCTTGCCATCCTGTTTCCCGCTTTCCTTCCGCTCAATCATCAGGTATGTGCCAATTCCGATAAGTGCCATTGCCGCCACTTTTATCAGCGTAATGCCTTCGCCAAGAAAAATCATGGATAAAAGCATGGTCAGCACGGTGCTGGACTTGTCAACCGGAACGACTTTGTTGACATCGCCAAGCTGCAATGCCTTAAAATAGCAAAGCCATGACCCGCCGGTGGCAAGGCCGGAAAGGATAAGGAATATGAGGCTTTCGGGTTCAATATCTGCTATGGTTGTTTGCGAGCCGACAACAAAAACCATCAGCCATGCAAAAATCAGGACAACGACCGTGCGAAGCGCAGTTGCCAAGGTGGAGTCCGTGTTCTTAATACCGATTTTGGCCAGTATGGAAACAACTCCTGCAAACAGTGCAGAGAGCAGCGCATAGACTATCCACATAAAATATCACGTCCTACATACTCATAAAGGCAGTGTTAAATTGTCATGCTGGTTATTATCTTTATTCAAATAGTAACACGGCAATGGTCTTTTGAGAACCCTGTCAATTGCCATTGATCGATTGACAAGATGATGGTGGTCTTACAGTCACCGCCATCACCTTTGATAATGGTGATTTTCCCCGCGGAATGTATGGCTGCTAAGCCATCCCGCCGCCTGGTTGCATCGTTTCTTGCACTTTATTCGCCGCT
>JAJDHH010000006.1 GCA_030266105.1 Eubacteriales bacterium OttesenSCG-928-K08
CGAGCAGGAAAAATACATCGCGTTGCTGCCGCTTGAACCAGTTGAGCAGGTTGCTGTGTTCTTCAAAATCCGTACGTTGTTTATCCATATATTTCACCGCCTTATGTGGAGTTTCCCGCTCCAACAATTTAATTAACTGAATCGAGATACCCTTGCAAAATAACAACCGCGGCAAGCTTATCTATCACCGTTTTGCGCTTTTTGCGGCTAACATCAGCATCTATAAGAATACGCTCTGCGTGCATGTTGTGTCAAAGAATGGCGATGATGTATACGAAACTATAGATAGCGAAGTGCTTCTTGAAGAGGTTTTCGAAACTTTTTTAGAGCTGTTCGAAGAAATTTTGGATGCGGAGGATTGAGTGCAGAAAATTGTAGGCATAGCTTTGGACTCAATTGCTCAGGATTTAGGCGTATGCGTGGGGGATAAGCTCGTTTCAATTAACGGACAGCCCGTGCTGGATGTTGTGGATTATGAGTTTCTTTGCGCTGAGGAGCGCCTGACTCTTTGTTTCTTGCGCGCGAATGATGAAAGCTATGAGATAGATATCGAAAAAGAGGCTTGGGAGCCACTTGGCCTTCGATTTGAAACAGGGCTAATGAGCCCTGTTCGTTCCTGCCACAATCACTGCCAATTCTGTTTTATCGATCAAATGCCAAAGGTAGGGCGCAAAACCCTCCAGTTTAAGGATGATGACTGGCGGATGTCCTTCATAATGGGCAATTACATCTCGCTAACAAACGTGGATGAAGCGGAATTTCAACGCATAATAGACAGGCGCGTAAGCCCTCTGTTCATCTCAGTGCACGCGACAGACCCAAGCGTACGTATCAGCTTGATGCGAAACAGGAGTGCAGGCGAGCTTATGCCTCGCCTTAAACGGCTAAAGGATGCTGGTCTTCGTTTTCATTGCCAGATCGTATGCTGCCCCGGGTTAAACGATGGTGAAGTTTTGCAGCAAACGATGGAAGAACTATATTCGCTCCATCCGGCGGCTGTTTCGCTGGCTGTGGTGCCGGTTGGGTTAACAAAGTTTCGTGAAGGTTTAGCTCCGCTTCGCACGTTTACTTTAGCAGAAGCAAAAAGCACACTTGCGCAGATTAACGCATTTGCGGCAAAATGCAAAACGAATATGGGTTCTTTTTTTGTTTTTGCTTCAGATGAGCTTGTGCTTAGCGCCAAAGAACCGCTGCCACAATACGAATCTTATGAAGATTTTCCGCAGATTGAAAATGGGGTGGGGCTTTTGAGGCTCTTTGAGGATGAATTTCTTAATGCGCTAAGCGAACAACCGCCGCTTAAGTTTATGCACATGGCAGATGTGGTTGGCGGAACGCTTGCCAATTCCTTTTTTGTGGAGCTATATAAGAAGCTTTTGCCTTACAATATTACGCTTATTGCCCATCCCATACAGAATGATTATTTTGGGCATTCAATCACTGTTGGGGGCTTGGTTACCGGCCAGGATATAGTTAGTCAGGCAAACGGACGACTAAAGTCAAATGTATTATTTTTACCACACAATATGTTGCGTGAAAAAGAGGATGTTTTTCTGGATGGAATGACTGTGGATGAGCTTTCTAAAGCATTAGGCGTAAAGGTTATTCCAGTCAGGGGTGAGGGTGAGGTTTGGATCGAAACGCTGTTCACCCATTTTCAAGATTAAAAGGAGGGTAGCCTCATGAGTAAACCGTTGGTTGCGATTGTGGGAAGGCCAAATGTCGGAAAATCCACATTATTTAACAAGCTTGTTGGGAAACGAATTGCCATAGTAGAAGATATGCCGGGAGTAACGCGGGATCGCATTTATGGCGATGCCACCTGGCTTACTCATTCTTTTACCGTCATTGATACGGGTGGCATTGAGCTTGTGCGTGAGGATGTGATCTCCCAACAGATCCGCAGGCAGGCTGAGCTTGCAATTGAAATGGCGGATGTTATTCTTTTTCTTGTAGATGGGCGAGAAGGCATGACTGCGGATGATGAAAATGTTGCGGATATGCTCCGCCGCAGCCAAAAGCCGATTGTATTGGCTGTGAATAAAGTTGACGCACCCAAATTTGAGGATAGTGCGTATGACTTTTATTCGCTTGGTTTAGGCACGCCGATAACGATTTCATCCGCTCAGGCGCTTGGGCTTGGGGATTTGCTTGATGAGATTGTTAAAGGATTCCCTGTGCAGGAAGAAGAAAATGAAGGCCCGCAGGTTCGCCAAATTGCTGTTGTTGGCAAGCCAAACGTTGGAAAATCAAGCCTTGTTAATGCGATACTGGGCGATGATCGCACAATCGTCAGCGATGTGCCCGGAACAACACGTGATGCGATAGACACTCCTTTTTCACATAAAGGGCAACAGTATGTTTTGGTGGATACGGCCGGTATTCGAAGAAAACGCGCAATTGAGGACGCCACTGTTGAGCGTTATAGCGTTATTCGAAGCTTAGGCGCAATCAGGCGTGCTGACGTGACGCTTATTGTTGTGGATGCCGAGCAAGGACTTTCCGAGCAGGATGTGCGCATCGCCGGTTATGTGCACGAGGAAGGCAAAGCGAGTGTCTTAATCGTTAATAAATGGGACTTAATTGAAAAGGATACGCATACAATGCACAAGTTCAAAACGCAGCTTGCTAATGATCTTGCGTTTATGAGCTATGTGCCTATGCTTTTTATCAGCGCCAAAACAGGGCAGCGCGTTAATCAGGTTTTGCATTATGTTGAGGATGTTTATGCTCAAACGAGCATGCGCATTACAACAGGCACACTTAACGACATACTTAATGAAGCCGTTACTGTCACCCAGCCTCCGTCTGACAAAGGGCGCAGGTTGAAAATTTATTACGCCACGCAGGTTGCAATCTGCCCTCCAACATTTGTGCTTAAGGTAAACGATCCCGCGTTGATGCATTTTTCCTACGAACGTTACCTTGAAAACTACTTCAGGAAATCTTTTGGGCTAACGGGAACGCCAATTAGGCTTTATATAAGGCCACGTGGACACGAAGAGGAGAAAAAATGACGCTTTATTTGGTTTTGGCTGCTCTGTTGGGTTATCTGCTTGGTAACGTGCAAAGTGCCGTTATAATCAGCAGGTTAAAATTTCACGATGATGTGCGAAACCACGGCAGCGGCAACGCAGGCAGCACAAATATGCTGCGTGTGTATGGCTTGAAGCCGGGGCTTACTACATTTGTGTTTGACTCGCTTAAAGGCATCTTTGGCGTATTGGTTGGGCGATGGTTGGCTGGGGAAACAGGCGCTTATGCTGCCGCGCTTTTTGTCGTTATCGGGCATGATTTCCCTGTGCTTTTTAAGTTTAAGGGCGGCAAAGGTGTGGCGTCAACACTTTCGATACTATGGATGCTTTCGCCAAAATACGGAGCCATTGTAACTGTGATTGCAATTATTATACTGTTAAGTACACGTATAGTATCACTTACATCAATAACAAGTATGACTATTTATTTATTGTTGGTTTTGATATTTGAGTGGGGTAATGTTTATTTTTTGTTGTTGATAACAGCATTGTGGGCACTTATGCTTGTTCGCCATGTGGATAACATTAAGCGCTTGCTTCGGGGTGAGGAAAGCCGACTATTCGAGCGCAAAAAACAAAAAAGCACTCATAATGGTTGATTTGAAAATAAACGCATAAGGCATAAGACGCTGCAAAAATAGGGGGGACGAGTAGATGACAAAACCGGCATTGGTTGTTATGGCAGCCGGAATAGGCAGCCGATATGGCGGACTAAAACAAATTGAACCTGTAGGAAGCAATGGCGAGTTGCTTATCGATTACTCATTGTTCGATGCGAAAAGAGCAGGCTTCGAGCAGGTTATTTTTATCATTAATCACAAAATCGAGAATGAGTTTAAGCAGCATATTGGTGACCGAATAGCTCAGCATATGAATGTTGAATATGTTTACCAGGAGCTTAACAGCCAATTGCCCGACAAGACCATATGCCCGGCTGACCGCATAAAACCATGGGGGACAGGGCATGCGGTTCTTTGCTGCAAGGCTCTACTAAACGGCCCGTTTGCGGTTATAAATGCGGATGATTATTATGGCAGAAACGCTTTTGCGCAAATCTACAATACTCTAAAGAATGCGCAAGACACAGCCCCTCATCAATGGTGTATGGTGGGTTATATTCTTGAAAACACATTGACTGATTTTGGCTATGTTTCACGCGGAGTTTGCTCTGTAACGCAGGATCATAAGCTTTCTGGCATCGTTGAGCGTGTGCGCATTGAAAAAACGGCAAATGGCGTTGAATACTCCGAGGATGGCGGGTGCACATTTCAACCGCTTTGCCCATCATCGGTTGTTTCAATGAACCTTTGGGGGTTTACTTCGCCAGGCATATTTAATGAGCTCGAAGCGGGTTGGGCGGATTTTTGGCGAAAAAATGTGCCCGAAAAACCGACAACAGCGGAGTTTTATCTGCCAAGCGTAGTAGGCACTGCGCTTGGCAACAACAAAGCTCAGGTACAGGTGTTGCAATGCACCGACCGCTGGTACGGCATTACACACCCGCAGGATAAGCCTGCGCTTTCAAACGCCATAGCACAAATGGTAAGCAATGGGTTATACCCAAGCAGACTTTGGGGTTAATGCTTTTCTTAGTGTTAACACATTGTTTAATGAAAAGCGCTGGTGTTTCGGGCGTACGGATGATACAATACAAAAAGTAGACTCTAGGGGGATTGTGTTCATGCTATTAAGAATCAGGCAGTTCTTTTGCGCAGCTTGCGCATTTGTATTGTTGCTTGGTTTTTGTGGCTCAGCAATGGCCTTGACTCCTCTCCAAACCGTATCGATGCGCTCTGGGTCGCGCGGCCCAAATGTGCTTTTGCTTCAACAAAACCTGGCAGAATTGGGATATTTGCAAGAAGAGTACGCTTCCTCAGGTATTTATGATACTAACACGGTTAACGCAGTAAAAAACCTGCAGGCCGAATTGGATATCGTGCAGGACGGCATTTGCTCAAGAAGCACGCTCGTCGCTTTTAATTCATGGATAGAACAGCTAAATAACATCAAGGATGAAGCTCAACCGCTAAAAGGATATGTGTTGGGTATTGATCCCGGCCATCAAAAAGAAGCAGATTTATCCTACGAAAATTTGTCACCTAATTCTGAGCGCACTAAAGAGCGCATGAGCGATGGTGCCGTTGGTGTTAAAACAGGTGCGCAAGAATATGAAATTGTTCTGCAAGTCTCAAAAAAACTAAAAACGCTTTTAGAGGATGCCGGTGCAAAGGTTGTTCTTACACGCACAAAAAACGATGTTTCAATTTCCAACGCTGAGCGTGCGCAAAAAATGAACGAGGCTAAGGTGGATTGTTGGATTAGAATCCATTGTGATGCCAGCACCGATAAATCCTTAAAAGGCGCAAGAATGCTCGCGCCCAGCAAAACCGCAAAACCGGAAATCTATGCCCAAAGCGTTGATATTGCAAAAGCGGTTTTATCATCATTTTGCGCTGAAACAAACGCAAAGCAGCTGCCCATACTCCTTCGTTCTGATCAAACAGGCTTCAACTGGTCGAATGCCCCGGTTGTTACAATTGAAATGGGCTATCTATCAAACTCTACGGAGGATGTGCTTCTAAACAAGGCCAGCTACCAGCAAAGCTGTGCGCAAGGCATCTATAACGGCATAATTGCCTACTATAAAGATTAAAAGCGTGCTTGTTTCATTTAGCGACAAGTAGAAGTATATTATAAGAGGCGTTGGAGTAGTCCGCGCTTTTTTGCGTAATTACATGAAACTTAAATTTGGCACAGAATAGTAGATTCATTTATAAAAAACTGTTATACTAATATGGCTCTTAAATGCAGCGCCACATGCCTGCATGCATTTAAGAAAGCGAAAACTTTAAGACTTTAAGGAGAACCAATAATGCAAGTTGCTATTAACGAGCATAATGGCTCACGCGTGGCAGTAATACAATTGGAAGATAATCAAACAATTTGTGATCCTCAATCTGCACTGGATTTGTTAATGGACGTAAAATGTGGGTATGAATGTAGTAAGCTTGTTTTCCCCAAGGAAGCGTTTTGCGCGGATTTTTATGAACTGAAAACTCGTTTAGCGGGTGAGATTTTGCAAAAGTTCATCAACTACCATTCCAAGCTGGCAATCGCTGGAGATTTTTCGTGCTACTCCAGCAAAAGCCTGCATGATTTTATTTATGAATGCAACAGTGGAAGCGACATATTTTTTCTTCCAAGTGTTGAAGAGGCAATTGAGCGCTTGCATAAATGCACAATATGATATTAATAGGGTGTAAAGGAGAAAGAAAATGAGTAAAGGCGTATGGATCCTTGTGATTGTAATGGTTGTGCTGATCATTGCGTTTGGCGTGTTTTATTTGCTTAACCGCCCAACATACGGTAATGACACAGCAGGGATCGAAAAAGCAATCCAGGAAAATGGCGGCAGTGGCAAGACAGTTGTTATTATTGATTCTGTAGTTATGGCAGGCAGCAAGTATGTTGGCTTCCTTGAGGGCGACGATACATTGGGCCTGGCGGTATTCTACTCCGATGGTCGCGGAAACTTTGTATTTGAAAATATCCATAGGGAAGAAGGGGCGACAAGCACATCCTTCTATGAGCCCTTTGCTTCAGATATTGAAGGCACACATGGTGCGGATATTGTTATAAGCAAGGATCCCTTGCTATCTAAAGTAGTGCGCACTGTGGATGGCGAAGTGTTTGATGAATACGATGTTGTAAATTCGCCAACGGTGCTTGTTATGGAATTCCACCACACAGAATCAAGCCTCAATGTGCAGGTTCTGTTGTATGATCTGCAGGGAAATGAAATATTAAAAGCGCCCAGCAGGCTATAAATCTAAGAAAATAAAGATATGCTAATAAACAGGAGTCGGTTGTAATTTACAACCGACTCCTGTTATATCTTTTTATATGGTTAGGTGAAAGTAAACAAATGTCATTTAGGAGATCATGTCGCCCTGGTGCGCTATAAGTGTTGCATCGTATACGCCGTCAATACGAAGGAATTTATCCACAACGCCGGTCTCCTCATCACGCAAACGAACCTCAACAGTTAGCTCAACACCATCTCTTTGGGCGCTTCTGCTGCGTACTTTCGCCTTTGGCAGCTGTTTGAGCGCACCCTTGATGGTTGCATTAGCGCCCTCGTGAAAATGCAAAATCAGCAGATAGGGGAGCGCCGACTTAACTTTTGTTACGCTAAGTATAACCACGGCAAGCCCAATCACAACAAGGCCGATCAGCGCAAGATCAAAAAATTGTCCGCCAAGGGCCATGCCTTCGCTGATAGCCCAGAATATAAACGCTGTATCCATAGGATCCTTAATCGCCGTACGAAAGCGCACAATGGATAATGCGCCTACCATACCCAAGCTCATTGTCAGGTTTGAGTTGATGAGCGAGAGCACCATTGAAGTGATCATTGTTAATACTATCAGGCTAAGGTTAAACGTGCGTGAATAAAGCACGCCGCCAAATGTCTTTTTGTAGACAAAAAATATGGCAACACCAACACCAAATGCAACAAGAAGTGTGATTACAATTTGCATTGGGTTTAATGGGCTATTGAAAAAATCCTTAATATTGAGTGCGTTTGCGACAGGGTCGGTCATGTCGGGTTCCTCCTATTCGTATTTCCTACTTAAACAATATTTACTTATAGCGCTGCGTTGCGCATTTTCAATTGGTTGTATTAAAGCGCGAATATATCCTGGCAGATACCTGTTGAATTTTATTTCCAACACAGTGTATCCTTGCTCGGTTGCAGGGTATGTTGGCAGTTCAGGGTCAAAAATTCCCGTTGCACGATAGGCGGTGCGCACATCCAAATCAAATGTGATACGAACATCCTCAACTGGAAAAACGTATGCTTCCCGCCAATAATCAACAATAACGCATGGCTTGAGGTTTTGCAAGCGAAATATCGCATAGAACTGTTTTGCGAGTTGCTCATTGCGGCGCAACAGTGGTGTATAATCGCCTTCAATCAGAGCATCGCATTCAGCTCGTGTTATTGAAAGAGAGTTTTTTTGAATGAAAGAACCCTGCTTGTGCTTTTGCTCAAGCTTTATAACATCATCTTTTAAGTTATAAATACGCAGGCGGTATTTGTCACGCTTATCTTCACCATCAAGCTTTTCGCTAATGGCGTCATTATCCAGATTGTCAAAATACAGGCTGCGAATAAAGTATTTTCCGTCCTTCAGCGCAAACTTGTCCCTATTCATTGTAAGGGAAAGCTTGCGTGAAAGCAGCTCATATTCAATCTGGCTGATGTAGTACTTTAATTCATGCCGGTATGGCTTCATCCAAACACCTCCTGCATATAGGAATCTGACAGATTAAACTCCGCTTTTATCTGTGCTTTCATTTCGGCCGGTCGGCCGTCAATGAATTGCCGTATCTCCTCAATCTTTTTTATAAACGTCTGGTAAGACGATCGGTTAAATGGATCTGCATCCGCGCCGTTAAACTTCGCGCGTTCACGCTCAATTTCCGGCTCAACCTGTGCATATAGCTTATCTAAATGCTCATGCATACGCTCCGGGGCATAAACTGTGTTCATTATCTCTGCAAAACGCCGCAAGAAGCTGTCTCTCCAATCGGCATTTTCAAGCAGCGCGTTAAACAAATCCGAGCATGGTTTATCCGCCAGCCTGCGTAGCGATAAAGTTTTATGTGATAATGATTTGGCTGAGCTATTGTCAAAACCCCAGCAAAAATCATAATAAATCCACTTCCATTTGCCGCCATCGACTTTATAATACTGAATGTTCCAATAGTCGGAGTTGGCAACATATATTTCACTAATCTGATAATCCATAAAACTATCCAGATCAACACGACTTGCAACATAATCGTATGCGTCTTTATTCTTAAGACTGTTGGCCTTTATATAGTTCATAAGTTCCTGCCATTCCTTTGAAGAACCATAATGAACCCTTGAGGCGGAGCGCATAAGCGTCATGTTATCGGCATTTTCAAGCTCTTCATGCTGTGCGACAAAAAAGCGATTGCGCTTTTCTTTCAAAAAGTATACGCCCCAATATTCCCCGTTGAGGTAAAGCACATAGGGTTTATACGCTTGATACAGGAAATTGACATCCGTGCCAGCAAGCAGTCCGCCAGCCAACTCATCCTTGATTTTTGCATTCGCCTGATCTTGCCCACCTGCACGAAGCACCAAAGCTTTATAAGAATCATAAGGCAGCTGCGCAAAAAATGGATAGTCCATTCTGTTTTTGCCTTCACTATCCCTGGCGATGAGGTTAAAGCCCTTTTGCTCCCGCCCACGCCCAAACGCGCCTGCTATACGAGCGCTGATGTTCTGTGAAAAAACCTGAGTCCCGTTTTCATCAAATATTGCAAACGCAGCGGAGCGTTCCCATTCATCGCCCTTTTTGCCATAGTTCGCACTTCCTATGTATGGCCAGGCCTCATCAGGATCAATGCTGTCACCTTTTACGTAAATGCCCTTTTTGCTATCCCACAAATCGGGCGGGTCAAACACAAGTGTCGCAACGGGGAGCTGGTGGTTAACCCCATCCGTGGTGAATAAATACGTACCAGTTGCGCAGCGCCCGCTTAAATACCCTTGCTGCACAGCCAGCGCCCGCACAACCGTGTTTTTTGAAAGCTGGATTGGGCCGGAATACTGCGTGGAAGCGGTTGTCGGCACCGAGGAATCTGTGGTGTAATAAATCGTTGTGCCACTATTGGCTGTTAACTCTAACGAAAAAGGTTGATTGAATATGCCGGGCAGCACAGAAAATGTTGGCTGTTGAGTGATACCCTGATATCCCGCACCGTTTGCCTCACCGGGCGTAGGTTTATCATAATAAAGCAGGACACCGCCTGTTCGACCATGGCTGATGTCCGCACCTGTATTGCGCAGTGAAAGCTTGTCCAAAAGCACGGCGTCAGGGGAAAACAAAAGCAGCACTTCACCTTCAGCCGCAAGCTTAAAGCTGGTTTCTAAAGTTTTTTTTTCCGTATCGGTAACATTGTTTCCGGTGGCAAGCAAAGTTAAATAACTTCCCGCTTCTATCGTCACATCAGGAAACACCCATTTGGCGGGATTTTTAGGATTATCCGATAAAGCATAGCCGCTAAGGTTAATTGCTGTGTTTGAGGAGTTATGCAGTTCAATCCAATCCTCAATCACGCCATTAACGGTGGTTGTTGTGTTGTTATTCATCACTTCAGATATCATCAATCCGCCAACAGGAAAAATACTTGTTAACGAAAACTCCGCTAAACCCGCTTCCGTGTTAAGATAACCCGGAGTAGGCTGCGCGGTGCTTTCGAACTCACCGAAACCATCCGGCTTGCGGGCCATTGAAATATCCGCCTCTTGATTAGTGTAGGAAAAACTATCTATAATCGCACCATTGCGCCCCGAAAAAACAACATCCTCAGCATAGGCTCTAAGGCCAAATGGCGCATGCAGTTCGCCATCAATCAAGCCATCTAGCCCGGAGCAATACACAAGCTTTACACTGTTTGCCGGAATGATTGTCCCTTCAGGGACAATCCACTTCATAGGCTGATCGATATCATCCGATAAGCCACAGCCCGAAATATCAACATCTGCGCCGGTGGTATTATAAAGCTCGATCCAGTCAGGATAGTTCCCCTGAGGGCCGGGCAATGTTGTAGCGTTGCTGGCCATAAACTCATTGATACGGATGCCGTTATCCTGCATGGTTTCCTGCAAGGTCGCACGATATGCCGCGATGCCTTCTTCCGTGTTAGGGTAACCGGGGGAGGGGTGTGCCATTTCCACCCAAGCGCCCGTTTCGTTCCTGCCTAAAGTTGCATTTGATGATACGCTGGTGAGCTGGAGATTATCAATCGCCTTACCAGTAGCGTTGCTTAGTATCAGAACATCCGTCGCAGAAAGCTTAAATGGGGCGTGTAAAGCGCCTAATGAAGTGTCTCCCGAACAATACACAACGATATAACCACCAGCAGGCAGAATTGTTCCCGAAGGGAATGCCCACTTAGCGGCGGATATTAGCTCATCTGATAGTCCAAAACCGGAAATGTTGATATCCGTTTCTGTAGGATTATAAATTTCGACCCAATCAGGGAAGTTTCCGTTTGCGTCAGGTACGGCACCTTTATTGGATGTCATAACCTCGTTTATTTGAAGCTGCCAATAGTTGCCGTTGGAGTCTGGTGATTGTCCGCCGGCAGAAAAAACGAATATAAGAACAACCACGCATACTAGCACGGCAGCAATGAGTAAAAAAAATCCACGCTTGTTCAAGGATACTCCTTTCATGGCGGTGTTTTGCTTTAGTAAAAGGGCCCACTACGACATCTACCATTAGAAAAAGCCCAGTATCTTCCGTGCAATACTATACCACAAACAGACCCAAGTGCAAATGATCGTTTTGTAAATTCGTGTTGGACTATGTTTCGCCGCCAACCTTTGGGGTTCTGTTTAGCCAACGGTCAACCAGATGATAGCAAACTGCAAAAATAGGGGTACCCAGCAGCATGCCCCAAATGCCAAACAGCCCGCCGCCAATAATAATGCTAACCAAAACCCACAGGCCGGATAGACCAATCGCATTTCCAACCACATGTGGATATATGAGGTTGCCCTCAATCTGCTGCAAAACAATTATAAACACCACAAACCAGACTGCCTGAACAGGATCGATCACCAGCAAAATCAATGCGCAGGGGATCGTGCCAATATAAGCGCCAAGTATGGGTATTATGGCTGTAATCGCAATTACAGTGCTTATCAAAAGAGCGTAATCCATCCTAAAAACACTCATGCCTATAAAACAAAGAACACCTAAAATCAGGGCTTCGGTTAATTGCCCAAATATGAACTTGCTAAAAACATTGTTGGATAGCTGCAAAACCTCGCAAAACTTGTTTGTGCGCCGCTGACCAAGCAATGCCACAAAAAACCTTCTGGTTTGCGCAAACACTGTTTCTTTATTATACAGAAAAAAGATTGAAAGCATAAACGCCAGCACAAAGTTAAACAACCCGCTTGTAAAGCTGATTGTAAAATTAAGCGCTTTATTAACCACAGTTCCCATAATGGATTGGAGGAAGGCGACCGCCTGATCCCAAAGTGTAGTGATCGTTTCGCTTATGCCCGGATTAATTGCGAGCGAGGATAAAAAACCATCGGACCATGACTGGAAGCTGTTAAGATAACCGCCAAAGTTCATAGCAAGTGCTGTAACACTTTCAACAAAGCGTGGCGCAACCAGCACAACCAGGCCAATAACAAAGGCCAGCACACTTAAATAAGCAAGCAAGAGGCTCAATGCACGCCAAATAGAACGCAAAAACCTGCTTTTGTGATATTCGAAGCTTTTTAATACCTTATACTGAAAAAAATCTGTTGGCAAATGGAACAAAAAGGCTAAAACTAACCCCATAAACAAAGCTGAAAGCCCGCCCAAAAACCATTGAACGGCACCCCACACCGACTCAAGCCTATAGAACAAAAGGAAAAGCAGCACAGCATATGTGATAAGCAGTATTGGCCGCTTGAGCAAGCCTCGTTTGTTCGGGCCGGGGTTTTCCATTTTGCTCCTTAAATGCTAAACGCATGAAAGTTAATTTTTTCAGTCTTTTTTGCAAGATCCTTTATTGGCAAAGACTGTAGGTGCACAACAAAAGTGGTTTTGTCACCGGGGTGCAATATCGCATTGCGCGTAAAATACCAAACGCCAAGCAATGTGTCGGCTTCATCGTAAAACTGCACGTAAACCATGCTTAGCTCACTGTCTTCATCGCAGATATTACGCAGCTCGCCTGAAAGTGTAGCAAAGCTGGGATAGTTTTGAATAAGCTTTGCGTTTGCCACACTAAGGTTTTTGGGCGATGCTGAAGTAGCGGCCCAGCTTAGCTCAACATTCAAAACAATTTCGCCGGATGGTGTTGCGCCTTCATTTTGTGGGAGGAAAAGCGCCGCGCAGCCTGTTTCACCCGGAGCAATAACATCCCGCTCACCAACAAGCGGCGTGTAAGTCTGCGTTTGCGTGCCGCTTGAATAGGAGAACGTAAACACCGCTTCACTCAACACCAGATTAGCATTCCCCGTATTTGTATATGTTACTCCACCATAAAGAATGTCATCAAACATATAGGCAACCGTGTCCACAACCAAAAGACCGTTGTTACCTGTAATGTTTGTTGTCGAAAGGGAAGGGGCGCTAATATCTCCCGGTTCTGCAGAATTATCGGGATTATTTGAATCAACAACAAGTTGATCCTCAAGAGCCGGCGCTGTTTCTTTGGGTTTGCAGCCGCTAAGCATAGTTAACATCATGGCTAAAACAAGAAATAATCTAAACAAAACCTTCATGACTATTCCTCCTGACCAAAAAGATAACCACAAAGCAGTTGATCTGCGCTTTCCATCATTTTAGCAAGTAAAATGTCCACCTGCGATTCGTCCTTTGCGTTTGCACCAATGTAGAGTTTAAGCTTTGGCTCCGTGCCTGATGGGCGCACAACCATCCATGCGCCATTTTCAAACAGCAAGCGCACCATGTTTGAAGAAGGCAACTCCAAAGGTTGCTTGTTGTTAGATGCAAGCAAAAGACTTGAGCGAGACTCATAATCCTCAAATACGGTAACAGAGATGCCTGCAAGCTCGCTTGGAATTTCTGTTCTTAATCCACGCATGGCGCGGTTTATGCTCTCGAGTCCTTCAATTCCATTAAGTGTGTAATTCTTGACGGATTCCTTAAAGTATCCGTATTTATCGTATAGCTCCTGCACTGCATCATCCAGTGTTTTACCACGCGCAGCATAAACAACACAGATTTCCGCCACAAGCATGGCGGTGCATATTGCATCCTTATCCCGCGAAAAGGTGCCCGCAAGAAAACCAAAACTCTCCTCAAAGCCAAACAGGAAGGTGTGTGCTTTTGTGCGAATAGAATTTTCGATTTTTTCAGATATAAAACGAAAACCCGTTAACACACTATCAAGCTTTACGTTATAGTGCGCGCAAATTTCATCCGCAAGCCGTGTGCTTACCAGGGATTTAACAACGAGCGCATTTTGCGGCAGCAAGCCGGCGCTTGCCTTGCTTGAGAGTATATATTCAAGAAGCAAACAGCCGATTTGATTGCCGGTTAACACTTTAAACGAACCATCTTTTTTACGCACGGCAACGCCTAATCTATCTGAATCCGGGTCGGTGGCCAGTATTGTATCTGCGCCGACTTTGTTTGCAAGCTTTGTTGCAAGGGTAAACGCATCCGGATCCTCAGGATTAGGCGCACTAACGGTTGGAAAATTTCCATTGGGCAATTCCTGCTCGGGAACCACATGCACGTTGCTTACGCCAATTCTGTTAAGAATTTCGCGCACAGGGATGTTGCCCGCACCATGCAATGGTGTGTAAACAACACTAAGAGAATTTCCTTTTTCCCTGACAAGCTTTGGGTTTAATAGCAAACTCATCGTGGAAGCATAGTAGGCTTCGTCTACATCCTTGCCTATAATCTGCAAAAGCCCGCTATCCAAAGCCTCGATTTTGCTCATCTGCTGTATTTTAAAGTACTCGCATTTTTCGATTTCACAAAGGATGGCGTTAGCCTGTTCCGGAGCGACCTGCCCGCCATCCTCCCAATAGACCTTGTAACCATTATAAATAGCGGGATTATGGCTGGCCGTAATAACAACACCCGCCACACAACCCAAATGGCGCAAAGCAAATGAGAGCTGCGGCACTGCGCGAATGGACTCAAAAAGATACGCCTTAAGGCCATTCTTTGCGAGTACTAACGCACAGGTAAGCGCAAACTCGCTGGAGAAATTGCGCGAATCATATGCAATGGCTACCCCGCGCTGTTTTGCGTTTGGTATTTTTAAAAGATAGTTGGAAAGGCCCAGCGTTGCGCGCCTGACAACATACTCGTTCATGCGGTTAGTTCCCGCGCCAAGTATGCCACGAAGCCCTGCTGTTCCAAAGGCAAGCTCTGTATAAAAACGATCCTCAATTTCACTTTCAGTTAAAGTTTGAAGCTCGAGGCGAGTTTGTTCATCCGCAAGCTCAAGCCATTGCGAAAACCGCTGTTTATAATCCATAACTATCCTCCTTGCTGCGCAGCCACGTTTGGCTAAGATGTGCGCAAATCGTTCAAGTATTCTTTATATGTAGTGTATACCTGTTTGTTCTGATCGATGAATTTTTCGATAAAGCAGCTATAAATCACATTGTTTCCAACAATGATATGGTCAAACATTTGAATAGCAATGCTGTTAAGCGCGTTACGTATTGCATTTGTTGCGATAAGATCATCATCCGATGGGCTTGGGTCGCCGCTTGGGTGGTTATGCAGCAGCAACACTGAGTGCGCACGGTGGCGCAAGGCCGACTCAACCACCCGCCTTGGATACAGAGGCGCTTCGGTTAACGTGCCTGAGTATAAGCGCTCAGCGCCAAGAAGAAGCCTGTTTTTGTTAAGGCTTGCAACATAGACCGATTCATATTGCTCACTTTTTAAAAGTCCAATTGCGTATGGCGCTGCCTGCGCAGGAGTTGTGAGCAAAACAGCATTGTTTTGCCCATCCATTCTGCGCAAAAGCCCATGTATATCCCCTTGCATACGCAAAAAGACCGCAGCCCGTTCACCAATTCCATCAACGAGCATTAAGTCCTTAACATCCGCATTAAAGGTTGCCTCAAGTGAACCAAATTTATGGATAAGCGCGTGTGCCGGAGCGTTTGTATCCCTTCGTGGGATTACGTAGGTAAGCAGCAGCTCCAGTATTTCATGCTCGGCAAACCCGCTTAAACCATTTTCGATATAACGCGCACGAAACCGCTCTCTATGTCCCTCATGCATATTATACCTCTTTTTTGCTTTCCATCTTGTGGCGAATGCGCTGTAACGCATTATCCACTGCCTTTGGCTGGCGGCCTAATTGTTCTGCAATTTCAGCATATGACAAGCCTTCCAGATATAGCGCAAGGGTTTTGCGCTCAAATGGTGAAAGCGAATCCTTAAGGCGCTGTGCGATTGCCTCGTAGGTTTCCTGGCTAATAACGGTTTCCTCCGGGTCGCTTACGCGTGCCATGGTTAAAACATCAATCAATGTGCGTTCAGGTTCCTCTGAAAACAAAGGCTTGTTTAAAGAAACATATGAGTTTAGCGGCATATGCTTTTGCCTGGTTGCAGCTTTAATGGCGGTAATCATCTGCCGAGTTACACAAATTTCCGCAAAGTTCCGAAACGAACTGATTTTTTCGGGGTTATAGTCTCTAATTGCCTTATATAGGCCAATCATACCTTCTTGAATAATGTCCTCACGATCCGCGCCTATCAAAAAATAGGATCTGGCGCGCGAGCGAATAAAGGGCTTATATTTTTCGTACAAAAAATCCTCGGCCGCAACATCTCCTGCCCAAGAAGCAGTTATAAGTTCTTCATCCGTCATTTGGTCGTATTTTTCAAAAAGCAATTCCTCGCTCACCGATTCCTCCGTCATTCAGCCTGCAGGCTGTCCTGGCGATTTTTTTCAAACATTAGTATTGCTGCTGCTACCGACGCGTTAAGCGAATCGATTTTCCCGCACATCGGAATAGAAATCAAATAATCGCAATTCTCACGAACAAGGCGCGATAATCCTTCGCCTTCGCTGCCAATCACCAACGCAAGCGGGCCACGAATATCCGATTTTGTCATTGGTGTTCCCTGCATATCCGCTCCGGCAATCCAAACTCCGGCTTGCTTTAATCTTGCAATAGCATTATTCAGGTTTGAAACTTTAGCGACCTTAACATATTCCACTGCACCGGCGCTTGCCTTTGCAACAGCAGCAGTAATGGAAGCTGAGCGGCGCTTAGGTAAAATAACCCCATGCACGCCAGCGCAAGCGGCGCTCCTTAGCATTGAGCCAAGGTTATGTGGGTCAGTGATTTCATCGAGCAGCAGCACAAATGGCGGCTGCGAAAGCTCTTTCGCGTAATCGAGAATATCCTCGACCGTGCAATATTCAATATCCGGCACCATGGCCAAAATGCCCTGGTGGTTGCCCGTTTTGTTGCCATGGCCAAAGGGTAAGCAAAGCTCATCCAAACGCTTGCGCTCAGTTGTGCGCACTATTATGTTTTTATCCTTTGCCATGTTTATGATTTCACGCAAGGAGCCGTCAATTTCAGGAACTACCAAAATTCGGTCAATGCTACGATCATTTTTAATGGCTTCACGCACAGCATTTCGCCCCATTAAAAAATAGGGAAGAGTATCCTCGCGCAATGGCTGAGTTTGCTCTAAGGTGGGTTCAGCTTCAAAATCCGGGGGATTATTCGGCTTGCGCCATTCATTTTGGTAGCTTTTGGGCGGCCCGGCTTCCTTTTCTTTTTTTGCGTAAGGACGGCTCGAATATGTTCTTTGCGCTTCATCCTCCCGGCGTCCATTGTTGTTTGATCTACGCGGTGCCACACCTGAATCATCCTTTTTTGCATAGGATGATCCCTGTGTGGATCCATGCTTTTTATCAGGATAAGGCTGGCCCTCCTTACGAGAGGGCGTGTTTCGGTTATTTTGCCGGTGGTTATCCTGACCACCATTTTTGTTTGATCTATATGTCATTTATATTATTCCGCCTCAGTCGGTATGGCCGCAAGCACGCGCACTATGCTAGATGAGTTGTTTTGCAGCGCATGCGCCTCACCATCCTTGCACAAATGGGCTTGGCCTGGGGTAAGCTTAACAGGATTGCCATTATCAACGACCGTTGCTTCGCCCTCTAAAATGTAAAAAGCTTCGGCTTCATTTTCGTGCACATGCGCGCCAATCGAGCTGCCGGGCTCAAGCGTAATTTCTGCAAACAAACGCATATGTGGGATTTTTTCTTCACCAAACACTTGTGTGATACAAATCGTGCCATTACCACCACGCATGTTTTCGTGGTACTTTGGTGTTCTGTCCTTGGAATAACTAATCATAAAAAGTCATCCTTTCTTTTTATAGGGTGTTAAGAGTAATGTCATTGAGCGCAGCCTTCATGATTTCATTAAGGCGCGCATCATCATTTTTCAGGTACAGGTATCCAACCAACGCTTCAAGGCCGGTTGCCGCACGATACTGCGCAATTGTAGCATTTTTTGCGGTTGTACCCATGTGCGCATTGCGCCCGCGCTTAAATACAGAAAGCTCCTGCTCGCTCAAAAGCGGAAGCACACGTTCGCTTGCCTGCGCCTGAGCCTGCGCGCAAACAAACCTTGAAGCTTTTATGTGAAAGCCATGTGCTGTTGCATCGCTCTGGTGCAACAGCACAGTGCGCACATACAAATCGTAAACAGTATCGCCCATATAGGCGAGCACCAGGGGGGAGGATAGTCCTGCATCCCTGGGCGCATGTTCTGGAATTAACGCTCTTATTTGCTCACAAATACTCATACGCGATCGGCAAACCGATTAAGAATTTTTTGGTTGTTAGGCGCATCGATTTTATGCTTTTTAGCAAGCCTTATCAATTCTCCGCAAAAAATATCAAGCTCAGTAGCTTTTCCGGGCGTGTTAAGATCGCGCGCCAATGAAGGCGTGCTCTCGTAACTCAGGCTAAATATAGTTGTTTTTATCTGCTCGCGCACATCCAAAGGCAACTCAATATTTTCCAGCTTTGCAACTGCCAGCGCTTCTTCAAGCAGATCCAAAACAAATTTAAACTTTTCAGGATCTTCACGAACTTCACCGATTGGTTTGTTAAAGTATGCAGCAGCCTGCGCGTTGCTAATCATCAGTATCCATTTTTGCCAAAGCATGGTCACCACTTCACCGGAAATCTTAGTATCAATTCCGCCAGCACACAACATATCACAAAGCATCCGCATGGTTTCGAGCGCTTTAGTGTTTGTTTCCTCTGGGGCAATTCCCATAAACACTTTACAAACCGAACCCACCTTGCGAATAACGCCGGGTGCGTCTATTTGGCTGAATATATAAATGCAGCCATCCAAAGCAACACCGGATTTTGTGTGGCTGCGGATCACTCTGCGTGCGCTTATGCCGTTAAGCAACGGCAGCAGCAGAGTATCAGGGCCTATGCAGGGCTTGATTTGCTCAATTGCTGCATCCAGACCATAACTTTTTGTGCAAACAAAAATTACATCCTGCAAACCCGCTTGTTCGGGCTCGTCCGTACACAAAGCAGGATGAACGGAATAGCCTTGATTATTATCCTCTATAATGGTTAATCCGTTTTTTTTGATTGCCTCAAGTTGGTTACCTCGGGCAATGAGCGTAATTTCGTTTGGAAACTCATAGGCCAGCCTCCCGGCGATATAACCGCCAACTCCACCTGCGCCTATTATCATAATCTTCATGGGTAAACCTCCTCGTATAAATACCGGATGGTACACCCAATCATTATAAGGCATTCGCATTGTTGGAGCAATGCCCATGTATTTATTGGGAGTGTTATTCTTAAGGGCTTGCAAAATATGCGCAAAGCCCTGCAACAATACCATCAGCAAGTTTTTGTTGATGCTCGGGGTCCTGCAATAGTCTAGCGTCCTCCGGGTTTGATAAAAACCCGCATTCGATTATAACAGCAGGCGCAATACTTTCACGCACAACATAATAGTCGCCCGGGTTTGCAGGGCGGCTTTGGCGGCCAATCGTTTCGCAAACCGCGCTGATCACGCAAGTTGCAAGCTTTTCGCCTTCCTTGGAGCCTTTCATGTAAAACGCCATTGGGCCACTCACGGATTTATCCTGAAATTTGTTCATGTGTATGCTTACAATCGCGTTTACGCTATCCATCCGCATGATTTCACGGCGGGCGTGCATATCCTGCTGCTTGCTATTGGCAAGCGCATTTTCATCCGACCTTGTCATAACAACTGAAAATCCGGCTTCACGCAAGCCGTTTTCCACTAACTGCGCAATGGTAAGGTTGATTCCAGCCTCGGGCACACCATCAGCAGTCACGGCTCCGCCATCTGGTCCGCCATGTCCAGCATCCACCACAATTACGGGCAGCCTCCCGCCATCAGTCAAAGCGGCCGACGCTTCCATAGCGTCAGAGCTGCCGGGCATCCACACACCGGTCATTGCCAACACAGCAATGCACACCACCAGCAGCACACCCATCCAATCATACATAAGCCTTGTTAACCCGCGCAGTTTGTTCATATCGATCTCCCCTTTTGATGATAGAAGAAAAATGGCAAAAGTTTTAAGTCCGTTCATATATATTCATGAACGCAACAACTTATATCTAGGTGTTTTGTGAAGATTTTTGAATTTAAAAGAATGAATAAAGTGTGAAAACTGCATATGCATTGCTTTGCATATACAGCTTGGTATTGTTTATACAGCAATCTATGCACATAATGCACAGAGTTATCCACAGGCCTAAGGCCATCCATATCGCAAATTCAGCAGTTATGCACAATGTATAATGCTGTTGCATACACATTTGCAGCACAATGTATAATGCTGTTGCATACACATTTGCAGCAAAATGTATTGTATGTATGGCGTAAATGAGTCAAAAAATGAAAAATCGGCATAATATCTGCACTTGGGCAGAGTTTTCAAATGTATGGCAATGATATACAGTCAATGAATGGAATATAGATAAGCCTCTTTTATACACGTCGTTTATTTAAAATTTATCAGTTTCACTCAAACTATGGCAGACGCAACAAAATGCCACATCACTAAATTGTTTTGCCGCCTGTTTTGCCGCTTTCTCATCAGCAAATAAACCAAAAACTGCGGAGCCAGAGCCGGTCATGGCAGCACCCAAGGCTCCATAGCGCAATAATTTTGCGCGCAGCTCTTCGATTTCCGGCAACATCAACATCGCTGGGGCTTCCATTGCATTAAAAAACAATGAGCCTAGTTTTGCCGGGTCCCCTTCTTCGAAAGCTTGCTGTGCGGCATCCATATTAGAATGGGGGAGTGGAAGGCACAAGGATTTATATAATGCCGCTGTTGAAATGCCATGCACAGGCTTGCACACTACAAAGCAAAATGCCTGCTCAGGCGCCTGCAAGTTAGTTAGAAGTTCTCCAATACCTTTTGCGCGGCAGGGATTTCTTTGTAAACAAAAAGGCACATCGGCGCCTAAAGAAAGTGCCACCTCTTTTAGTTGCTGCGTGTTAAGTGCACCATAAATCTTCTGCAAGCCAATTAAAGTCGAGGCAGCATCAGCGCTCCCGCCGCCAAGCCCTGCCTGAGACGGAATATTCTTGTGCACCTTTACATGCGCAAAAAATGGCTTATCCGCATGTGACGCATAAGCTTCCATTGCCCGCAAAACAAGATCGCCCTCTGGCAGAGACATTCCGACATATTCCGTTTTAGGGCTGCTTGATGGGGTGATTAAAAGAGTGTCCTGTAATGAAATGCGGATCATAAGCATATCCAGCTCATGGTAACCATCCGGCCGCTTACTCACAACATCCAAAACAAGGTTCAGTTTTGCCGGTGCGCTAACTTTAATCGTGCTATTTTTCATTTGTCACCTTTTGGTTTTTGCAGCAATCTGAGGTTTTGCCCCTGCAAACGAAGCACACGAGAATCATCCGCGTTTATCAGGCGGGAAAATATGCGCTCGCCATATAACGATTGTAATGTGCCAAGCGTAAGGTTGGTCGCCACAATGGTGTGCAGCCTGGCGTTCATGCGCTCGTTAAGTATGGAGAACATATATGCCTGAGTGACATTGTTTATCATGGGTTCTGAGCCCAGATCATCAATGAGCAAAAGCGGAACATTCAAAAACTCGGCCGCACCATTTGTGTTTGAGCGTATTCCTGATAGAACTTGCTCTTGCAGGCTATATGCCGTCAGTTTTCTAATAGCGTAACCTCGCTCTAACACACGCTTGGCAATGCAGTTGAGCAAAAATGTTTTTCCCAGCCCAGCGGTGCCTAAAAGCACCAGGTTTTGCATATTTGTGTGCGGAAACTCGTTGGAAAAGGTTTCAGCAACCTGCCTTGCGCGCTGCATCTGTTCGCGTTGCTCCGCTGTAGGATAAACCGCACTTGAAAAAGTTTCAAATGTTTCATTTTCGCTTATTTGGGAGCTTGCATAAAGACTCTCACGTGCTTTTTTCTCAAGGCAGATGCAAGGTTTCTTTTTTGTTTCACCTACAAAACCGGTGTCGGCGCACAAAGGACAACGAACTTGCAGGCAAAGGTAATCCTCAGGTAGCTTAAGGCTTGCTAAAAGCAGCCGCTCCTGTTCTTTTAATTCTTTAAGTTTTCTGTTGGATTCTTGAAGCACAACTGCAGCTGATGCACCCTTTTTCAGAGCTTTAGCGCAGTTTTCAACAACATTCTCACGCGCCTCAATTATTTGGGCATAGCTAGAGTTTAGAAGCAATACATGGTTTATTCGCTCCTGCAGCGCATCGCGCTCCTCTTGCCTGATTTGTTCATAATAATCCCGTATATCAGACATCATTGGCCTGCACCTTCTTCGTTTAACGGAATAAAAATGTGCGCAAGCTGCTCCTCGGAATAATGTGTTTGCGGATAATCCATCAGATGCGATTTCTTTCCGGATTTTCCTGTTGAAGCGCTACTGTTTTGCAATGCGCTTTGAGCCTGTTGCTTATCGGTCAATGCACCGACAAGTCTAAGCTGCTCGACTAAACGCTTAAAGTGGGGCAGCGGGCGCTCTTTTTCACGCGCCTGTTCCGCAGCAACAATCAGCACATCCAGCGAAAAACCTTCGTTGATAAGCGATTGCATTTCTTCCCGCTCGTTGGGGCGCGCAGAGCGGCCAATGCCCATGCAGCTAAACAATTGCAAAGCAAGCGTGGCGTTATCCTGCTCACCGCGCAACTGCTCTTCCACCTGTGAAGCGCTGATAACTCCCTTGCGTTGCAAGCGATCGAGCACTCCATCCAAATATGCAAAGCTGGGCCGTTCGGCATTTGTCAGCGCCGGGCAGGCCGCCAAAATCGCATCTAACGTAAAACCCCAGGTGTTTGTCCATTTTTTATATAAGGTAAGCTCATCCTGCGTGGGGCGCCTGCTTTTTCGCCAGCGCATGAGTATGGCGGCAGCGCCGCCCGTCATTTCCTCATATGCCAACGCCTGAGCCCTTGCATCCTCCATTGTGATCACACCGGCATCAGCCCACGAACGCGCAACAACGTTAATGTATTGAAAACTTACACTTGGCCCTTTTCTGGTCAGGCAGTAAGAAACAAGCTCCATTACTGCGCCGGGATCCATGTGATAAATCTCCACCCAGTCATACAAATGGCGAAGTTCGGTTTGTTTAAGTTGCCTTGGTGCAAACAGCGATTGAACAGACTGCACAAGCGAGCCATATTTACCCGGAACAAGCACCGGCGGCGCAACTCTTCTTGATGGGGTAATATATTCAACCTCAAGCGGATCTGCACTAAATATACGAACAAGGCCTTCCTTCTGCCAGTAGGCAAAAGCATCCAACACTTCCTGTTCGCTTAGCGCCAGCTCGGTAGCAATGCTTTGCTCACGCAAGCCGGGATAGCGGCAAATCATAAGACCATATAAATAAACCCGCAGCTGATCGTGGTTTGCATGCGGCATATATTCCATTAAAAAAACATTATCCACCGGCGTGGATTCAAAGGGCAGTGATTCATGCGAAAAACGGCAGGACACAAGCATGCCTCCTTTCGATTTTTATTATAACACACAAATATAGTCGTACCAAGCGAGTTGCGCGCATAAGTATAGTGAAAGAATTATGCATGTGCAAAATCACACAGGGCAATACAATACGCACGCGCGGGAGGATAAGCGATGGAACAGGGCATTGTTATGATACCTATGGTCAACCCGGAAAACAGCACGCATTATGCGGTTGCACGCATCCGTGTGGGGAACGGGTATGCACAGGTAGACACAAGATGGGGCGGCGCAAAAAAACAAACAGCGGATCAGGATATGTTTTTGCTTGTTAGCGGAGGTTTTCGTCAACTGCGTAATGACCGCGTAACGCTTGCACAAAATGATACGCTTGATGGTGTTGCGGTTATGAACCCTAACGGCACTTGTGTTTGTTATGGCCATGCCAGAGGCAAGGAGATCGATTGCCGCAACTCGCTTATAAAGCTAAGAATGTTCTATGCAGCACCTGCTGCCTCTGAAGCAAGAGGCTCCACAATTGTCACTTCCTCAGTTGTTGCGCCTGCTAGTAATACCCAAACAGCAACGCAGGAAACCAAAAGCTATGCTGATATTGAAACTAAAACAGACTCCGAGCAGGTTTTTGCCTCACAGGTAGTTTATCCTGTTTCACAGGATTATTTTGAGCATTATGAAACTTCCTATGAAGAAGATGAAGGTGCCGAGCAGGTCTTTGCTTCACAGGTAATTTATCCTGTTTCACAGGAGCATATTGAGTATTATGAAACTTCATACGAAGAAGATGAAGACGTCGAGCAAGTTTTTGCTTCGCAGGTAGTTTACCCCGTTTCGCAGGAGCATGTGGAGCATTATGAAACTTCATACGAAGAAGATGAAGGTGCCGAGCCGGTCTTTGCTTCGCAGGTAGTTTACCCCGTTTCGCAGGAGCATTTGGAGCATTATGAAACTTCCTACGAAGAAGATGAAGACGTCGAGCAGGTTTTTGCTTCGCAGGTAGTTTACCCCGTTTCACAGGAGCATTTGGAGCATTATGAAACTTCCTACGAAGAAGATGAAGACGTCGAGCAGGTTTTTGCTTCGCAGGTAATTTATCCTGTTTCGCAGGATTATATCGAAACATTCAACGAAGAATATGGTGAATACACTCGTGAACCGCAACAGCATACATCGTGGGATGATGTTTCCGGGAGAGAGCCTGCATATGAAGCTCGCATGGCGGAAGATAGTTTGTCTCTGGAAGACAGCAACATTAAAACCCGACAGGAGCAACCTGCGCCAAAACCTCCAAGGCCGGAACCTCCTAAGCCTGAGCCCCCCAAACCGAAACCACCAAAACCGGAGCCTCCCAAACCAAGGCCTCCGGTTGACCCGTGCGAAACCCCGCCTTGCAAGCCTTTACCGCCGTGTGAGGTTTCACCGCCACACTGTCCAGAAACTTGCGCGCCTTCATCTTGCATGGAAGAGAAAGACAACCCATACGCATATAGCTGTGACTTTGATGAGCGGGATGAGTTTTATTCTTTCGGGCGAGCGAACGACACCCCTGAGTCATCCGCCCAAATAGAAAACAGTCACGCTCTTAAACAGATTTTGCAGCGTGCAAAGGAAATATTTCCTGATAGCGAGCTGGATGAGATGGGTTTTGACTTTGCTCAAACCGATGAGCTGGAAAGTTCATCCGACCCGCAGGAGGAGTTTTTTGTTCAGCCGGATTTTAAGCGAACCCAAAACTCCAGCACAATTAAGCAACGGCCTCCTCTTGGAGGAAAAGTGATACTGCCCAAACGTGCTGATAACCCTTTCCCACAACAGTTTCCCGGTTCGCAGTGGGTGCATGTCCAGCGATTGCAAGGGGATGCGGGTTATCTTGAAGGGCGCATGCGCAGGGGAGATGAGTTGCTTTGCATTACAGCCGTGCCGGGAGAATATCAACCGGTGCCTCCACGGCATTTGCAGGGATTTTCACGCTACATTCAATCCAAA
This sequence comes from Eubacteriales bacterium OttesenSCG-928-K08, assembly GCA_030266105.1. GTDB lineage: Bacteria > Bacillota > Clostridia > Christensenellales > CAG-138 > JAJDHH01. The sequence continues at coordinate 25,615 of JAJDHH010000006.1, forward strand.
AGTGGCGGATATTGGGTTAGAATCGTTAAAGAGTAGTATTAGTGACGATTTTATAGCAAAAACCTCAACCGTCTTTTGGCGCGAGAGGTTTTTTTTCGTGCTATCTTTATTGCAGCACTTTTCGCTGGAAAATCGAAGTATATGTCGTTTTCCGGCATATATCCTTGGGAAATCAACATTGACATAGTTATTTCACATTGTTGTGAAGGGAAATGCGTTTACATTTTCCCTCTGCTGGTGCATAATAGCAAAGGATAGGCAAGCGCTAATTTATTTAGCGCTTTAACATTGCAATCTGAACTATATGTGGCTCGGCATAAATGCTTGGGCCATGTGTTTGTTTGCCTAACAAACACAAAAAAATAAAAACTACGATAAATTATAAAGCTAAAACGGAATTGGGGGAGACGAATGCTTAGAAAGTTTGTTCCTTATATAAAGGGTTTTCGAAAAGAGACAATACTATCACCACTTATGGTAATTTTGGAAGTTGCTCTGGATGTTATGATTCCCATGTTGATGGCACGGATAGTCAACATTGGCATTGCAAATGGCGACCTTAATTATATTGCCAAAATGGGCTTTTCGATGATCGGAATGGCACTGGTTTCATTGATGTTTGGTGCGCTTTCTGCTAAATATTCCTCAACTGCAGCGGCGGGCTTTGCAAAAAACCTGCGTGCATCGCTTTTTAACAATGTGCAGGATTTTTCTTTTTCGAATATAGATCATTTTAACACAGCCAGCCTTGTAACACGCTTAACCACCGATGTTACAAACGCTCAAAACACATTTATGATGCTTATAAGAATGGCCGTGCGCGCGCCTGTAATGCTGATCTGTACGATAAGCATGGCTTACTCTATAAATTCTGAGCTTGTAACGGTGTTTTTGTTTGCCGCGCCAATACTTGCAATCACCATTTTTATTGTTATGCGCCTTACTTACCCGCGTTTCCAGCAAATGCTTAAGGAATACGATAATATGAACGGCGTTGTTCAGGAAAACCTTATTGGCATGCGTGTGGTAAAGGCATTTGTGCGCGAAAAGTTTGAAATTGAAAAATTCAACAAAACAGCCGGACGTGTGCAACAAACAATGTTCAAGGCTGAAAAGCTTGCTGTTTGTATCATGCCGATCATGCAGCTTGTAATGTATGGGTGCATAATGGCGATATTGTGGTTTGGCGGCGGTAAAATTATTGAGGGACAAATGCAAACCGGCGACCTGATGCAATTTATTACATACACCACACAGATACTTATGTCGCTTATGATGCTTGCAATGGTCTTTTTAATGACAGTGCTCTCGCGTGCATCACTTACGCGCATACTCGAGGTGCTTGAGGAAAAACCCGCCATAACGGCACCGGAAGAAAATGCAATCACAACTGTTAAGGATGGCAGTGTGAGCTTTTGTGATGTTGTTTTCCGCTACAAGGAGGGCAGCGAAGAGGCTACGCTTAAAAACATCAACCTCAACATCAATTCAGGTGAAAGCGTAGGCATAATTGGCGCAACAGGTTCTGCTAAAACAACGCTGGTGCAGATGATTCCAAGACTCTATGAGGCACAGAGCGGTTCCGTGCTTGTAGGTGGGGTTGATGTACGCAAATATGAGCTTGCGGCGCTGCGCAATTCTGTTGCGATGGTTCTGCAAAGCAATGTGCTGTTTTCCGGCACAATACGCGATAATCTTAAATGGGGCGACAAGGATGCGACCGACATTGAAATTGCGCAGGCTTGCAGAATTGCACAGGCGCATGAGTTCATAATGAGCTTTCCCAACGGATACGATACAGACCTTGGGCAAGGGGGCGTAAACCTGTCTGGCGGGCAAAAGCAGCGCCTTTGCATAGCCCGCGCTTTGCTTAAAAAACCTAAAATCATGATTATGGATGATAGCACAAGCGCTGTAGATACCGCCACGGATAGCAAGATTCGCGATGGGTTAAAGCATAGCCTCTCGGACATGACCACGATCATAATCGCTCAACGCATCTCTTCCGTTATGGATGCTGATAAGATAATCATAATGGATGAGGGCGGGATAGCCGCAGTTGGCACACACGATGAGCTTGTTAAGGACAATGAAATTTATAGGGATGTATACTTCTCGCAGCAAAAGGGGGTGGAGGAGAATGCCTAAAGCTAACGAAAAAAATCAATATATGGGAGCTGGCCGTGCAGGAGGCCGCAAGGGCCGCCCCGGCGCAAAACCTCAGCATGCGGGCCGCACCCTAAAGCGCATACTTAGCTACATGGGAAAATACAAAATCCATTTTATTTTTGTTCTTGTTTTTATGCTAATAAGCACTGGGGCAAGCGTAGCGGGAACGTATTTTCTCAAGCCCATTATAAACGACTATATCGTGCCGTTAATAGGACGCCAAGCTCCTGATTTATCAGGCCTTAGCGGCATGCTTATTTTGCTTGCGGTAATATATGCCACAGGAGCGCTATCTGGTTTTGTTTACCAGCGCATAGTTATTATTATTTCAACCAACACACTTGATCGCGTGCGGCGTGAACTGTTTAGCAAAATGCAAACATTACCCATAAGATATTTTGATACACATACGCACGGTGAATTGATGAGCCGTTACACAAACGATGTGGATACGCTAAGGCAATTTCTTAGCCAAAGCCTCGTTCAGTTTGTTTCATCAACCGTTTCGGTCGTTAGCGTATTTGTGATGATGCTTGTGCTTAGCCCGGCCTTAACGGGCATTACGGTGTTTATGCTGCTTATTATGTTGTTCATTATCAACAGATTAGGCCGCAAGAGCAAGGCGTTTTTTATTAAGCAGCAATCTGCATTGGGTGCTGCAAACGGTTACATAGAGGAAATGATCGAAGGGCAAAAGGTCGTAAAAGTATTTTCTCATGAAGAGGTTTCTAAAGCGGAATTTTCACGGCTAAATGATGAGCTTTTTACTTCAGCAAAAGGCGCTAATACCTTTGCAAGCATGCTTATGCCTATAATGGGCAACCTTTCCTACGTGCAATACGCGCTAACTGCAATGGTTGGTGGAATGATGGCCGTTGGTGGCGTAGCCGGAATGGATATTGGCACGCTGGCTTCGTTTTTACAATATACAAGATCGTTTTCCATGCCTATTACGCAGGTATCTCAGCAGTTCAACTTTGTGTTGCAGGCGCTTGCCGGTGCAGAGCGTATATTCACCATGATTGATGAACCTGAAGAGAATGATGAAGGAACAATTACACTAGCGCACGTGCAAAAAGCACAGGATGGTACTCTTGTTGAAACGGATAAGCGCACAGGAATATGGGCCTGGAAAGATAATTCCAAGTCGCCGGTTGAATACGTGGAGCTTAAGGGCGATGTGCGTTTTGAAAACGTTACGTTTGGTTACGAGGAAGACAAGACAGTATTAAAAAACCTGAGTCTGTATGCAAAGCCGGGCCAAAAAATTGCCTTTGTTGGCTCAACCGGGGCAGGAAAAACAACAATCACAAACCTCATAAATCGTTTTTATGATGTGCAGGAAGGCCGAATTCTATATGATGGCATTGATGTGCAGCAAATTAAAAAACACGACCTAAGACGCTCGCTTTCGATGGTTTTGCAGGATACGCACCTTTTCACAGGCACTGTAAGCGACAATATCCGTTATGGAAATCTAAAAGCAACGGATGAGAAAATACGCCATGCTGCAAAGCTTGCAAACGCGGATTCTTTTATTCGCCACCTGCCTGATGGATACGACACCATGATTACCGGCGATGGTGCAAACCTTAGCCAAGGTCAGCGGCAGCTTTTAGCAATTGCCCGTGCGGCGCTTGCTGATCCTCCTGTGCTGATATTGGATGAAGCGACAAGCTCAATCGATACAAGAACTGAGCTGCTCATTGAAAAAGGAATGGATCAGCTGATGATGGGCCGTACCGTTTTTGTGATTGCGCATAGACTTTCTACCGTTCGAAACGCAAAAGCCATTATAGTTCTGGAAAACGGCGAAATTATTGAGCGCGGCAACCATGAAGCGTTGGTTGAAGAAAAGGGTAAATACTATCAACTGTATACTGGCGCATTCGAATTATCGTAAAGCATTGATGTATGACCTGGTTTTTTGCCAGGTCATACATTTTACTTAATTTAACAAATAATATATATTTTATAATTTGAAATAGCTATTGTATTTATAGCAATTAGGTATATAATAGTAGACACAATCAAATAGTATTGCTTGAGTTTCTCCAGCGATAAAGGCAAACCCGTTGAAAGACGGCGACGCAAAGCTACAGGGCCTGAAATGGCAGCCAGCTACCGAAAGGTGAAATTTTTTTTTGCATGATACTTCTGCATTAAAAAGCAGATAGTATTAAGCGCTTTTTGGGTAGTGTTGCGTTCGGAAGTGGGGGAAAGCATGAAGCGAAACGTTCGCAATTTAATTGTGCTATTAGCAGCCTTAACATTGTTGACTGCTTTGTTACCCTTTGTTTCATTTGCCGAACAGAATAAAAGATATCTCTCACCGGGAAAAGAAATCGCTTTTACAGAAGGTGATGCACTCAGCCAAAAAGCCGCCGAACTGATTGAAGGAAAAAGAACAACTGAAGAAAAAGCGATGGCTATTTATAGCTATATCATAGAAAACATAAGCTATGACTATGAATTGTATGGCAAAGTTACTGAGAAAACAATAAACAGATACACACCAATACCAAATGATGTGCTTGCAAAAAAAACTGGCATAAGCATTGACATGGCCTCTCTTTATGCCGCCATGTGCAGAAGCGTAAACATTCAAACAAAGCTGGTTAAAGGGCATTGCGAAATCATAAACGGTTCCCATGCCTGGAATGAGGTTTACGATGAATCTGTTCGCAAATGGATTGCGCTGGATATTACTGTGGATTTATTTTTTCAAAAAGGAGCCGCGACCTATTGGCGGCCTATTGGAAGTGGATACGAAAGCCTGTCAGAAGTATAGTTTAACAACCTGCCATGCTGATGTGCTTTTTTGGAGCGTTGACACCTAATATCTCAAGGTGCTATAATACCGTTGTTACGTATTTAGGGGCATGATGTAATGGTAACATAGCGGTCTCCAAAACCGTTCTTGAGGGTTCGAGTCCTTCTGCCCCTGCCAAAGGGTCGACCTAAACGTCGCCCTTTTTTCTTTTTTTGCCACAAGGCGGGAGGATAATGAAATGAAAAAACTTGGTTTTTTAGGAATGGGCAATATGGGCGAGGCTTTGCTAAAGGGCATACTGGCAAACGATTGCCTGTCAAATGATGATATTTTGTTTCTTGCAAAAAGGCCTGAACGGATTGAACAAATCGAGCATAAGTATTCCATTTCTTCCGCCAGAGATTCAATTGATCTTGCACAATCCTGTGAAATGCTGCTGCTGGCTGTTAAACCTGACGTTTGTATAAATATTTTATTGGAATGCGCTGATGCGCTTGCGGGCAAAGCTTTGATTTCAGTCATAGCTGGTTGGAGTAAAGAAGATTATGAAGCGCTTGTGCCGGATTGCCGTGTGCTTTGCGTGATGCCAAACACGCCTGTCATGGTGGGCGAAGGCATGACCGTTTTTAACACAAATCATTCATTCACAGATGAAGAATATGCTTTTGCAAGGCAAATTTTCGCCTCCGTTGGCAAGGTTGCACAGTTGCCTCAAAATAAGATGGCGGCCGTAACAGGTGTATCAGGCAGCGGCCCTGCCTATGTTTATTTGTTCATTGAAGCGCTTGCTGATGGCGGAGTTTTTGAAGGGCTTCCGCGCGAATTAGCCTATGAGCTGGCTTCGCAAACCGTTCTAGGCGCTGCAAAAATGGTGATGGAAACCAAAAAACATCCTGGTGCGCTGAAAGATGCTGTTTGCTCGCCAGGCGGCACAACAATCGAGGCTGTTTCGGCTTTGGAGCATGCAGGTTTTCGCGCTGCTGTGTTAGATGCGGTTTCTGCCTGCACAAAAAAAGCTAAGCAGATGGCTCAAAAATGAAAAAAGTGACTATATATACCGATGGCGCATGCTCCGGAAACCCTGGCCCGGGTGGCTGGGGTGCAATATTATACTATAAAAGCCATAAAAAGGAAATATCTGGTTCCGAAAAGCATACCACAAACAATAGAATGGAGCTTTCAGGCGCTATACAAGCGCTTGAATTACTAAAAGAGGCCTGCGAGGTTGAGCTTTACACCGATAGCGCATATCTTTGCAGAGCTTTCCAAGAAAATTGGTTAGCAACATGGCAAAAGAACGGCTGGCAAAATTCAAAAAAGCAACCTGTCGAAAATCGCGACCTTTGGGAGCAGTTGTTGTTGTTGACTTCAAAGCACAAAGTTTATTGGAACAAAGTTAAAGGCCACAGCGACAATGAAAACAATAATCGCTGCGATTATTTAGCTCGTAATGCAATTAAAACGATGCTGGCTTTGGCGGCTGATGAAGAAAGTATTGAAAAAAACACGGAAGTTCTCGAAAATCCACTATAACTATTCGTTAAACTTGTCTTTAACGAATAGTATGATTTGATTTTCCCTCTATCCCTTGGGTGATGTAATAATGGACGAAAACTATAATGATAAAAAAAATAAAGCCTACACAGTAAAGCAGCGAACCCTTCTAAAGGAACTGCCAAGCTGTTGTGGTACATTTTTGCGTGGAATTGAAAGCCAAACTTCAGTATTAACCAGATATGGATATGCGGTTGATCTAAAAACGTTTTTTAATTTTTTAGTTGCGGAAATTGATGATTTTAAAGGAAAAAAAATTGTCGAGCTTACACTTGCGGATATGGAACGCATAAAGGCTTATGATATAGAGTTATTTTTAGAGCATCTTACCTATTATAATAAAGAAGAACGCGAAATCGTAAATCACGAACGAGCAAAGGCGCGAAAGCTATCCACTTTACGTTCCTTTTTTAAATTCTTTTTCAAACGTGAGATGATCTCAAACAATGTTGCGGCACTTGTAGATGCGCCTAAACTATATGAACGCTCCATCGTAAGATTAGAGGCGAATGAAATCGCTGAACTGCTTGATGTTGTTGAAGCTGGCGCCGGCCTCTCCCCTGCCCAAAAAAAATACCATAAGGCTACAAAAACGCGTGATGCGGCTATATTAACGTTGTTCCTGGGAACTGGTATTCGTATTAGCGAGCTTGTTGGCATTGACATGAGCGATTTGGATTTTGTGAACAACACTTTTTTGATTACCCGCAAAGGCGGCAATCAGGATATGCTTGTGTTTGGCGCAGAGGTGCGCGCAGCGCTGCTTAACTACCTCTTGGAAAGAGAAACGGTCTCCCCTGCCCCGGGGCATGAAAAAGCCTTGTTTTTGTCTATTCAAAAAAAGAGATTGACAGTACGCGCAATTGAGAATTTAGTTAAAAAATATGCAGCAATTGCCACGCCGCTTAAAAAGATTTCACCACACAAGCTTCGCAGCACATATGGCACAATGCTGTATCAGGAAACTGGGGATATTTATTTGGTTGCAGATGTTTTGGGTCATAAAGACGTAAACACAACACGCAAGCATTATGCCGCCATTTCGGAAGACCGAAGAAAAATTGCCGCACAGGTTATCAAACTGCGCGATGACGATAATCACCCACCGATCACACCTAACAGTGAAAAAACGGAGGGAGATTAGCATGAAAAAAACGTACTTTTTCACGTTTTTATTGGCAATTTTTATTATGATTATGGCATTCCCCGCCTTAGCGAATTCAGGTGCGTCAGACGCTGTTATTCAAGCAAGAAAAAGCGTATTTCGCGTTATAGTTTCGGATACTGATGGGATTTATTCAGGCTCGTGCTTTATAATATCAAGTGATATGGAAGGAACTTTTCTTGCAACAAACTTTCATGTTGTGAAAAACGAGCCATCCAGCGTGATTGGCATTCTTTCGCATGATGAAAATATATTGCCCGCCAGTATTGTCCATTACAACGAGCTGTATGATGTTTGCCTGCTAAAAACTGATGAACCCATTGAAAATGCCGCGCCCCTAACGATTGCGCTAGCCGAAGAAATAACGATTGGCCAAGCGATATACGCATTAGGTTTCCCTGAAAAAGCGGATTATTTGATGGATAAATTCTCATATCATTACGATGAGGTTTCATTAACAAACGGCATCATCAATTCTATTAGGAGCAAGGATTATGATGATGCGACTTCGTTTAGTTTGTTGCAGATCAACTCCGTAATCAACCCCGGAAACTCAGGAGGCCCTTTACTTAATGAAAGTGGGCATGTTGTTGGCATAAATACAATGGGCGTTGTTGGCGCAGATGGTATTTATGGCGCTGTGCACGTTAAACACCTTGAAGAACTTTTGATACAGTCCGGAGTTTTATACTATCTTCCTGCAGAGGAAGAACCTCAAAAAACATTTTGGGATAACAACATGATGGTTTTAATTGTGGGTGTTTTAATCACAGTTGTTGGATTTGTGCTTTTAATACTGGACAGGCGCCGAGTTGCTCCAGCGGCGGCAGATAATTAACCAGTGGACGTTTTGTTCTCAGAGTTGTTAAACCCTAAAAAGCGCTTTCAAAAAATAGGTTGCTGTGCTATAATCGAAACGCAATGCGCTCGTAGCTCAGATGGATAGAGTACCAGACTCCGACTCTGGGGGTCGTGGGTTCGAGCCCCGCCGGGCGCGCCACAGAGCCGTTTTTCGCAAGATTAACGGCTCTTTCGTTTCTTAATATCGCCCACTTCCCTATTTAAATAAACTTGTGCATATTTGTCAAAACGAAACTACAGCAAAAGCCGAGTGGAAAATCCGCCCGGCTTTTGTTTTTCCCTTAAAAACCTTTCTCAACGAATATCTGAGGATATTCCGCGCCTATAGCTCTCTTGCTTTATAAAACTTAATCGAAAGCAGCCATGATAATGCAAAAACAACAACGCTTACTACGACTACAATCGGCATAGCAACATCCGGCAGCGAAAACGTTCCCTCAAAAGTAGTCATTACAGTAACGGCGCATGTTACGCCAACAACAATAAAATAGGCAATCCGTCCTTTTTCGCTTCCGAGCTTAAAAATCAACGGCAAAACAAGGCTTGGTACAACCAAAGTAACAGCAATTAAAGAAAACATCAGCTTTGCATATTCCGCCATTTCCATCACACCGCGAAAAACTCTGATTGCTTGAACGATGCCGGATAGCACTATTACAAACCCTATACCTATCAAAGAAACAAAATATTTGCAGGATACCGCCTGAGTGCGGGAAAGCGGAAACGTTTCGCTATACACCGTCCACTTGCAGCGCTCCTCATAAGCGATAAGCGCAACCGGCACCATGCCTGCCAAAATTGCCGGGTAGAAAAACATAAAAGGCGTCATGCCATCACCGAAAAATGACAATAACAGAAATACTACAATAATAAAAATATACGCTCTGCAATATTTTATTGTCATGTAAAAATCCTTAAGCAAAAGTCCTTTCATTTAGCGGCCCCCCTTTACCATAAATACAAACAGTTCTTCAATATTTATTGGGCTAATATTAAACCCGCCCGGTATTGCTTCACGCAAAACAATGGCTTCCACCCCATAATGCGACTCCTTTTTGCCTTTAATGGCTGATGGCTCAATGGCCATAAACTCATCAGGCGAGCAATGTATCATGCCATACTGCTCGTATAGCGCATCCTTTTCTTCACAAAGCATAAGTTTGCCTTTGTTGATAAAAGCGATATAATCGCAAATTTTTTCAAGATCGCTGACAATATGCGACGAGAGTAAAATGGAATGCCCTTCGTCTCGCGTAAAATCCGCGAAAATATCGAGCACCTCATCTCTGACCACAGGATCAAGGCCACTGGTCGCTTCATCCAAAATGAGCAGCTTTGCATTATGGGATAGCGCCACGGCAATGCCAAGCTTCATTTTCATGCCGCGCGAAAAATCCTTAAAGGGCTTATTCAAAGGAACCGATAAGCGATTGATGTTTTTATAATACGCATCTTTATCCCAATTGCGGTAGATGCCCTGCATTATCTTTTCAACCTGCTCAACCTTTAAGCATTCCGGAAAGCCAACCTCATCCATAACAACGCCGATGTTCTCTTTTGAGCAGATTGTGTTATCCTCGCCCAAAACAGTTACTTGCCCGGCATCCTTTTTAACCATATTCAAAATCAGCTTTATCGTGGTGCTCTTGCCTGCGCCATTTTCTCCAATAAGCCCCATAATGCACCCGCTGGGAAGGGTAAGCGTTAGTTCATCCAATTTGAAGCCGGAATATACTTTTGTTAAACCCTTAATTTCAATCGCGTTCATCTTTTATTCCTCCAAGCTGATATAAAACATATCAACAATATCTTGTTTGCTTAGGTTGCATGAAGCTGCCAGTTGAATGATTTTTTGCATATAATCCTCAATCTTTTTTAAGTTTTCCTCCCTTAAAAGTTCCACATTTTTTTGCGCAACAAAGCAGCCCTTTGAAGGTATTGTATAAACGAAACCTTCTTTTTCAAGCTCATCATACGCTCTTTTTGTTGTCACTACACTGATGCGCAAATCCTTCGCTAAATTGCGCATGGATGGGAGCGGTTCATCCTCATGAATATCCCCATTTATGATCTGATTTTTAATTTGCGTGTAAATCTGATCATAAATTGGCACGCCCCCTTTATTATCGATAAATATATTCAACTCTTCACCTCACGCAATACTGTATATGAACAATATACACAGTATGTACTAACTTGTCAATAACCAATATTGCATTTTTACGTGGTTGTTTAGAGTACAATTTTGATATTAAATATGCACATCAAACCCATGCAGGCTGGCATATAAGTTGCCCTGCTGGTATACTGTAAAAAACACAAGGATGTAAGCTATCGTATATGAAAAAGTTAGATAGAAAAGTTAAGCATAAAACCACAAAGGCTAAAAAAATCAAACCAAAACAAAAGCTCGCACCTCCCACACCATTTGAGCAATACCAACAATCTCTAACACAAGCAGAGCTTGATGAGCTTGCGTTGTTTTGGGATGATATGAAAAGCCATGTGCTGATGACAAATGAAGAAAACCACAAAATATATGCGGATTTTGAAAACGCGCTGCTCTATTACGCCTCCGCCGGTTTGCCGTTAACTATGGCGCTTGAACGGTTATGCGTTAAAAATCTGGGCGGTTTTTATGCAAGGCCACCCATGCTATGGTATGCGTTGGACGATGCAGCAAAAATATATCCGCTATCAATGCGGCATGGGCAAATGTCTGTGTTCCGTCTATCGGTATATTTTCGTCACGATGTTGTGCCGGAGCTTTTGCAGATGGCACTCACTTTTACTATCAAACGTTTCCCCAGCTTTGCGACAACAGTAAAAAAGGGCTTTTTCTGGCATTATCTTGATACTGCAAAGCGCAAATACACAATCGAACCCGATATTGGCATTCCCTGCAGCCCTCTGCAAATTTCGCGTAGCGGCTCACAATCGTTCCGGGTTTTATATTATCAAAACCGCATGAGCGTAGAATGTTTTCATATCCTGACGGATGGCACCGGCGGCATGATTTTTCTTAAAACGCTAACCGCTGAATATCTTCGTTTGCTTGGCGTTGAGCACAGCATTGCGGAAGGTATTTTAAACACAAATGAGATGCCCAAAAAGAGTGAAACAGTAAATGAGTTTTTGCGCGCGGAAAAAGCTGAGGAAATATCAGGCTTTTTAGATAAGCCCGCTTTGCAAATGAGCGGACGCATTTCAAAAACCAAACCCGCCCGCGTACTTCATTTTAAGATGGACGCAGGCAAACTCAAGGAAGCTGCTCAAAAAAACAACACAACCATCACCGCATATATGCTCGCTTTAATATTTATCGCCAACAAAAGCGCTACCGATGAGCTTAAAGGAACCATCAACATACAGGTTCCGGTAAATATGCGAAAGTTTTATCCTTCCGATACGCTAAGAAATTTTTCGATGTATTGCATAATCAAACTGCCAATTGACGATATTGATGATACTTCATCGATCATCGAAGAGATTTCCAACCAATTAACACAAAAAGCCTCTTTAGATAGTATGCGCGAAATGTTAAATTCAACAGGACAAATGGTGAAGTTGATGCGTTATGTTCCGCTTACGATAAAGGCTCCCGTTGCCCGAGCGGTATATGGCTTTCTTGGCGATATTACGTTTAGCAACACGCTTTCAAACCTTGGTGTTGCAAATATGCCGCCCAAAATGGCACAGCAGATCGACTGCATAGAAGTGCTGCTTGGCAGCGCCACAACAAGCCGGGCAAGCTGCGGGCTTGTTACATTTGAAAACACTGCAATACTATCGATCACTAAAATGACTTCCGACCCTTCCTTTGAAGAAACGCTGTTTGATTTGTTAACAGCCGATGGAATTGAACCGACCGTTGAAGGGAGCGAGCGATATGAAAATTAAAATCACCTACCCCCATATTGCAGACAAAAAATGGCCAAGAAAAAAAGTGATTGCCCTTATAAGGTTAGTGTTTTTAGGCATTGCCGCGCTTTGTGTTTTTCTTAATATAGTTACTAAAACATCACCCTGGAGTGTGATTGTATTATGGGCCCTTTTTACAACATGGTCGTTTATTATATGGCCCGATCTTGTGGAATTCAACCGCATCAGCTTATGGATACGCCTTGTTACAAGCACTGCCGTGTTGCTAAACATTATCGCGGCACTGTTTTCACCCAACGCAGCAACAGCAGGTGTGCCGATTGTTTGGTTTATTGGGGTAACAGTGTCGGGAATACTGTTTTTTACTGATTTGGAAAGGCAAAAACAAAATATGCTGCCTATGCTGCTGCTGATTTTTGTTTGCATATTCTCCTCCATAAGTGGGTTGATATTAAGAGGTGTCTCCTGGGAGTTGATTGTAATGGGTGTTTTCGCCTTAGCACTGCTGGTTGCCTGCTTTATAGTCATGCGCAATGGTTTTGTGCAAGAGGTAAAAAAACGCTTTCACACGCGCTAATGTGCATACCCATTACGGCCTGTTTTGACAAAACGGATCACACGTGCTATACTAATTTAGTATTCAACTGGAAACAACTGTCTCACATGTTTTTGTAAGTCATTGTTTTAATGATTTGTAGGAACATGTGTTTTTGTGTGCAGAGGATACGTGGGCTGTTTGAAGGGTATCCCGAGCTGCTTTTCTATACGGCCTAAATAAAAATTTTGAACGGAGTAAGTATGGAAGCAGTACGGTTTGAGGCGCTGGGCGTCTCAGAGGACATTTTAAGCAGTTTACACAGGATGGAATATGTGGAGCCCACGCAGGTGCAGGCATTAACGATTGGCCCTTTTTTAGAAGGCAAGGATCTTTTAGTGAAGGCCCCAACAGGAACGGGAAAAACAGCGGCATTTGGTATGCCTGTTATTCAAAAGCTTGACCCCAGCCTGAGCGCAATTCAAGCGTTGATATTGTGCCCCACAAGGGAGCTTGCACAGCAGATTGCCGCTGTGCTTAGGGAGCTTGCAAGAAGCCGCCCCGGCATACGCATAGCTACGGTTTATGGCGGAGAAAATATCGAAAAACAATTTGCGTCTTTGCGCAAAAAACCGCAGATTGTTGTGGCCACGCCCGGCCGTTTGCTGGACCACATGAGCCGCAGAACAGTAAGGTTTGATCATGTTAATACGGTTGTGCTCGATGAGGCCGACCGCATGCTGGATATGGGTTTTCGCAACGACCTTAGAAAGATACTTACAGCTACTCCTATAGAAAGGCAAACAGTTCTGTTTTCCGCAACGCTGCCGCAGGAAATTATTCTGCTGGCTGGGGATTATCAGAAAAATGCCGAGGAAATAACTGTTGAGCAGCAATCGAGCGTGGTTGAAACCGTGCGCCAATACTATATTGCTGTGGAAACCGGCGGCAAGGATAGGGCGCTGTTGGGTTTGATGAAGGAAAACCAGCTGACCCTTGTGTTTGTTAACATGAAGCACAGGGCGGATAAAATTGCGATGCAACTTTCGCGCCGTGGTATTCGGGCAGCAGCGTTGCATGGGGACATGAAACAAAGCCAGCGCAACCGGGTTATGCAACAATATCGCGATGGATCGCTTGATGTGTTAGTGGCAACCGATGTTGCCGCACGCGGAATCGATGTTAAAAACATTGATGTTGTTATCAACTACGACATTCCGCTGGATAACGACAGCTATGTGCACCGCATTGGACGCACAGGCAGAGCGCAGCAAGAGGGCCTTGCCTACACGATTTTGTTTTATGATGAAGCTGACCGCATGCGCGATATTATAAAAAAGCTGCGTGTGGAGATTTTGCCGGTTGAGGGTACACTCCCCATTCCTGAAAAAGCGGCAGTTGCGCCAAGAGGGCAATCCTTCCACAGCATCAATAAGCGCAAACGCAGGCCGTTTGGCATCCGCAGGTAAGTTAAATAAAACAAGGGATTGGGGTTTAGCAGATTGCTCTTCCCCACCCTTTTTTATTTAGTTTTGATTTAAGTTTTACATAGCTTGGTTTGATTGTTAAATTCAATCTTGCAAATAAGTTTGTTTTGCTGTATGATAGATTACGCGTTAGGGGGATGTAGCCCAGTTGGTTAGAGCGCTTCGCTCACATCGAAGAGGTCGTTGGTTCGAGCCCAATCATCCCCACCAGAGAGAAAAACCGCCTGATTTAGGCGGTTTTTCTGCATCTTGTGATGAAGGCCGCTGGGCCGGTTTTTTACCATTTTGCATGCAAAAGACGTATTTTACTGCATTTTTACTGCATCGGTTTTATTTTGTACCGTTTTGTTGCCCAGTATAGCCCCAAAATGCTGGTTTAGCGCTTCAACCGCTTGCCCTTCCTTTTGTGAAGATAAGTGCGTATACACCTTTAAAGTAATATCCACATTGGCATGGCCCATGAACTTCTGTGCACTCTTCACATCAACACCGGCATCATATAGCATGGTGGCGTAGAGAATACGTTTACTCATGCCCGCCTCCGCACCTCCATCTTTGTACATTATTGCAATAAGTCGCAATTGCGTTTTATTTACTCTAATAGCACCATTGCATTCTGTGCCTGTCAAACGTATAATGATAAAAATACGAAAAATCGCAAATGAAATTTAAAAGAAAAGATAGCTATGCGAACGCAAACAAAAGAATGGATGATGGGGGAATCCCGCGAGGCATACCTGCGCAGGCTGGTTGATGCATCCGGAAAAACCATTAAGCAAATTGCGCTGGATGCCGGTATTCCAGTGTCTACCTTGAGCACGATACTCAAGCGTGGCATTGGCGGTGCATCCTTGGATATTGTATTGAAAATATGCACGGCGCTTGAGCTGGATGTGGATTCTCTTGCAAGAGGCGTGCAAACGGGAATGGATGCGGATGCATTACGCACTGTGAAAGCAGCGGAGCGCCTTATGACGGCGCGGTATGCACTGCGCTACCGGGCTGCGGCGCTTGCGGCCATGCTGGATATCCCGCTTTCGCACTATATGTGGTTTGAATCGGCAAATTACCATGTACCCATGCGGTACTTGGAAAAGCTGGCGGAGATAATGGACGTATCGCTGGATTATCTGACCGGGAAAGCAGATAAGGATGAAGCGGTATTTGCCACTGTAGGGGATGAATCCTTTTATAATTTGCCCGCACCGGATGAATATGAGGAATGCGATATGGGGGAGGCCATTCGGCGGAAGAGATTAAAGGATGGATTGTCGCTTGAAGATGCGGCTGAAAAGATGAGGACAACAGCAGATTTGCTTAACCAATGGGAAGCGCGAGTGCGAGTGCCGACACGGGATAAACTGTTGGATATTTGCAATGGACTGGGAATGGAGTATAATGCTCTTTTTAGTATACCTGCCAATCCTGATGAGGATATTCCGCTAACGAAAGAAGAAGGCGATATGCTTCATGCATACCGTAAGGCCGATCAAAGGGATAGGGATGCTGTAGGCGTTATTTTAGGGAGGTATGCTTCTCTTTGAGCCTAAGGTTGTCTGTTTATGGGATATATTTGATTACATAAAACGGAAAATTCGTATATGAAAGGTGCATTGATGCCTGAAGTAAAATTTGATACAATGATTTATAATTGTTTCGGAATGCTCAAACGGCACCAATTATGAGGGTATAGCAACATTGGAAATTTTCTTTTACTTGTTTAAAGGGTTGGTTTGGTTCTTAGGCTTAAGTGCGGCTGCAATTCTTGTTTTTTTGGTCACAATGATGATTTTTGAGATACTTTA
This sequence comes from Eubacteriales bacterium OttesenSCG-928-K08, assembly GCA_030266105.1. Taxonomy (GTDB): domain Bacteria; phylum Bacillota; class Clostridia; order Christensenellales; family CAG-138; genus JAJDHH01. The sequence continues at coordinate 41,846 of JAJDHH010000006.1, forward strand.
TTTTGTTTATAGGGTGCTTCGATCTATTGTCTTATTCATTTTAAGGCTTTTCGGCCGGCGGCCAAAGCCGAAGATGTCTCCGTTTGAAATCAAACTACACATATTACATATTCGTTTCAACAACATGTTTAGCAGCAGCTCTGGATCGCGTGGCGATCCCTACGACCTAAATAAACTTACCCGCGAGGAAAGGGACAAGTATTATCCCGGTGGGTGGTAATGCATAAAGGTAAGCAAAAGTCAGCTGGGCAATTGTTGTGGTTTGAACAGACACATACTCGGAAGAATAAATAATATAAAGAGGTCTATAATGAGTTTTTACCAACAGTATGGCATGCCCCTGTTGCCCTTTGCTGGAATGATGATAATTATTATGTAATCACTTACAACGGCCGCTATGATAGCTTTACCCATTATCGCGTTGACCGAATGAATAGTGTTACCGCTTTGGATCAGGATGGCGACCCATTCAATAAAAGTAAATTGAACATCGCGAAATACTCAAAACGGCTTTTTGGAATGTATGATGGCGAAATGGTTCGGGCAAGGCTGTCGTTTCATATAGTCTTGTTAGCGTTGTGCTGGACCACTTCGGGAAAGGCGCAAATATGAGGCCATTCTATGATGATTGGTTTGCAATATCTGCCGATATTGCAGTAAGCCCGGTATTCCTATCCTGGATGTTCGGTTTTGGAAGTTTGGCTATGATCAAAGAACCGGATACCTTGATCACAGCAATGAAAGAACTGCTTGAGCAAAACCGCGAACATTATCCCGACCGGTGATTCATTGTCCGTACAATCGGACACTCCCTGTGATATGATTGACATACAGAAAGCGGAAAACTCTTGGGAGGGATATCCTATGTACGAGAGAAGCCGACATTTGATGGATTGCCATATTGCAGGATTTAACTATTATGATGGGCTTGATGTCATTGAAGAACTGAAACTTGGAACAACGATAACGCTGAAGTCTGAACCTGAAAACCTATATGACCAAGAAGCAGTGGCCATTTATTATGGGAAAGCCAAGCTTGGCTATATTCCACAGGCGAAGAACCGTACGCTGAGCAATCTAATTTACTTTGGACATGGGGATATTTTAGAGGCAAGAGTGAACTACAACAATCCGCAGGCGCATGCTGAGAGCCAATTTCGCATCGTGATTAAACTATAAGGATAACAACCGTTAGATCCAAGCGAGGAGAACGAATATGTCAAGACAGAGAACGGCAATGATCACCTGCCCTACCTGTGGCACAAGCTTCGAAACGAGATATTGGGAATCCCTAAACGCGGAGATGAATCCGGCAGAAAAAGAGCAATTGTTGTCCGGCAAACTCTTTTACACGACATGCCCAAATTGTCATGCACAGCATCAGTTCGTGTACCCAATGCTATATCACGATATGACGCACAAATTGATGGTATGGCTTTTGTTTGAGGAGGAGCAGATCAGAGTTTTATTGCATGAAATGGATGGGGTGAGGACTTCATCTTTAATGATTTCACAGACAGGGTATCATTATAGGTTTGTAAGAAGTATAAATGAATTGCGTGAAAAGGCGATGATTTTCGCATATGGATTGGATGACCGCGTGATTGAAGTGTTGAAACTATTTCAAAGAAGCATAATACATAAGAAGCTGCCGCATGTAAAAGTAAACCGCACTATGTTTTTTCCAGGCTCACCACATCAACTTATTATTTTTGCTGGTGATGGTGCGACATACACAACAGAGCTAATAATGGATCCATATGAAGAAATTGCTCAGACCAGAAAAAACAGAATGGATGAGCGCTCACGAGGCTGTGTCTGTATAGATGAAAAATGGGCGTTTGATTTATTGCAGAATTATGGTGTCTACAACAAGAACCTCCCCCTAATGTATGTTCATTATGGTAATGAATACATGGGGTTTTCAGACGGAACTGATAAAAGCATGTGCCTATGTTCATGCTAAAAACAATCCATCGAAAACAGAGTAAAGATGTTTATGCAGAATTATCAATATGATTCTTGCTTGAATCCACGCGACGAACTGCTACTCGCATTTCTCGGGCGACCAACCTACTTCAGCGATGAAATAAAAAGCAGCCAACTCCCCTTTGGCGAAGCATGGCTTTCTCTCTTACAGTTTAGAGATGGGCTGTGTCATGTATGTAATAGTCAAAATCCAGATTACAGATACTCTGCTAGTATCTATGAGAGCGACTTTAAAAAACAATGGGGACACTACATGAGAAGCCGCTATTTTCATTACGGAATCGACGAAAGGGAGTATTGGGGGGTATACTTTGTTGAAGAAGCATTGTCGATTCAACACAAAAAAATGCTTTGCCCAACAAAAGATGAGATGGAAAGCGAGCTGGGTGGATACCGTAATGAGCTGGATAGACTGTTTGCTTTACCAAAAGTTGAGTTCGAAGCAATTGTCTATTATCGAACTAAGACAAAAGTGTTGCGAGATAAGAAGATACTCACAAGTTATGATCTTGCCTGCTCATTAAATATGGATGAAGAGTTTATGCAAAGCGTTTATAGCATTGTCCACAAGCGGTTTTTAGCTGTACGTAAATCAATTCGTGACGAACTAAAAAAGATGATACCAAAAGAAGAAAAAACCTTCTACTTCAAAATCGAACAAGAACAAAGCTACATAGTATGTGAATCTTAAGGAGAAAGTTATATGCAACAAATTGTTTCTGACCATTATGAAATTTATCATGATAGGCGAAGCGTGATTGTTTACTCAACAGATCGACTCACATTTGAATCTAAAGGATGGCAGATCCAATTAAAAAGTGACGTAAGAAATGCAGTTGAGCAATTGAGTACATATAAAGACGAAGGCATTATTGCAGTATATGGGGTCGATAATGACAATTATTTTATCGATACGGAAAATGCTCTTTTTTACAATATGGGAACCGCAGCATTTCGAGAAATAGCTCATTACAAAATAGCGTATGACACGCTATCCCCCGAAGAAAGCAGTCTTCTATTCGCACAAGCGGGGCTGAAAAAATATCATCATTATTACTCCTATCAGGTTAGTGGGTTTTCTCTCTGCAAAACATCTCCAGTGCTATCGTGGGAAAAAATGGAGCTTTTTTCTTTGCGAGGAGAACATAAACCTTTCGACTATTGGAAATTATTGAGAGAACATATTGACGAAGTTGTAGTGCATCAAGACAAAGCTATGAAAGGTCAGTTTGGTATTGAATTGCATATATATGAACCGAATGTAAAGACCATTAATCTTGCTAATCCGATGAAGGCTCTTTTAGATGGCATCATTTGTGCTTTCCACAAAATGCCGATGGAAGTTGACGAAGAACTTATTGCCATTGTCAGCCATCGTCTTAATATATCCGATCAAACGCTTTTGTATAATAGCAAAGCAGTGCTTGGTGAAGAGGTATTTGTAAAACCTTACCGCAATAATGTGATATGGAACCCACAGGACGACCGGTGTTCGACAGTAAGTATAAGTATCGAATACGGATCATCAAAAAGATGCATTAGCGGAAAAATATACGAAGTGTTATGATCATAGACATTAAATTATAATATTGAGCGATAAAAATTACTATATTTTTACTGCATCAGAAATAATTTAAGGCAGTAAACAGTATAATTATCAGCATATAATGAACATAATGGAAATGAGAAAAACCTAGATTTTGTACGGGCTTGCGCCGTTTTCTTCGTGTTTGAAAATCACTCGCCGCGCGTTCTCACATCGAAGAGGTCGTTGATTCGAGCCCAATCATCCCCACCAAAAACAAAACGAGTACTTAACGGTACTCGTTTTGTTTTTAGTGCTGTTATTCAATAAGACTTGAAAAGTGGAGAAGCAAACGATTTTCGTTTGCTTCTCCTTTATGATTAGTACATGTATTAATCATAAATTTTACGTTTGGGGCTGTATATCCTTCATTGTGTTTTCATCATATACAGTAAATTGGTCGCGACCGTTTCTTTTCGATTCATATAATGCAATATCCGCTTTGTGTAATAATTCGTTATATGTGATTCCGTCCCTAGGGGCAAACGAAATTCCTATGCTGAGCGATGAATTAAAAGTGACTCCATCGCTTGCGATAAGTGGAGTTGCCCTCCAAAACTGCACAAGCCGGGATACTCTTTTGATAATCGGGGAAATATCGGAGGGAAAAGCGCAATAAACAGCAAATTCATCGCCTCCAAGTCGGGCAATTATATCTGTCGCTCTAAAAAAATCCAGCAACGCCTCTGCCAGGCGCTTTAATGTTGCATCGCCAACCAAGTGGCCATATTTATCGTTTACTTCCTTAAAAAAGTCGGTATCGATCATTATAAAAGCCGCGACCTTATCACCTGTAAGTCCTTTTCTTAAACTTTCTGTCGTTTTTAACTCAAACTCTCTGCGGTTAAACAACCCTGTGAGCACATCTGTTTGAGCGAGCTTATTAGCAACATCCAGCTCCTCTCGCATGAGCGCATATCCAAGCAGCGCACTCACAGCCTGCACAGTCTCCACATCGTTATTTGATAGGCGTGATAAAAACGGCGTTGTCTCCATATTTCTGCCAGTTATTAAAATAGCGGCAATTCTGTTTTCAACGATTACCGGAACCGAAATAAAATAAGCAATGCTCAGGGTCTCTCGCAGATTGGCAAAAAGAGCTTCATCATCCTCCGCCGTTACTAAAACTGGCTTTTCAGCATCAAGCAGTTCCTCATCCAAAAAAATCTGTTTATTAGTAAAACGTTCTTTTTCCTCAGCCGTATACCCTTGTGAAACGGCAACCGTAAATGCGCCAAATGTATCGGGAAATAGCAAAACTGTCCTTTGCATATTCAGCGCGGCATTTATGTGCTGGGCCACGGCAGTGAAAATCTCTCCGTCAGCACCTATACTTTCCTGGCGCAAATCCACAGAAAACTCCGCCAACAAGCTAAAGCCCAGTCTTTTTTGCTCAAGCTCATGCCTTATGGCGATGGATTTAGCATCAAGCCACAGCATTTTTGCTGCATTTCTTTCCGCCAGCTTTTTAATGCCTTCAGTTGTAAATGCCGCATCTTCTCCGACCTTTTCTTTGCTATCGGCTGAATATAATTCACATGCTTTTTTCAAATCCCTAGGTTCGCCTTTGGAAAAAACACAAAATACACCAGTCCAGTCAAGGCCTCTTGGTCGATAGCCGCCGGAAGCAATTTCCACACCGGTATACAAACCCAGAAGGGGTATGTCGTTTTTAACCGCCTTTAGTATAACGTAGGCGTCCTCCATTTCCACGCCCCCGTATCCGGCACAGCGCCCGGCACAATTTATGTATATTATAAAAAACGGATCGCGCTTCTCCGCCTCCAATTTTTCGAAAAGCCTATCAATTTTAGGTTGTATATAGTCCAGTCCCAACGAGCGGGACATAATCTGAAATTGGGTTCCTGCATGCATATCAGGCTCAAACATTATTATTCCGTTTCGTTCAAGATCAACCCCAAGGCACAACCTGCTTGCATAATTATCCTCATCGAAACTCTCCCATTGCCCGCTGCGATTAATTCCAAAAAGCAAAAAAAACGGATAATCTTCAGGTTTTAATTCGGGGCCAAGCATGCCATCAATGAATGCTAGCGCCGGTTTGCCGTTAATCTCAAGAATTACGGGTCCATCGGCTTTTGTTACTGTATAATATGGAGAGGCCGGCTGGCAACCGTGCATAATTGCGTGGTCAATATAAATATTATCCGAAAAAGACAGCGCGATAGCGCTGTGCTCACCAATTTTGTTACCCAGATACTGTCGTGTCGGCGTGCACATATGATCTCCCTGCAATCCCGCTCCGGTCAGGTCCGGTAAAAATCCCAGCCCTTTTTCAATACCTTCCAAAATCCATGTCGCCATTATAAGGCGCAGATTTCCCTGCGTTCTGTCAACAGCATCATAAAAAAGCATTACTGGAGAATCAGGCCTAATGCCATTTGCATTAAGCTGCTGGCCCAGCCTCATCCCCGTGTTGACTTCGCTTTCGAGCAAACCATCAACTATAGTCGCTTTGCAATCGTCATCCTCCAACCAAATGCAAGCAACACCGACCTGGTCGCCCGCATAACCAAACACATCGTTTGTGATGATGCCCGCTGCTCCGCCACCATATATGTTATTTGAATTTCCAACCGTCTGCGCCACAGCATTACGAAGAATCTCCTGATCATGTCGCGCGGTGCAAAAAAGCAGAACCAAATCGCATGGCAGCTTGCTTTTGGCTTGGCTAACAGCTTGCATGGCAGCCTGCCGCCCTGCTATTGCACTATCCGGGTTGTTGCCAAATCCTACGCCAACCTTCATTTTTCCACACGATACAGTTCCAAATTTGAACTGCATATCTCCTTTCTGCAATCATGAGCTGTTAGCCCTATTGATATGCGTTATAAGAGCATATGCTTGGGCACTAACTGCTAAATTTGTGGAGATGCTTTGCAAACTCCTGTGAAGTAAGCGGCTTTGAATAAAAGTATCCCTGAAAATAGTCGATATTATACGATCGAAGCAGGCAACGCTGCATATCCGTTTCAACACCCTCAGCAATCAAAATCTTATCAATCGTGTGAACAAAGTCGGATACCAGCCGTATAATATCCCTAAAATAGCTGTCATGATCTATTGCCTGGGTAAACAGACGCTCAAGCTTAAGAACCTTGACTGGGATGCGCCCTAAATTCTCAAGCGATGAGTAGCCTGTCCCAAAATCGTCCAGAGCCAGGGTAATTCCCCCTTCATGCAAAAGCTGCAGGCTGGTCAGGTTATCCTCTGAAAAGTTCATCTTGGAGCTTTCAGTTATCTCAAGCGTGAGTTTATTTTTAGGATAACCATGACGTTCCAGCGAGGCCAGCAGATCCTCCGTAAAATCCTTGCTTACTGATAGCGTCGGCGAAAAATTCAAATCTAAAAAAAACTGACGCTCGTGTAGCTTCCACTCAACACATTGCGCCAAAGCAGTCTCCCTCACCCACCTATCCAGATGGCCGATAAAACCTAATTTTTCCGCCTCGGGTATAAAAAAGCTTGGCGGCATATGCTCTCCCTGCGACGATTGCCACCTGCATAAAGCCTCAACGCCAACCCACTGTTCGGTTCTGGAGTCCACTATAGGCTGGTAGTGGACATCAAAACCCCGCATACCGTCCTTTATGCAATTAACAAGATCATGCCTCATCAGCAGAACTTTTCGTATATGCATATCCATTTCTTCGTTATACATCGAATAACCGGCAGTATCCTGCCCGGGGGAATGCGTTGTGCGATACAGCATGTTTCTAATGTCATTGCAAACATATTTGCCATGGACAATGCTCATTTCTATTGTGCAGTATACGTTAACCGTGGTTTCGTTAAAGTTGAGCTCCCATGGCTGTGAGAACCTGTTTATAATTTCAGTCGCTCTGCTTTTAGCATCTTCCAATGAAATATCTCTTATTAAAAGGCAGAACTCATTGTCGTTTGTTCTATAGAGCCTGCTTGTTTTACGAAGAGTGCTCAGCAGCCAATCCCGCACTTGCATAAGAAGTTCGTCCCCAGCATCCCAACCATAAAGATCGTTGATGCTTGAAAAACGCTCAATATCAAAATTGATGAGCGCAGCACGGTCAGCATTTGAAATGGTCGCAATATCAGCCTCCAGCTTTTGCCCGTTTGGAAGATGCAAAAGCCTGTCATAGTATGCCATTCGCTTGTATTCGAATTCTGATCGGCACACATCGGTGATGTTTGTTATGTTCAAAAGAATTGCCTGCTCGTTATTTATCCAGCTTATTCGTTTGGCTGAAACCTGTTCCCAGATTAACCTGTTTTCCCAAAAGAAAACCTGCATGTGGGTTTCTCCATCAGCACACTCTTTAACAAGGCTATTATATAATAATGCAAATTCAGGCTCGAAAATGTCCTTATAGCAGCTCCCCATAAAGCTTTTGGGATCCATATCAAGCGTATCAAGCACATATTTATTGCTAAACAATATTTCACCATCGCTACACGAAATAACCATAACAGCGATGTTAAGCTCTTCATAAAGGTTGATAAGTCGGTTGGATAAATCGCTGGACATTGTCATTCTCCTTTTTTATGACTCATGTATAATCGTCCGTTTATATAAAAAATATATCATATATAGTATATGTTTTCAATATAACTGCTCCAAAAACACAGAGAAATGTAAGATACTAAACTGTCTGATTTATGCTTATGCTAAGACCTTTTCCATAACAAAAAGGTTCGCCTTTTTAGGCAAACCCTTCTGCTGGAACATAAAAAGTATTGGTGGTAATTCTAATCTAACAAGCTATTTTTGCGTTGCTGCAAATATTAGCAGCGCATCGCGCAAAAATTTTGCCGTGCCGGGCCTTTGCTTATCATAATAATCAGCAAAGCGCGGATCATCCACGTACATTTGCCCAAGGCCAGCGTGCGCTTCTGGGCTATATTTATCCCAATGCCTGCAAAGCCACTCTTTATGAAGTGCGCAAGCCTTTTGCGCGAGTTCGCTATCAGGTTTTCCCGTATCCATTGCAGCATGCAAAGTTTCGATTATTTTTTCTGCAAGCGCCTCGGTCTCCAAATAGTCGCACTCTGACATTTCAAGATACTTCTTGTTTGATGCATCTACCGTTTTGTCACCATACTTTGAGCGTATTTCTTTTCCGTACAGCTCTTCGTTTTTTTCAATTTGCTTCTGTTTGAAGCCTTCAAATTTTTCTTTATCCGTCATTTCCAATTCTCCTTTTACGTTTTTGATCGTTTTTTCTACGGTGAGTATGAGGCGTTCCAGCCTGTCGCGTTGCGCACATAAGCTTTTACGATGGTTTTGCAGTGCAGCTTCCCTATCATAGTTTTTACTGGATATTAAGCTGCGAATTTCTTCAATGCTCATATCCAGTTCCCGAAAGAACAGGATCTCCTGCAAACGATCCACTTCTTTTGCTCCGTATAGGCGGTAGCCTGCCTCACTTGTGCCCGCTGGCAGCAACAGGCCAATCTCATCATAATAACGTAATGTGCGGGTACTTATGCCTGCCATATCCGCTATCTGCTTGATAGAATACTCCATGCGATCCCTCCCCTCTCACTTGAACATAGCATAAACCTTTACGTAACGTTAATGTCAAGCATTATTTTTGCAATTAAAAAAATAGAAAAACACCGCTGCCATAAAGTTGACAGCGGTGTCGTAAAACAGTACACTTTTGCTATTTTTCGGATTTTCCCAAATAGGCCTGCCTGACACGATCATCATTTAGTAGCGCGTGCCCTGTGTTTGACATTGCGATATTGCCTGTTTCCAGCACATATCCTCGATGCGCTATTCTAAGCGCCGCATTTGCATTCTGTTCAATAAGCAAAACGGTTACACCTTCACTATTAATGCGGGTGATAATGCTAAAAATATCTCTCACTACCAATGGTGCAAGGCCAAGCGAGGGCTCATCCATCATAATCAGCTTAGGCCTCGCCATAAGTGCGCGGCCAACAGCAAGCATTTGCTGTTCCCCGCCCGAGAGTGTGCCCGCCATTTGCCAATGCCGCTCCTCAAGGCGAGGAAAAAACCCATAAACATGCTTAATATCTTCTTGAATACCTGCATCGTCCTTACGAAGATAAGCGCCGATTTTTAAGTTCTCAAGCACGGTGAGGTTGGGAAATACCCTTCGCCCTTCCGGCACAAGCACTATGCCCTGCTCGACTGTTTTTTGTGTGGCCAGGTTTGTTATGGGCTTGCCCTGATACACAATTTCGCCGCCACTTTTTTGAACAAGGCCGCAGATTGAACGCAATGTTGTGGATTTGCCTGCGCCATTTGCGCCAATAAGCGTGACGATTTCTCCTTCATTAACTTCAAAAGAAATACCTTTAAGCGCCTCAATGCCACCATAATGCACCTGAAGGTTTTTGACTTCTAGCAAGCTCATTCTTCTTCCACCCCCAGATATGCAGTGATAACATCCGGATTGCCCTGAATTTCTGCTGGAGAACCATGTGCAATCGTTTTGCCATAATCAAGCACATAAATTCGATCGGAAATGTCCATTACAATTTGCATGTGATGCTCGATCAACAGCACTGTAAGTTGAAAATCATCTCGAATTTGCGCAACAAACTGAGTTAAATCCTCGGTTTCTTTTGGGTTCATTCCTGCTGCGGGCTCATCAAGCAACAGCAACTGTGGTTGCGTTGCTAATGCACGCGCGATTTCCAGGCGCCGCTGCAGGCCATACGGCAGGCTTGTTGCCAGCTCATTTGCATGATCCGCCAGGCCCACACTCTCAAGCAAAACCATTGAGCGTTCTCGCATTTCGCGCTCGCTCTTATAATAAAATGGCCAGTGCAGCATTGCACTAAAGAAGCCGTTTTTAAGCCTGACGTGGTTGGCAATCAGCACATTGTCCAGCACGCTCTGCTCCTTAAAAAGGCGGATGTTTTGGAATGTGCGCGCAATACCCAGGCCTGCAATCAGGTCGGGGCGTTTGCCGGTGATATTCTCCATTGCAGCATTGCCGCTATTTGGCTTTTGGTATAACACCTGACCCGATGTAGGTTTATACACCCCGGTTATCATGTTAAACGCGGTTGTTTTTCCCGCTCCGTTGGGGCCGATAATCGCTACAATTTCATTGTTTTCTATGTGGATGTTCAGGTTGTCAACAGCGGTTACGCCACCAAAGCGCATCGTTGCGCCTTCAGTTTTTAGCACGCTCATTTTGCTCCGCCTCCCTTCGGTTTGGGTTTAAACCAAGCCGCAACCCGTTTGGGTGCGTTTTTAATAAGGCGGAACATACCATCCCAGGAAAACTCCTTGTTTCCAAACAACCCACGCCTATAGAACAAAATAACAAGCATAAGCAGTGCGGAGAAAACAACCATACGTAGCCCTGCAATCTGCGGCACTTTGATGGGACCAATGTTAAAGCCCGCATCCAACCAGCGCAGCCACTCCTTGGCTGTTGTAATCAAAAACGCCCCAACTATTGAACCGGTGATGCTGCCCATGCCGCCCAGCACCACAATCAACAAAATGTCGTATGCAAGAATAAAGCGGAACAGCAGCGGTGTAATCGCGCCAAGGACGCTTGCCATCAACCCACCGCCTACCCCGGCCATAAATCCCGAAATGACAAATGAAAGCATTTTATGCTTAAACAGCGAAATTCCCATGCTCTCCGCCGCAACTTCATCATCCCGAATACATTTGAATGCACGACCGTAGCTTGTTTTCATTAAACGCAGCATAAACACCACAAAAAACGCCATCACACCAAAAGTCCACCATATGTTTGCTGTGTTGGGAATGCTTTTTATGCCCGTTGAACCATTTGTGACCGATTGTGTGTTTGTAAACACAATACGTATGATTTCGGAAAAACCCAGCGTGGCAATTGCAAGGTAGTCGCCCTTAAGGCGCAGCACAGGAAAGCCTATTATAAACGCAGCTACAGCTGTGATTAACCCTGCTACAAGCAAGGCGCCGAACAGGCCGAAGTTTCCTTCCCAATGCACATTTTCCAGCCAGGGAACTATCGGTTCAAGATAAAACACCTTCGCCTTAACGCTTACAGGCATGATCAAAAGCGAAGTTGTGTACGCCCCAATCGCCATAAACCCAGCTGTGCCGAGCGAAAACTGGCCTGTAAAGCCGTTTATTAGGTTCATTGAAAGCGCAAGCACAGCATACACTGCGCACAGGTTCAACACACGAACCTCGTAACTGCCAACAGTTGCGCCTTGCTCTGTAAAATGCAAAAACACGGTAAGCGCAATTATTGCTATCATGCTCAGCAGTAAATTGCGCCTTTTGTTTTTTGTTAGTCCGGAGGCTATGCCCCGGAAACGAGTCTTGTTCTTTTCCACGACATCCCCTCCTTATACTTTATCGGTGACTTTTTCACCAAACAGCCCTGTGGGCCTGATTAACAGCACCAGAATAAGAGCAACAAACGCAAAAGCGTCCTTATAGCCTGAAAGGCCGGGCTGCGCGTAAACAATCATAATTTCAAGCATGCCAAGCAACAGTCCGCCAACAACAGCGCCCTTTATGTTGCCTATGCCGCCAATGACCGCTGCGATAAAGCATTTAAGCCCGGGCATAACGCCAATATATGGCTGAATTTGCGGGTATTTTTGCCCCCACATAATCGCCCCGACTGCCGCCAGCATGGAGCCTATTGCAAATGTGGAAGAAATTGTACGGTTGATGTTTACACCCATCAGCTTTGCTGTTTCAAAATCCTTGGAAACTGCGCGCATCGCCATGCCTGTTTTAGTTTTGTTAATAAGCGTTAGCAAAAGCGCTACTAATATCAGCATAACAACGGGTGTGTAAATCGCAAGCTGCTGTATTGTTACGCCGCCAATCACAAGGCTGTTTTGGAGCGAGCCTATTGAAGGAAACTGGCGCGGAACGCCTGTAAACAGCACTGTCGCCAGGTTTTCCAACAGATATGAAACGCCGATGGAGGATATAAGCAGCGATATGCGCGGCGCGTTTCGTATCGGCGCATATGCGGTTTTTTCAATTAACATCCCCAGCAGCATCGTCGCAACGAGAACTAAAATAATAGCAATATACCAGGGGATATAAAATATAGATATTGCAAAAAAGGCAAAATACATTGCCATCATAAATATGTCGCCGTGCGCAAAGTTAATTAAGCGCAAAATGCCATACACCATCGTATAACCAATCGCCACAAGAGCGTAAAGGCTGCCGACAGTCAGGCCATTCGCAACATTTTGCCAGAATAACGCCATTACTTCCACCCCAACATGTTTCTATATATGATTTAAATAAAAAAGATAGATTTTAACATGAACGGCGGGCAGCCTTACGGCCGCCCGCCGCGCCATATGTTATCTCAAACGAGTGTTAGTCAACCACGACTGTTGAAATGTACTTAAAGCCGCCATCCTGCACCGTTTTGATGATAGCCTGGTTTTTGACAGCGTCGCCATTTTCGTCAAACACGCAGCGGCCTGTCACGCCGGTAACATCAAGCTCTGTGAGCGCTTTTTGCAAAGCTTCGCCATCAGTTGTTCCAGCTTTTTCGATTGCCGCAATCGCAACCATGTAAGCGTCATATCCAAGCGCAGTCACAGCGCCCTTGGGCTTGCCGCCAAACATAGCTTCGTAAGCGGTAAGGAATTGTGTGCTTTCGGGGGTTGGGGCTGCATCCGCATCAAAGAATGTTGTAAAGCGGCAGTTTTCTGTCGCAACACCGCCAACCTCAAACATAACCTCTGTTTCCCATGTGTCTGCGCCCAGGAAAAGGATGTTGTAGCCAAGGTCCGCCGCCTGCTTCATCATCAGGCCGGCTTCAGCATAACCGGAGGGGGCAAAGATAACTTCCGGGTTTGCAGCCATAACGCTTGTGATCTGCGCGGTAAAGTCCTGGTCGCCCTTGTTAAACTGCGCTTCGGCAACGATGTTTTCCGCGCCAAACGCATCCACAAAGTACTTTTTCAGGCCAATCGCATAGGTGTCGGAAACGTCCGTGATAACCGCGGCTGTTTTGTAGCCTTCCTGCTTTGCAAAGTTAGCAAGCAGCGTGCCCTGGAAATCATCCAGATAGCAAACGCGGAAATAGTATGGGTTATCGAGCGTAACGAGCGGGTTTGTGCAAGAGGTGCCAATTGCGGGAACCTTTGCGTTCATAAATGTGTCGCCTGCAGCGATGCACACCGATGAACCCCAGCTGCCAACAACGATATCAACCTTTTCGGAGTTTACGAGACGCTCCGCAGCGGTTACAGCTTCAACGTCATCCGATTTATTGTCCATCTCAACCAAGACGATTTTTTTGCCAAGCACTTCGCCAACAAGCGAGTGGGCAACTTTGATGCCTTCAAGCTCCATCTGGCCGCCAGCGGCGTTGGCGCCTGTCAGCGGCTCAAATATGCCGACTTTAATAACATCGTCATCCCCTGTTTCAACGGGTGCGGGGTCAGTGCCGGAATCGGTGGGCGTTACCGGTTCTGGAGTAGCGCCGCCATTTGCGTTGCCACCGCAGCCGGTCAGCACAAGCGCAAGCGTAAGCAACAGCGCCATAACAAGTGTTAGGGTCTTCTTCATACTAGATTCCTCCTGTGTTTTGACGGTTTTCAACCGCCCAAATTCGGATACTGTTTGTACCCTTTTGATATTATACACATATAATTCCCATAAAGCAATGCGCCAGTTTCTCGGTCAGGCATATAGCAGGCTTATAACTGTGTATTCTTTTTTGCTTTATCCATCCATTTTTATGTGTTTTGCAATGCGCCATGAGCATGGCAAAGCCACCCCATAGTTTGAGGTGGCTCATTGCAAATATATGGAGGCTGTTTGTATTTTTATAGCAGTATGCAGATCAGCCCGTTGCAGCCATCGTTTGCAATGCGTTGGAGAGTGCGCTGGAGCTTTTCCTGCACGGCATCGGGCATTTGCCCCTTCCCCATCATGTTGTCGCGCACAAGATCAAACAATGGCTTTCCAAATATGTTAGTTTGCCAAATAGCTGCGGGATCCAGTTCAAACGTGTCGGTGAGGTATTTCGCCTCTGCGCTGCCTACAATAGGGCTAATTTCCGTGTGCATATCGACCCGGAATATTTGCAGACCCGAAGCATTTGCGCGCAGCTTAACGCCATATTTGCTGCCCTGCTGCACAATTTCAGGGTCTTCAAGCTGCATTTCGTCCATCGCGGGAGGAACCGTGCCGTATCCAAGAGTTTGTGCGGCCTCTAGCGCGCCTGATATGCGATCGTATTCCCGTTTGGCGAGCGAAAAGCTTTTTAGCGCCGCCAGCAGTTCATAATCATCTGCAATGTCATATCCGCTTTGTTCGCTTAAAATCCTGTAAAACATTCCATCCACAGGGTTAAGCTCAAGCACAGCCTTGCCGCTGCCCATATCCAGCTGCACAACCTGTGCAGGCAAAAAATCCTCCAACTCAAGCAGTGCATCGCGCAAAGTTGCATGATCTCTCATGCGCGAAAGCGTTGGCATTGCCTGCTGCACAGGCTCCATCACACGCTGCATTAACCAATGCTCAGGAGCAAGCTCCATCATATATCCCGGCAGTTTCACCTGAAGCATGGAAATCGGGAACTCCATTAAAACCTGTTCCAGCAAATCCGATGCAGCTGAACCCGACATATTTAACGCATCGAGTATAATGGTGCTCACATCGTATTTTTCTCTCATTTCATCACGAACTTCTTGCGCACGCACGCCCTCTGGTTGTGTGCTGTTAACAACAACTATAAAAGGCTTGCCTGTTTCCTTTAGCTCGCGTATAACACGATCCTCCGCTTCAAGGTAGCTTTCGCGCGGCAAATCTGTGATGCTGCCGTCAGTCGTCATCACAACCCCAATCGTGGAATGATCCGTGATTACCTTGCGCGTTCCAATTTCCGCGGCCTCCTCAAATGGGATTTCATGATCGAACCACGGAGTTCTAACCATGCGCGGCGTATCCGCCTCCATGTGCCCAATCGCGCCCGGCACCCAATAACCAACACAATCCACCATGCGCACATTGCAGTGCGCACTGTCGCCGAGCTCCAGGCGCACAGCCTCGTTTGGCACAAACTTTGGTTGAGTGGTCATGATCGTTTTGCCCGTGCCGCTTTGCGGCAGCTCATCCACCACCCTTGTGCGCACATGCTCATTTTCAATGCCTGGCAGCACCAGCAAGTCGATAAAGCGCTTTATGAATGTAGATTTGCCTGTGCGCACCGGGCCAACAACGCCAATGTAGATATCCCCCTGTGTGCGCTTTGCGATATCCTGATATAGCTCCATTCTTTCCATACCGGGGCCTCCTTTTCATACATAAACAGTAAAACATTAGATATATATGTCCCAAACTACCAAAACAGAATGCTTGATTAATATTTCATCATTGGTTATTCAAAAAAATACTGATGTCGCAATAACCCGTTAAATGGGCATGGTTTTATATTCGACGCATCAACTTGTGCAGACAAAACCCTATGCCTGCTATAGAGTTTAAAACCCCGCAAACCCCACTAAACACTTGACTTTTGACGAATTTATAGTACAATTTTATTGAAGAAAAATCATTAAAGATCACTTACCATCACAGAGGAAACGGCATGTGTGGAGGAGTGCGGCAGGCGCTTTTTCGCACGTTTTTTTAAGCAAAACGATAATCGAAAACGCTTCGCAGGAGGGTTACAATGGGTCATTACATTCTTGCTCTGGATCAGGGGACAACTAGCTCCCGCGCAATTTTGTTCGACCAGGCCCAAAACATAATCGGCATGGCGCAAAGGGAGTATACACAACACTATCCTCACGAAGGTTGGGTTGAGCATGACCCTTTAGAAATATATTCTTCGCAATACGCGGTTATGATGGAGCTTATTGCCAAATGCGATGTTAACGCAGCAGATATTACTGCAATCGGCATTACAAACCAGCGCGAAACTACCATTTTGTGGGATAAACAAACTGGCAAGCCGATTTATAACGCAATCGTCTGGCAATGCCGCCGCACGGCAGGCATTGTGGATGAATTGGTAAACCTCGGTTTGGATGAGCATATCCGTAAAACAACCGGCCTTGTCCCCGACGCATACTTTTCCGGCACAAAGATTAAGTGGATACTCGATAATACGCCGGGCGCACGCGAGCGTGCCGCCTCCGGCGATATTCTTTTTGGAACGGTTGATTCCTGGCTTATCTGGAAGCTCACCAACGGCAAGGCGCATGTGACCGACTATACAAACGCAAGCCGCACAATGCTTTATGACATTCACAAGCTTGATTGGGACGATACTCTGCTTGAAGCGCTCAACATCCCTCGGGCAATGTTGCCGCAGGTGCGCCCCTCAAGCGAGATATACGGCCATGTCAACATTCAGGGCGCACAAATTCCAATTGCAGGCGCCGCAGGCGATCAGCAGGCGGCTTTGTTTGGGCAATGCTGCTTTGAAGCGGGTCAGGCTAAAAACACATATGGCACCGGCTGCTTTTTGCTCACACACACTGGCGAGCAAGCGCTTAGAAGTAAAAATGGTTTAGTAACCACAATTGCGGCAAGCGTGAACGGCAAAGTGCAATATGCGCTTGAAGGCAGCGTGTTTGTTGGCGGTGCGGTAATACAATGGTTGCGGGATGAAATGCGGTTTTTCTCCGAGAGCAGCGATGCGCAGTATTACGCGCAAAAGGTTGAAGATACCGGCGGCGTATATATGGTGCCCGCCTTTGCGGGACTTGGCGCGCCTCATTGGGATATGTATGCCCGTGGCTGCATCGTTGGCATTACACGAGGCACCAAACGTGAACACATAATCCGCGCGGCGCAGGAATCGATCGCTTACCAGAGTCTTGATCTTGTGCGCGCCATGGAAAAAGACACCGGCAAGCCTATACGCGAGCTAAAGGTGGATGGCGGGGCCAGCAAGGATGCTTTTTTGATGCAATTTCAGGCGGATATATTAAACGCTTCTATACTCCGCCCTGCCGTGCGCGAAACAACAGCACTGGGCGCTGCCTATCTTGCGGGGCTTGCGACAGGGTTTTGGAACGATCAGGAAGAAATTCGCTCCCTATGGCAATGCGAAATAGAGTATACTTCATGTATGGATATTGAGCAGCGAGATAAATTGATAAACGGTTGGAACCGTGCCGTTGGCCGCAGCATGAACTGGGCCACGCCGTAAAGCTTAGTTTTTCTTGCACTCACCATACTTAAAGAAAGGAAGTATAAAAATGGAAACAAGGCCTTATGTATCATGGGAGTTGATGGATCGTTTTCTTGTTGATGCGTTTAAGGGATATGGCATTCCCGAGGAGGATGCACGCCTTTGCTCAGATGTGTTGCTTGAAAGCGACCGCCGAGGAATTGAAAGCCACGGCTGCAATCGCTTTAAGCCGATCTATATTGATAGAATAGTCGCGGGCATTCAAAACCCTGTAACAAAAATCGATATTCTTAAAGAAACACCCACAACCGCAGTGCTGGATGCAAATGACGGTATGGGTATGGTCGCAAGCCACAGGGCTATGACAATGGCGATTGAAAAAGCGAAGAAAAACGGGCTTTCGATGATTGCTGTTCGTAACTCCACACATTATGGAATAGCGGGCTATTGGGTCACAATGGCCACAAAAGAAGGCTTGATCGGAATAACCGGCACAAACGCACGCCCATCAATCGCACCAACATTTGGCGTGGAAAATATGCTTGGAACAAACCCGCTGACAGTCGGTTTTCCAACCGATGAGGATTTTCCATTCCTGCTGGATTGTGCAACAAGCATCACCCAACGCGGCAAAATTGAATATTTTGCACGCGCAGGCAAGGATACCCCCGCCGGAATGGTGGTTGGGCGTGATGGAAGCGCGTTGACAGACTCACAATACATCCTCGGCGCACTTAACTCGGGCGACGCCGCGCTTGCCCCCTTGGGTGGAATTGGTGAAGAGCTTGCGGGCTATAAAGGTTATGGTTATGCGGTGGTGATTGAGGTTCTAAGCGCCGCGCTGCAGGCGGGCACTTTCTTGAAGGCTCTCAGCGACAAGGACGAAAACGGCAACTGGAAAGCCGGACACCTGGGCCACTTTTTCCTGGTAATCGATCCTGAAGCTTTCCTGGGCCTGGAGCAATTCAAAAAAACAACGGGAGATATTTTGCGTGCGCTGCGCGCATCCCAAAAAGCGCCGGGTGAAGAGCGAATATACACCGCGGGCGAAAAAGAATACCTTTGCTGGCTTGAACGCAAGGATAAGGGCGTGCCTGTTAGCGAGGCAGTACAAAAGGAAATCCTGGCCGTACGCGACCAGTTAAAGCTTCCATATACTTTCCCATTTGAAATTTGATTTAAGGAGATTTACACGATGGATTATGCAAAAGAATCTTTGAGGATGCACGGTGAGTGGAAGGGCAAGATCGAAGTTGTTGCCACCGTTCCTACAAAAGACAAGCACGACCTCTCCCTTGCCTACACGCCCGGTGTTGCGCAGCCCTGCCTTGAAATTCAAAAGGATGTCAACAAAAGCTATGAGCTCACCCGCCGCTGGAACATGTGCCTTGTTGTCTCCGATGGAACGGCTGTGTTGGGCCTTGGCGATATTGGCCCCGAGGCGAGCATGCCGGTTATGGAAGGCAAATGCGTGCTTTTTAAATCTTTTGGTGATGTGGATGCGTTCCCCATGTGCATCAAAAGCAAAGATGTTGATACCATCGTTGAAACCATTTATCAGATTTCCGGCTCTTTTGGCGGAGTTAACCTTGAGGATATTGCTGCTCCGCGCTGCTTTGAAATCGAGCGCAAGCTCAAAGAGCGCTGTGATATTCCGATTTTTCACGACGATCAGCATGGCACTGCCGTTGTGACGCTTGCTGCGCTTGTAAACGCACTTAAGCTCGTTGGCAAAAAGAAGGAAAACGTAAAAGTCGTTATCAATGGCGCAGGAGCCGCCAGCGTTTCTATTACAAAGTTACTGCTCTCCGATGGTTTTGCGGATATAAC
The DNA here is from genome assembly GCA_030266105.1 of Eubacteriales bacterium OttesenSCG-928-K08. Lineage (GTDB taxonomy): Bacteria > Bacillota > Clostridia > Christensenellales > CAG-138 > JAJDHH01. Next base: position 61,367 of record JAJDHH010000006.1, read on the forward strand.
CCTTTGCGATCGCACCGGCATAGTTTATGAAGGCCGTGAAGCTGGCATGAACCCAATCAAAAATGAAATTGCAAAGGTAACAAACCGTAATCTTTTAAAAGGATCACTGGCGGATGCGCTTAACAACGCGGATGTGTTTATTGGCGTTTCAGCTCCGGGCACTGTTACAACACAGATGGTAGCAGCAATGGCTAAAGATGCTATCGTTATGGCATGCGCCAACCCTACCCCGGAAATTTTCCCGGATGAGGCAAAGGCTGGCGGCGCGGCTATAATCGCAACAGGCCGAAGCGACTTCCCCAATCAGGTCAACAATGTACTGGCGTTCCCCGGCATTTTCAGAGGCACATTTGATGTGCGCGCAAGCGACATCAATGATGAAATGAAAATCGCCGCTGCCTATGCGCTTGCCGGGTTGATTTCGGATGATGAGCTAAACGCGGAATACATCATCCCAACTTCGTTTGATCCCCGGGTAGGCCAGACTGTTGCCAAGGCTGTTGCCGAGGCTGCAAGAAAAAGCGGCGTAGCAAGAATCTAATAAACTATTAACAACAAAAAATGAGCTGTTAAAGCTCATTTTTTGTTGTTAACGCTATATTCTCTGTCCATTAAACGAAACCACTTGGTTTCCCCAGTTAAAATGCCCTGAAATTGCATTTCCATCCACTTTACCTGTCACTATGGTGTTAAACTTTCCTAAAAAAGTCTTTAAAGTAATGCCATGCGAAAATGAATTTCCCGATACTGTGCCGGTCGTTATTGGAACTGTGTTTCCCATTATCGTAGCAGAACCCTTCAGGCTGTTCCCCTCTGCAATGTAGCTTAAAACACCGGTTTGCGGGCCAATGGGTGTTTTTGCCTGAATTTTGTATCTCCCTGTGATTGACAAGGCGCCTTCCTCCAATCATACTTTTATTCAATATCATAGTATGTTTTTAACCTTCGTTTTGATTTTATTAGCTATAATGCTTTTGAAATATTTGACTTGAGCAATTGTTTCTTTACATTCCGTTATAACAAAAAAGCGAGCCTGGATTTATTGATCCGGGCCCGTTTTTGGGTGTTTCTTCAGACTTAACTATAAGTACTATAAATACTATTCAGATTGGTTACACATCTATTTGCGCACTAACATTCTCAGCACCATGCTTCTTGAGCATTGGATTAACGAACTCCTCCAGGTATTCCTCGACCTGTTCAGCCGCCCGGCCGATATATTTGGATGGATCCATAATCGCTTCAAATTCGCTTTGTGTCATTCCCAAACGACCATCGTTTAACAGGCGCTCAAAAAGATCGCAGGCTTCGCCTTCTTCTTTCATGCGCGCAGAGGCGGCCATGGAATGTTCGCGGATCACTTCATGCAGCTCCTGCCTGTCGCCACCTTTTTTAACGGCTTCCATGAGCAGATTTTCAGTTGCCATAAAAGGCATTTGCTCCATTAAATTCTTTTTGATCACCGCCGGATAAACCTTAAGCCCATCCGTCACATTTAACAGCAAATTCAAAATAGCGTCCGCCGCAAGAAAACCCTCTGGCAGTGAAATACGGCGATTGGCGGAATCATCAAGCGTACGCTCCATCCATTGTGTGGATGCGGTCATCGCCGCGTTTTGTGAGTTTGCCATCAAATAGCGCGCTAATGAGCAAATGCGCTCGCTTCGCATTGGGTTGCGCTTATATGCCATAGCTGATGAGCCAACCTGATTTTTTTCAAATGGCTCCTCAACCTCGTGCATATGCTGCAGCAGGCGCAAATCACCCGCAAAACGGTATGCGCTTTGCGCCAGAGATGACAACATGTTAAGTATACGGCTATCAACCTTGCGCGGATATGTCTGGCCTGATACGGGGTAAACACCCGGCATGCCAAACGCTTGAGCAATGTACGCATCCAGCTCCTTAACTTTTTTATGGTCGCCCTCAAAAAGCTCTAAAAAGCTCGCCTGTGTTCCGGTTGTGCCCTTGCTGCCGAGCAGGAGAAGTGAATCGTTGACAAAAACGAGTTCATCCATGTCCAGCATAAAATCCTGTATCCACAGGCTGGCGCGTTTTCCAACAGTCACCGGCTGTGCCGGCTGAAAATGAGTGTAACCCAAAGTAGGTAACGACTTATATTCATTTGCAAATTTCGCAAGATTGGCGATCACGCTCAATAGTTTTGTTTTAACAAGCGCAAGCGCTTCGCGGTAAATGAGAATATCCGCGTTATCAGTTACATAGCAGCTTGTTGCGCCCAAATGGATAATGCCTTTTGCATTCGGGCAAACAAGGCCGTATGCGTACACATGCGCCATAACATCATGCCTGATCTTCTTTTCCTGCTCCGCGATTACATCATAGTTTATGTCATTTACATGCTCGCGCAGTTCATTTACCTGCTCCATAGTCACAGGTAAACCCAGCATATGCTCCCCTTGCGCTAACGCAACCCAGAGCTTTCGCCAAGTTTGGCTGCGCGTATCCAGCGAAAAAAGGCTGCGCATTTGTTTTGAGGCATAGCGGCTTGCAAGCGGGCTTTGGTAGGAGTCTGTATTCTGCATGTTTGCCACCCTGATTTAGCGGATCATAAGCGCTTCACGATCCGGCCCGACAGAAACATATTTCACAGGGCATTCCAAAACGCGCTCAATATATTCCACGTATTCTCTGGCAGCCTTGGGAAGCTTTTCGAAATCGCGAACGCCTGAAATATCCACTCCCCATCCGGGCATATATTCGATTACTGGCTCAGCCCCATCCATAAGCGGAGTAAACGGAAAATCCGTTTCTGTTTTTCCGTTAACCTTGTAGCCGGTGCATACCGGAATTTTATCCATGTAGGACAACACATCCATCTTAGTCAAAGCAACGCTTGTTGTTCCCTGCAAGCGCATGCCGTAGCGGGTAGCGACAACATCAAATGGGCCAACACGACGAGGGCGGCCTGTTGCCGCGCCATATTCTCCGCCGGCTTCACGCAGCTTTTCAGCTTCGTCGCCAAACCATTCAACAACAAAGGGCCCCTCCCCTACGCAGCTGGAGTATGCCTTAACTACCCCCACAACCTCGTCCACCTTCACGCCCGGCGCGCCTGAACCCAACGGCGCATATGCAGCCAGAGGCGAGGATGAGGATGTGAAAGGATAGATGCCCAGCTCAATATCACGCAACGCGCCAAGCTGTGCCTCGAAAAGAATGCTTTTGCCGCTCTTTTGTGCATCCGCAAGCAGCTTGCCGGTATCCGTAATATAGGGCTTTAACTTTTCGCCATAGTTTGAAAGCCAATCCATAATGCTTTCGTATGTATATGGTTTTGCACCATACATTCCGCTCAACATGAGGTTTTTCCATTCCAACACAAGCTTTAAGTGTTTTTCAAGCACATCGGGGAATAGCAAATCCCCCATTTGAATGCCTTTTTTCTGATATTTGTCGCTGTATACAGGCGCTATACCCCGCTTTGTCGAGCCGTATTTTGCGTCCTTTAGCCGCGCTTCTTCCAGACCATCCTGATCCTTATGGAAAGGAAAAACGATGATTGCACGGTCGCTGATTTTTAGCCGCTCGGGTGTAACTTCGATGCCGGATTCGTGCAGCTTTGCGATTTCGCCGCACAAATGCTCAAGATCGATAACCACACCGTTTCCCAAAACGTTCACAACCTCAGGCCTGAATATGCCTGAAGGTAAAAGGTTCAACGCAAACTTTCCATGCTCGTTAATTACCGTATGGCCAGCGTTGCTGCCCCCCTGATAGCGAACGACAATATCAAACTGCTGGGCAAGGTAGTCCACCATGCGGCCTTTACCTTCGTCTCCCCAGTTTACCCCTACGATCGCACATGTTGACATAGCATTTGCCTCCTGTTTATTAACCGGCGATGGCCGGTATCATCCTGTATCATAGTATCCCATGCTTGCTGTGCAGTCAAACGAATTATCCATAATTGGAGTTTCGATATTTGTATGATGCTATAATTTTTGCTTATGTTTAAAATGTTTCAGGCGCAAAAAAGGACGCAGTCAAGCGTCCTTTAAAATCAAAACTAGTCGTTGCTGTCCTCGCCCATTACAATTTGAATAAACCGTGTCGCCGCAGCTGAAAGCGGCACACCATCCAAAGAAATCAGTCCGATGTTACGCGGAGGCAACGGATCATCCATAATGACCTCAAATAGTTCTCCGTTTGCGAGCGGATCCTTTGCAAATTCGCTTGTTACGCAGGCAATTCCCAAGCCAATCTGCGCAAACTGAACCAAAAGGCTGTGTGCGCCAAGCTCGATTTCGGGGTGGAGCACAACACCATGCTGGGTAGCAAATGAATCAAGGTACTTTCGCGAGTTGGATGCACGCTCCAACAGCACAAGCGGTTCTCTTGCAAGCATATCCCAAGTGATAGGCTGTCCTTTAAAATGCGAAAAACGTTCCGCTGCGACAAAAATATCGTGCACCTGCAGGCATTCGCGTACATTCAGCGAACTATCCTCAATCGGGAGGTTAACGAGTGCAATATCTACCTTGCCAATTTTAAGCAGATCGACAGTTTCAGGAGTGGTTCGGTTTGTTACTTGCAGCTGTACTTCCGGATATTCTGCATGAAAACGTTCCAGATAGGGCAACAGGAAATATTGGCAAAGCGTGTCGCTTGCGCCAATCATCAGCCCGCCTGATTGTAATGTACGCATTCGGTTTAGCTTATCCTCCGCTGCGGCAACAAGGCTGACGGCCTTATCCGCATAGCTATAGAGCATACGCCCTTCACCCGTGAGGGAAATGCCGCGGCTTGTGCGCGTAAATAGCGAGCACCCTAAACTGTCCTCCAAGCGGCGCATTGCCTGACTGACCGCGGGCTGGCTGATATACAGCTCACGGGCAGCGTGTGAAAGGCTGCCGCACTTTGCGACCGTGCAAAACACACGATATAGTTCAAGGTCTGCCGACATATAATCTGCCCTTATCCTTTCTTTCCTATCATAATGCTTTTCTTATAGTATTATAATCTATCCTTTGAGCATATGCAATGACTATTTATAATGTGTGTTTATACCTGTAACATATTTATCCATTCCATTAAATATCGTTCGTTAGCAAAACGCCCACTTAATCTCAGGGTTTCTATCAATTTTGACAAAAACAGATGCCAATTTCCTGCTTGCATGGTATACTAATAATTCATACGCCTATGTTTGTAAATGGAAGGTAGCAACTATGGGAACCATGATTTATAAGGATGCTCAAGCGGCCGGTGCCGCCGCCGCAACTTTGCTGGCGGCGCAGTTTATACAAAAACCCAACTCTGTTGTTGGGTTATGCGTAAGCGGCCAATCCATCAGTATTTATCGGCAGCTTGCGGCCATGACCGCAGCCGGCATTCTTGATTGGAGCGAAACAAGCCTGTTTTTAACAAGCGAGCTTGCCGGAAGAAGCCGCGAGGGATTGGTCTGCGAGTTTCTAAGTCGCCACCTGCTTGATGCTATCGGCCTTAATGTATCTCGCATATATCGCCCGAACCATATTGCGATTAACCTTGAGGATGCCTGCGCTTCGTTCGAAAAAAATCTGGCCGAGGCAGGCGATATGGATATTTTGCTGCTCCCATTGGGCAAAGGCGGGCATATTGCTTACAACAGCTCATCCAGTGAGCTATCGGCCTTTACTCATGTTGAAGATCTAACGGACGAGGCTGCAGAGGAATGTGCTTCCATGTTTGCACCCAACTCAAACGCACCTTTGCAGATGGTCACAATGGGCATGAGCACTTTGCTTAGCGCAAAACGAATTATACTATGCGCCTTTGGCAAGCAAGCGGCAAAACCTGTTGCGGACATGATGTCCTCCCGAATTACGACTGAAATTCCAGCCAGCATGCTTCAACTGCACCCCAATGTTACCTACATGCTTGATGAAGAAGCTGCCATATATTTGTGATCGATGGGCTTTGAGCAACTTGACAGGCGGACTGTTTTTCAGTATAATCCGCCACAAATAAGGCCCGCTTTCAAAGTCAAAGCGGGTCGTACTATATAAAGTTATTATTGGAGCATTCACATGGATACTAACCACGTATATATATTGGATACTACACTGCGCGATGGCGAGCAGACCCCAGGAGTTAACCTTAATGTTGCGGAGAAGGTAAACATAGCCCGGCAACTTGAGCTGCTTGGTGTGGATATTATCGAGGCTGGCTTTGCAAACGCTTCATCAGGCGATTTTGACGCGGTATCTGAAGTTGCAAAGATTTTAAGGCAGTCAACAACCTGCTCCTTGGCGCGCTGCAACGATTCTGACATCAAGCAGGCCGCTAAGGCGCTTCGTTTTGCGCAAAAGCCGCGCATTCACACATTTATCGCCACGAGCGATATTCACATGCAATACAAACTAAAATTGACCCCTGAAAAGGTGCTTAAAAAGGTGGCGGATAGCGTCCGCCTTGCCCGCACACTTTGTGATGAGGTGCAATTCTCGCCTGAGGATG
>JAJDHH010000059.1 GCA_030266105.1 Eubacteriales bacterium OttesenSCG-928-K08
TGACTGCGGATGTGGTGGAGGAGCTGCTCCACAAAACAGAGCCCGCATCTGCAGGCTCTGGCATAGGGCTTAAAAACGTACATGATCGTATCATGCTTTACTTTGGCGGGCAGTATGGCGTGCTTATTCAAAGCGAACCGGATGAAGGCACTTGCATCCGCCTGCATCTGCCCGCAAGCCAATACAATGACGGGGAGGAGAACGAATGATGGGCCGCTCCGAAAAAGTATTGTTTTTTACGGTTGTTGCGCTGCTCGCCTGTGTGTTGCTGCTGCTTGCGCTGCAATCAAATTACGCTGATTATCAGGTTAAAACGCACAGCGTTTCAGTGCTGACACGCTCAGTAGGCGATCGATTTAGAAAAGGGCTTGAGCAGGCGGCGATTGATTATAATGTTGACCTGCACATCGTTTCCTCTTATGAAGCCAACGCGGCGGCGCAAAAGCTTATGCTGCAGCGTGAGATAAACAACAATGTGGATGCTGTTGTGATGGTGCCTGAAAATCCTTACCAGCTGCAGGAATATGTTGAAAGCATGCAAACGCGTGTGCCGGTGGTGACTCTCGAGCAGCCCTTTCCCGGGCTTAAGGGCAGCGCGCCGCATGTCAGCCCCGATAACAGGCAGATAGGCTCGCTTGTTGCAGAGCTTGCGCAGGCGCATGCGTTAAATTTGCCCGTGCTTGTGCTCATGCCAACTAACGCGAGGGAGAACATCAATGAGCGCCTGGAGGGACTTGAAAGCCGCTTTGAGCAGGCAGGCGTGGTGTTTAGCCTTACCTATTGCGCAGCAAATGAAGAGGGCGTTATGGATGCGCTTAGCAATCGCGGCAAGAACGTTATAATAACACTCGATGAACAGATGCTTGTGCCTTTGTGCCAGCGGGCACGCGAGGGCGATGTGCTTTTTGGCGCAGGTTTTGCAAGCGGCGCGCGCCAGCACCTTGAAAGCGGGAGGATTGAGGCGCTGGTTGTTTTCAGCGAATATGATATGGGCTATTTTAGCCTTCAACGTGCGGTTGAGGCGGCAAAAGGGCAGGCCGTGGAGGATATGGCGCTTGAGCTTTATGTCGCGACTGCGGATAATATGTATGACAATCCGCTGAACAAAATCCTTTTCCCGATAGGATGAGCAAAACCAAGGAGGGAGCATGAAAAAAAGAAGAGGATACGTTTATCTTGCAATAGCGCTTACATTGCTTGCAATCGTGGCTGCGTTTATATTCCGCGGCAGCGAGGAGCAGCAGGAGATTGGCACTGTTAAGTTTGGCATCGCAACATACCGGGAGGATGACACATTCATTTCCAACATGATGGGCAGCCTTACTGAAATTGCTTCATCCTACGAGGAAGAGTTTGGCGTGAGGTTAAACCTGGGCATCGTGCATGCGCAAAACAGTCAATCCACCCAAAACGACCAGATCGCGCGCTTTATTTCGCTTGGTTACGATGTGCTTTGCGTTAATCTGGTGGATAGGACAAACGCGCTTTATATTATTGACCGCGCGATGGAAGCAAACATTCCCGTTGTGTTTTTTAACAGGGAGCCTGTGCAGGAGGATCTTGGCAAATGGGACAGGCTCTATTATGTTGGCACGGACGCGAGCGAAAACGGCAGGCTTGAAGGGCAGATCATTGCCGATGCCTACCACAGGGACCCGGGCAGCATCGATAAAAACGGCGATGGCATAATTCAATACATAATGATCGAGGGCGAGGTGCGCCATCAGGATGCTGTGCTTCGCACAGAAGGTTCGGTGCAGGCAATACGCGATGCGGGTATTGCGGTGGAAAAGCTTGATGGTGGTATTGCAAGCTGGGAACGCCACACGGCAGCAGCGCTTGCCGAACAATATTTTGAAAAGTATGGCGATCAGATTGAGGTCGTAATCTGCAACAATGATGACATGGCTTTGGGTGTGATAGATATGGTGGAGCGCCTTGAACTGGATTTTTCAAACATAGTGGGCATCGATGGAACACCCGCAGGCCGCGAGGCCATACGCGATGGCAAAATGCTCGGCACGGTTGTGATCGACTATGAAGCGCAGGCGCAGTTGATATTTGACATTGCATACGCACTTGCAACGGGCGTTGACCCGCACGAGGTTGCGGATGTGCGCGAGGATCAATCCGCAAGAGCGCCGATGTATGTCATCACCGCGCAGGATTATAATTAAGGGCAACACAGCACAATTTGGCAGGGTATCGCTTCAACGTTTCAGGCCGTTGGAGCGGGATTCTGTCAAATTTTTATCCTAAAAAAATTTTTGAGAAAAACAAAATATATTTTTGTTGAATTCTTTACTTAACTCTATCTTTATGCTATATTTAAGGTAATTCCAAGCACTTTTTTATTCTCGCATAGTATCTAAAAAAACACCAATACTCTTCAACGAAACCAACAAAATAAAAGGAGGATGTATATCCATGGCCTACGACCGCATTTTCAACTTCTCCGCCGGTCCGTCAATGCTTCCAGTTTCCGTGCTTGAGGCTGCGAGGGACGATATGCTCAACTACCAGGGCTCAGGCATGAGCGTGATGGAAATGAGCCACCGCTCCAAGGTGTACGATGAAATTATCAAGCAGGCCGAAGCGCTTTTGCGCGAGGTGATGGGCATCCCCCAAAACTATAAGGTGATGTTCCTGCAGGGCGGCGCTTCGCTGCAATTTGCAATGGTGCCTATGAACCTTTTAAAAACCGGCAAGGCTGACTATATTGTAACAGGCCAGTTCTCCGGAAAGGCCTACCAGGAAGCGCAAAAGTATGGCGAAATCAACCTGGCAGCCACAACAAAACCCGAAAACTTCAGCCGCATCCCCCAGCAAAACGAACTTAAGCTCAACCCCGATGCGGATTATGTGCACATCTGCTACAACAACACAATTTTCGGAACAAAATGGAATTATATCCCCGAAACCGGCAATGTGCCGCTGGTGGCGGATCTATCAAGCTGCATACTCTCCGAGCCGATCGATGTTTCGAGGTTTGGCCTCATCTATGCCGGTGCGCAGAAAAATGTCGCGCCTGCGGGCCTCACAATCGTAATCGCGCGCGAGGATCTTCTGCGTGAGGAGCTTCCGGCGTTTGTGCCCACAATGTGCAACTATAGCGTCATGGCGCAAAACGAGTCGATGTATAACACACCGCCCTGCTACCCCATCTATGTGTGCAAGCTTGTGCTCGATTGGATTAAGGGCATGGGCGGCCTTAGCGCAATGCAGGCGCACAACCAGAAAAAGGCCGCGATCCTTTATGATTATCTTGATAGCAGCAAGCTGTTTAAAAACCCTGTTTCTCCCGAAAGCCGCTCATTGATGAATGTGACATTCCGCGCTGAGGATGATGAAATCAATGCCCGCTTTGTGAAGGAAACCTCCGCAAACGGGATGTCCAACCTCAAGGGCCACCGTTCAGTCGGCGGGATGCGCGCATCCATTTACAATGCGATGCCCGTTGAAGGCGTTGAAAAGCTTGTTGAGTTCATGAAGGCATTCGAAAAATAAGCTGAAGATTTATATTTCCTAAAAAAGCAGGGAGTGCGTACCCTTAAGTTAGTGTGCGCCAAAATGAACGGGACGATTTGCCCGATAATAATTCATGGAGGGATTTTACTATGTTGCGTGTTTTAGCTTCGGATGGGATAGAAAAAGGCGCCGCAAAAAAGCTTGAAGAGCTTGGCCTTGAGGTAGTGCAGCAGTTTTATGAGCCGGATGAGCTTGCCGAGCAGGTTAAGCAGTTCGATGTGCTTGTTGTTCGTTCCGCCACAAAGGTGCGCGAGCCGATTATCGATTCGGCACTTACAACGGGCAGGCTTAAGCTCATCATCCGTGGTGGCGTAGGCGTGGATAATATCGATGTCGCCTATGCGCGTGAGCGTGGCATTGCAGTGTGCAACACACCCAACGCATCCTCGGCTTCCGTTGCGGAGCTTGCAATTGGGCATATGTTCTCGCTGGCGCGTTTTATTGGCATTGCAAACTATACAATGCGTGAAGGCCGCTGGGAGAAAAAAGCCTACAAAGGTGTGGAGATCGCCGGAAAAACATTGGGTCTCATCGGCATTGGCCGCATAGCCCGTGAAACAGGCAAGCGCGCAATGGCGCTTGGCATGAATGTTATCTACACAAATCGCTCCGGCCACAAGCCCGAGTACGAACCCTTTGTGCGCTATGAGCTTGATGAAATGCTGCCCCAGTGCGATTATGTTTCGCTGCATACGCCCGGCCCCAAGGGCACGCCGCCGATACTTTCCGCGGAAAAAATCGGCCTCATGAAAAAGGGAGCCTTCCTTATCAATACAGGCCGCGGCAACATGGTGGACACAAACGCCCTGTTGGATGCGCTTGATGCGGGCAACCTTCGTGGTTACGGCGTGGATGTTTACGAGCAGGAGCCCTGCACGGATGAGCGCCTCTTAAAGCATCCTCTGGTTAGCATGACGCCGCATGTCGGCGGCTCCACAGTTGAAGCGCAGGAGCGCATTGGCGAGGAGATCGTCGCACACATTTGCAGAGAATTTAATCTGTAAGTAAAACAAATAAAAAAGAGATGTGCAGCAAAGCCGCACATCTCTTTTTTTTTGCATTTAAATTATTATGTTGCTGCCCTTGCGTTTTTGCCGCCCACAAATATCAGCGCGATTGCGCCCGGCCCGCAGTGCGCGCCTATGGAGGCGCTTGCCATACGGATATACACCGACAGGTTGGGGAGCCTTGAAAGTATCATTTCCTTGAGATTGTTTGCGTCAGGCAAGCAATCCGCATGGCAGATATCCACCACAGTGCAGGCAAGCATATCCACCTTTTCAGAAAGTATGTCCACCAGCCGCTTGAGCGAGGAGCGGCGGCCTTTAACCTTATCGAGCACGGCAAGCTCACCGGTTTTTCCTACTACTATAATAGGTTTAATCTGCAGCAGCGTTGCCACCGTGGCGGCGGCGCCCGTTATGCGGCCGCTGCGCTTGAGGTGGGAAAGGCTGTCTGGCGTGATATATATGCAATACTGCCCGCGCCAGCGGTCGATTTCATCGTATGCTTCCTTTAAAGATGCGTTTTGCTCACGCAAAGCTACGGCGCGCTCCACAAGGCGGGCCTGGCCGCCGCTGGCGCACAGCGAATCGATCACCATTACCGTGCGTTCAGGATAATCCTCAAGCAGCATATTCCTTGCAACGCATGCGCTGTTATAGGAGCCCGAAAGAGCCGAAAGAAAGCTTATGTGCAAAATATCTTCGCCCGCGTCCAGCGCGGGCGTCCAAAGCTCAATAAACTCATTGGGGTTAACCTGTGAGGTTGCAATCTGCTTTCCCGCGCGCATATCCTGATAAAACGCCACTTTTGCTTCGTGGCGGATATCTTCCGGCTTGGAGACGCCGTTGATTATGATGTGCAGTTTTGCGTAGCGTATGCCTAGCTCTTCAAGTTTCGCCGGGGGCAAATCCACGCAGGAATCCGTTGTGATTTGATAGGGCAAAATGCCAACCTCCATATTCGAGAAATTTAACTTATTGTAACTCTAACCAGACCAGATTACAAGCGCACGAATTTTCTTTGATATTACGCTAAAAAAAGCTTGCAATTGAGAAACGTATCGTATAGAATAACAACGTTGCGCATAGAAAGCACGTGTGTTTACGCGCTTTCTTGTTGGATGAGGCGAAAGGTTGCCGGCAAGCCATCCGGGTAGTTTTCGCTGACACGCTGCAATCCAAACGGGTGAAAACATTATACCATGCAGTCCTTATAGGGCGCAAAGCCCCAAGCCGGAATAATATTCCGGCGGAAACTAAGATAAGGAAACACACGGCCAAGTGTACAGCCCAAACACAACAGGAGGAATTAAAATAACATGGCAAACACAAAGATTCGCATTAAGCTCAAGGCTTATGAGCACAGCCTGATCGACCAGAGCGCCGAGAAGATTGTGGAAACAGCAAGGCGCACCGGCGCGCGCGTGAGCGGCCCAATCCCGCTGCCCACCGAAAAAGAGATCGTAACGATCCTGCGCTCCCCCCATAAGTACAAAGATTCCCGCGAACAGTTCGAGATGCGCATTCACAAGCGCCTCATCGACATACTGATGCCCTCGGCCAAAACGGTGGACGCGCTCATGAAGCTCGACCTGCCCGCCGGGGTGGACATCGAAATCAAGCTTTAAGCACTGGAGGTGTAAAATAGATGAAAAAAGCCATTGTAGGCAAAAAGGTCGGTATGACGCAGATGTTCCTAGCTGACGGTACCATGATCCCCGTGACCGTCGTTGAAGCAGGCCCCTGCCCCGTTGTTCAGAAAAAAACAGTGGAGCATGACGGTTACAGCGCTATACAGGTTGGCTTTGCCCAAATTCGCGAAAGTCTCTCAAACAAACCCCGCAAAGGCCACTTTGATAAGGCCGGCGTGAAGGTAACGCGTTATCTCAAAGAGCTCAAGCTCGATGATGCGGCAAATTACGAGGTCGGCACGATCATCACTGCCGACATGTTCGAAACGGGCGATCACGTGGATGTCACAGGAACCAGCAAGGGCAAGGGTTTTGCCGGTGCCATCAAGCGCCATAATCAGGCGCGCGGCCGCAAAACACACGGCTCGCACTCCTACCGCGTGCCCGGCGCAATGAGCGCCTGCTCGGACCCATCCAAAGTGTTCAAGTCCAAAAAGCTGCCCGGCCATATGGGCGCCGAGACTGTCACAGTGCAGAACCTCGAAGTCGTTCGGGTGGACAAGGACCGCAATCTTCTGCTTGTTAAGGGTGCAATTCCCGGCGCAAAGGGCGGCATGGTTGTTGTCAAGAGCACCGTTAAGAATTAAGGAGGAAAAGCCAAATGCCTAAGGTAGCATTGTATGATATCAGCGGCGCGCAAACAGGCGAAGTCGAGCTCAACGAAGAGATTTTCGGCGCGCAGGTTAACGAAGCCGTTATGCACGAGGTTGTGCGTGCCTATCTCGCCAACCAACGCCAGGGCACCCAATCCGCGCTCACACGCAGTCAAGTGCGTGGCGGCGGGATTAAACCCTGGAGGCAAAAGGGCACCGGCCGCGCCCGCCAGGGCAGCACACGCTCGCCCCAGTGGAGGCATGGCGGCGTGGTGTTCGCACCAAAACCGCGCAGCTATCGCGTAAGCGTAAACAAAAAGGTAAAGCGCATCGCGATGAAATCCGCGCTTTCAAGCAAAGTGAACGAAAACGAACTGATCGTATTCGATGCGCTCAACATCTCCGCCCCCAAGACAAAAGAGATGGTTAAAGTCCTCAACGCGGTTGACGCGGGGCGCGCGCTGATCGTGCTTGCTGACAAGGACGATAGCGTTGAGCGGGCAACGGGCAACATCCCCAATGTGAAAACCACTTTGGTCGGTACGCTCAATGTTTATGAAATTCTTAAGTACGACAAGCTTATCCTCACAAAGGATTCGCTTGC
>JAJDHH010000061.1 GCA_030266105.1 Eubacteriales bacterium OttesenSCG-928-K08
GCTCGCGGTTCCACCCTTTTTGGCAAAAGCGAAAGCTCCTGCCCACTCAATTGGTTTTAGTTAGGCTCAAGGTTGCCCTGTGCGTGTTGTTTTGCCGCCGGGCTTGCACTATCCCCAGCTCGCTTTTGCATTTTCACCGCGCACGTTTTCCCATCAACGCCATATTGGTTTGTTATCGCTATAGTATGCCTAAACGCAGCGTTTTTGTCAAGCTCAAGAGCCCCACTTTGAAATATCAATGCAGTTTTCTTTTTGCTTCTTTTACTTTTTTCTAAAAGAAAAAGAAGACCCCACTCCGCAAAAGTTTGAAAACCCTATCATCAGGGAATACATGTTATGTTCATACTTTGATGAAAATGCTGTAAACAAAAAACAATTGAAGTTGCTCTAACGCAAAAAAAACGATAGAATAGGACAAACCATTGCAAAATCTGCTACATTTTGTGTTACGGGTATTTTGGAGGATAAATGGCAAAATCCAATCGTATAAAAAAGCGCCGCCGTGCGCGGATGACATACCGGGTCACACATTTTATAACAACACGCGTGGATCGCGCCCGCTATTGGCTGCGCACGCTTAGCGCAAAACAAAGGGCGCTCACATTTGGCGCAAGCGCGCTTGCGCTTTGCGGGGCCATCACGCTGATTATCGTTTTAAGCACAAACAAAAACGAAGCCGAGCCTGCCGTGCTCGATCAGGTGATGCTGCCTGAATCCGCCGCCGCCGGCGGCGAGGATGTGGATGCGCTCACGGTTGGTTTTTCAATTGAGGATGAACCCGAAAAAAACCCTGAGCCAACACCCAGCCCCACGCCCGACCCCACCCTTTTAAAGGGGATGACGGGCGAGGAGGTCGAGCAGCTTCAAATCCGATTAATGGAGCTCAACTATCTGGATATTGACGAACCAACGCAGTATTTTGGCCCTGCCACGCAGGATGCCGTCAGGCGCTTCCAGCGCCAGCACAAGGAGGACGGCCTGCAGATGGATGGCATTGCGGGTTTGGCAACGCTGGAGCTTTTGTATTCAGACAGCGCAAAAAAATATACCTTGCTTTACGACACCGAGGGCACCGATGTTGAAAACTTCCAGCGCCAGCTAAAGGAGCTTGGTTATCTTTCAAAGGTGACGGGCTTTTATGGCGATGAAACGGTCGCCGCCGTTAAGGCATTCCAGGCGCGCAACGGGCTTAGGGAGGATGGCAAGGCGGGCGAAAAAACATTCGACCTTATCAACTCCGATAGCGCAAAACCCAGCGCAGACCTTGAAAAAAAGGCGCGCACACGCGCAAACATAAACAAAATGATATCCACCGCGCAGGATCAGATCGGCAAAAAATACATTCTGGGCAATGAGGGCCCCAACTCGTTCGATTGCTCGGGCCTTGTGTACTATTGCCTCAGGCAGGCAGGCTCAAACCGCCGCAGGCTTAACGCCGCGGGTTATTCGCAGGTGAGCGACTGGACTAAGATCACCAGCTACAGCAAGCTCGAAAAGGGCGATCTGCTGTTCTTCTACAACAACGGAAAAACAAAGGTTGGGCATGTGGGCATTTACATTGGCAGCGGCATGATGATTGATGCTTCATCCAACAATGGCAAGGTTGTTAAGCGATCGTGCACAACCTCCTATTGGAAGAGCCACTTTGTTTGCGCGAGGCGGCCTTGGTAAATGTCAAAAAAGTGCTATGGCTTCGCCATACATCACTTTTTTGAGATAACTGCATTTTTATTGCAGCTAAAGCTGCGGCCATAAAAATGCACAAGGTGTGGGCTGGCGGGCGTACACGCCGCCCTTGCCCACTTATTAAACATCAAGGGGTTGTGACCCCTTGATAAACCCCATAGATTTTTGCGACAGGGCGGCAATGCCCTGTCAATGGGCTGTCAGCAGCTTTACCTTGGGGATTATCAATGGGGTCGGAGCCCCTTGATTTATGATGTGTGGGCAAGGGTGGCGTGCACACCCGCCAGCCCACTCCTTAGAGCATT
This sequence comes from Eubacteriales bacterium OttesenSCG-928-K08, assembly GCA_030266105.1. Lineage (GTDB taxonomy): Bacteria > Bacillota > Clostridia > Christensenellales > CAG-138 > JAJDHH01. The sequence goes on from JAJDHH010000061.1 coordinate 1,992, forward strand.
TGCACCCTCCGGGTACTACTGATGTTGCCTTTGGCAACGAATTAAGGTTGCTGGCCGCAGCTTTAGCTGCAAGCAAATGTGGTTATCCTCAAAAAAGTGATGTATGGCGAAGCCATAGCACTTTTTTGAACGACGAAGGAGTTTTTATGGCTAGACGAGGAAAACGCGGAAGGCAAACAAAAGCCCGGCGCAGGCATATCAACTGGGGCCGCCTGCTTATGAGCGCAGCGCTGCTTGCGGGCGTAGTTGCGGTTGTTGTGCTTGTCATCAACCTGTTAACACCCCCAAAGGGCGATGAAGATAATATCTTCACCGGCCTGTTTGGCGGCAAACCAACGCCCACCCCAACGATTGGCGTTGAGGTTTTGCCCGGCGCAACCGGCACGCCCGCGCCCACGCCAACCCCGCGTATGGCGCAGACGATTGCGCTCTCCCCGGCGGAGGGTACCGACCCCTCGGCATTTGGTTTTAACACACAGCTGATGATAGACCGCCAGGAGGTTTCATCCTTCACCCGCAGCGGGGATATGCGCTTTGGCTCCGGCGATGAATACACCAGCCTCAAAGGCATAATCACATTCGGCGGCAATAATTATCGCAATACATTTACATATGGCACACAGACTCTCGAAAAAAAGACTCTCGAGCGCATATGGGAAATCCCCATAAGCTCGCTCGATGGTTGGACGGGCGTTGGCTGGACGGGCATGCCAATCATAGTCGAATGGCCGGAGGAAACAAGAAAGATACTCGGCATAAAGGATGAATTTAAGCAGAAGGACGGTTTTGTTGAGGTAATTTACCCCACGCTTGACGGCAACATCTATTTTATAGAGCTTGAAAGCGGCAAACAAACACGCGATCCTCTAAAGCTTGGCGTTGTCACAAAGGGCACCGCGAGCCTCGATCCGCGCGGTTATCCGCTTTTGTACACGGGGCAGGGCATCTCCTCCACCGAAAAGGATGGCTCAACGGGCGCGTGGTTTAGAATAATCAACCTTATAACAAACGAAGTAATCGCCCGCTTTGGCGGCAAGGATCCTTTTTCATATCGCGCGTGGCAGGCGTATGACAGCAGCATACTGGTAAACGCCGCTACCGATACGATCATCGCGCCCGGCGAAAACGGCGTGCTGTATACCCTCAAGCTCAACAGCAGCTATGACCCCGCCGCGGGCACGGTGAGCGTTAGCCCGGGCAATCTCGAAAAGTATAAATATACAGGCACGGGCTATGGCGGCAGCGCGGATGATAATTCAAAACGCTGGGTGGGCATTGAAAACTCGGTCTCCGTTTTCCGCAACTATGTTTATTTTACGGATAACGGCGGGCGTATGCAGTGCGTGGACCTCAACACGCTTGAGCTGCAATTTGTTGTGGATGTGACTGACGATAGCGATACCTCCCCCGTGCTTGAGGAGGATCCCGCAAACGGCACCTACTACCTTTACACCGCCAACGAGGTGGATAAGCAGGAGGGCGCGGCAACGCTTGGCGTGGGCAAAAGCTATCACCGCAAGATCGATGGGCGCACGGGCGCGATCATCTGGCAGGTTGAGTGGGAGGCTAGCATTGGCAGCACATCAAGCAATGGCGGCACGCTTTCCACCCCGCATGTGGGCAGGGGAAAGCTCAAGGATATTGTGATTTATAACAGCACGATTGTGCCTGTTACCTATATTGATGAAAACGGCCAGCAAAAAAGCGGCAATGGCGGGCGCATAGTCGCCTACAACAAGCACGATGGCACGGAGCTTTGGCGTTATGAGCAGGCCGGTGGTTATTGGAGCTCGCCCGTGGTAGTATACGATAAAGAGGGCAACGGCTATCTTATTCAGTGCGATCGTAGTGGCCGCATGCGCATTCACGATCCGCTCGATGGCGGCAAGGTGCTGTTCGATCTTGATATGGGCTCGCGCATAGAGGCCACGCCCGCTGTGTTTGGCGACTATCTTGTGGTTGGCACGCGTGGGACAAATGGCTCGGGCGAAGGGCCTAAAATTGTTGGAGTAAAGATAAATTAACAGGGTATCGGCTCCTAACGGAGCCGACGGGATTTTATTTTATGTAAAGTCGGGGGAAACTATGTTTCCCCCGACACCCCCTTCCTTGACCGAGCGAACGAAGCTGTTCTAATCGGGGGTGCAGGAGTCGGAGCTGAGCGCGCCCAGTGGGCGATGCAGCGAAGCGAAAGACCAATGAGGCAAGAAGCAGCATAACTGCGACTATGCCGAACTGAAAACTCCCCTGCTATTAAATAAAATAAATTCCCGTCGCCGCCGCAGGCGGCGATACCTGCAGCATCCCATGGGGATCGTGACCACCATTAAGCAAAACACCCCCCGCCGCCGCAGGCGGCGACACCATATTCTCTTTTTCGGGAGGATAAGAATTGTTCAAAAAAACCATTTTCCGGCTCTCGGTCATTTTTTACACGCTGCTTATAAGCATATATGTTTATTGGCTTTTTAACACGCCAAATCTTAACATCGCGGGCCTTGCCGCAAGCGCTGTTTCAGTGCTTGTGTTTGGCATTGCCGGTGCGGATTGTTTGCGCAGTGTGTTTTTGAGCTTTTCGGGCGAGCCGGAGGTGGATGTCACGCAGGGGCTTGGCGCGCGCACATTGCGCCCGGGCAACATGCATCCTGTGCTCAAAATGTTCCTTGCGCTGCTTCTTTCGAGGATTATTGTCTATATTTTAGCCTATGCGCTTTCAATCGTGGCAAACGGCTATGAGGGTGCGCTTTTAGATACCCTGTGGATATGGAACAAGGGCGATGCGCCCCATTACCTTGGCATTGCCCAGAACTGGTATGTGACGCAGGGCGATCCGCGCTTCCACATCGTTTTTATGCCGTTCTATCCGCTGCTTGTTAACGCTTTTAACAGGGCTGTGGGCAATATTTTTGTGTCGGGCATGGCGCTTTCGCTGCTGTTTACGGTGATTTCCGGCCTGGCGCTCTATGAGCTTGCGCTGCTGGATATGGATCGTATAAGCGCGCGCCGGGCTGTTAAATTTCAAATGCTGCTGCCTGCGGCCTTTTTACTCAGCGCGCCCATGAGCGATGCGCTTTTTTTGATGCTGAGCATACTGTGCCTGCTGGCGGCGCGCAAAAAGCAATATCTGCTGGCCTGCCTTGTGGGCGGGCTTGCGGCATTTACGCGGATATTGGGCGTGATTTTAATCGTGCCTGTGTTTGTGGAAATTTTGGGGGATATGCGCCGCATCCAAAAAGAAAGCGGCAAAAAGGCAAAGGGGCTTGTTTCGCCGTTTTTGGCGCTGCTGCTTATCCCTGCGGGGCTTGGGGCGTACCTTTTTGTGAACCTTAGCGTCACGGGTAATGCGTTCCAATTCCTGACTTATCAAAAGGAGCATTGGGGCCAGCAAACGGGCTGGTTCTTTAACACGGCCAATTATCAAACAAACATGTTTTTAAGCCGTTTTGTAAGCGACCCGCCCGAGGCATTCGGGCTGTGGCTGCCAAACCTCATTTGTCTTATTCTAACGCCTGTGCTTATGCTGGCCGCCCAGCGCGTCAAACCGCCGGCGCCCTTGCCTGAAAGCGAGGATGAGCAGCTTAACGCATTTAATTTCCAGCATGTTTATCGCGGGCAGGCGATTTTGAGCCGCCTCAAGCGGCAGCCCTATCCCATTCGCGCGAGCTATATGGCGTATTTTCTTGCGTATTATGCAGTGAGCATGGGCGCAACATGGCTGCTTTCAGCGCCGCGGTATTTGATGTGCTGCTTCCCGGTGTCGATTGCGCTTGCCTCATGCCTGAGGAACCGCAGGGTGGTGACTGTTGCGTATGTTGTGTTGTTTTTGCTGCAGATGGCGTATATGTATTGTTATGTGGCGGGGTGGCCGGTATACTGATTTCAAAAAAGCGACAACGTCGCTTTTTTGAGTTTTCCACGTTTTGTTTGTTCGGCAACGCCTCACGGCCAACAAAACGTGCAAGGTGTCATTTTGCACCGCACATGTCGCTGCAAAATGACTTATTAAAAGCCTATAGTTGTGCGAATCAATAGAACCCAGAGGGGATTATCAAGGGGTCGCAACCCCTTGCCCACATATTAAAAATTAAGGGGAGCTGCGGCTCCCCTTAATAATCCCCTGAGATGGGCGTTTGATAGTACGGTTCGTTTCCACACCCAGAGATGAAGCCTATGCCAGTTCATACTATTCTAGAATGAAGAGGGAGATACGCTTGGTCACTACAAGGAAGGGGTATGTCTGGGGAAACGTAGTTTCCCCGACTTTAAATAAAATAAAATCTCGTCGGCTCCGTAAGGAGCCGATACTGATTAAAATATTAAACGAAGCTTAACATAATAAGCAGCTGCGCTGCGCAATACGTCAGCATCACAAAAAAGTTCCCGTAACGCTGCCGCTTGCCAAACAGATACCCTACCAGCAAATAGTCCGATATTATAAAAAGCACCGCGCCTATTGCCGCCAGCGCACCGCCGCCGCTTCGCCAATATAACACACAGGCCGCGCTAAGCACACAGAGCAAAATCATATAAATAAAGCCCGCCTTGCCAAGCTCCTTGGGTAGCTTTTTTTTGACGGTCGGGTTGAGCAAAAGCACAAGCGCTCCATACACAAAAACGAGCAGCAGGTATATCCACCACGGCTGCGCGCTCACGCCCATCAGCGCGTAAATTATGTAGCATACATGCCCAAGCGCAAAGCTCGTGAGCCCCGCAAGCATGAGCTTGGGGCTCGTGGGCACCATCAAAAAAACATCGCCCAAAAACCCAAGCAGCAGCCCCGCCACAATAATGCCCTGCACAGGGTCCGCAATCGCGCAATACCACAAAGTGAGCATGGGCAGCAAAAGCGGTTTTGTGATTAAGCGCAAAACCGTGGCTTTGTTAACGGAAGATAGCGTGTAGCCCTTGCCCAGCCGCTTGGCCCGTGGCTCCACATTCCCACCAAACGCGCAAAACAGCAGATGCGCCGCCGCAAGTAAAAACCAGATGATTGCCCAGTATGAGTTCATAGCTGCGCCTCCTTGCTATATTATAGAAAAATTAGCCATGCACAGAAGTTTTTTCTTTTTACTTATTATATCATACATGCGTGTGGCAAATTATCTTCCGCTCATTTTATTAAAAAACCTGCGAAAAAGGCGCAAAAACTGGAAAATCAGCATACTTATGCGTATATATATCGCCCTGCATAAAAAGTATATTATTCATATCATTCGCATATTCGCCATTTAACGCGAGTGAAAGCACATAATGTACCGGCATGTACCGAACGATTATCGGGCA
>JAJDHH010000062.1 GCA_030266105.1 Eubacteriales bacterium OttesenSCG-928-K08
TTGGCTTAGCGGGGTTAAGCAGCGAATTTTTTGGCTTTAGCGTTACCGATGACAAGACAGAAACTTTTGCCGACATCACATTTAGCGATTTTGCGCCTTTAGCCGGGCAGGGTACATTGGAGATTAGCTATTCCTACAATGCGCTCAAGGGTTTTACCGCTCCAGGAGAGGGTTATGTTTCGATCACCGCAAGCGATGCAGCGGGCAATATAACAACTCAAGGCGCATGGTGCAAGGTTGTGGATTTTGATGCACCCTATTACAGCGGCAGCTCCTTGGAGGATTGTTTGCCGATATTCAACTGCCTGACGCTTTATTTGGAGCAGGATAAGCCTTTTGTTTTCCAATATTCGGATTTTGTAAATAGCCGGCTGGTCGAGGCCAATACGTTGAGCAAAATTCACATAAGCACATTGCCGACCTATGGGCAATTAAGCTTTCTTCAGGATAACGGGGAATGGAAAACGCTCACAAGCCGTTTGCTTCCTTATACCTTTTCGTTGGAACAGATTGGAAATGGCGAGCTGCGTTACACCACAAACGAGCAATACTGGAACGGTGTGGACGTTTTTAAGCTGCTTGCTGAGGATAAGCTTGGCAATATTTCGGCCACGAGCTCCGCAACAACAGTACATCTTGAGGTTCAGCCCCAAAACATGCCTCCCATAGTGGAGGAAATTGGCACAATCACACTTGCGCGTAATTCTGAGCCCGTTATAATCGACCTTGCTGTTTCGGATCGCGAAACTGAAGCCTGCGAGCTTATTGCGTTTGCCTCCACCGATGCAAGCCAAAACAACATTGCTTCTGTTGATGTACTTTTTGATAAGGACAATAATCTGTGGCAGCTTCACATCGCGCCAATAAAAAACGCTTACGGCAGCTGCCCCGTAACCTTAACAGTTGCGGATGCGCAGGGCGGGCAAACCGCCGTGGACTGGGAGCTTAACATCACAAAGGATTCGCTGCCAGTGCAGGCGATAAACGATGCGATTTTGTTTGAAGGCGCGGGAAATATTATTATTGACGCGCTTCAAAACGATATCGCCTACGATGATGTGGACATTAAGCTAAAGCGCACAGGCAAGGCGCAGTTTGGCAGCGTTACAATTGACAATGGAATGATTGTTTATGTGCCTGACGATTACTCTCAAGGCATTCTGCCGGATTATTTCACCTACACAATAAGCCGCTCAGGCAAAAAGCACAAGCAGGATGTTTTAACGGCCACCGTGTGCATAAACGACTCAACTGCTCCTAAAATTGCGGATATCGCGATTAAGCGAGGCGAAGGTTCGCTTTGGTCGCCTTCGTTTACATTATCCACCCGGGTGGAGGATGATACCGTCGTTTCCAGCGTGATATTAAAAGCTGCCTCAAGCGGCCAGATTTGGCAGCCGGAAGCTGTTCAGGACAAAAACACATATGTTTTTACTGTTGAAACGGGCGGCGAATTTATAATCGAAGCCACAGATATTGGCGGCAACGTAAGCACAAAAAGTATTACTGTGGAAAATATCGATTCCATACCGCCAACAATAGATCTATCCGCATCCACATCCTTGCGCGAAGGTTATTTAGGCAACAATGGCGTTTTTTCCGTCCTTGTTCGGGATGATCAAAGCGGCGTTGCTTCGCTTATGGTGCTGGACGATGACGGCAAAGCTGTGGCGGAAGCGATCGTTTCTTCCGGCGATGGCGGCCGTTACAACATTGATCTTTCCTCGTTGCCAGAGGGCAGCGAGCTTTTGCTGGCCGCCTATGACAATGCGGGCCAAAAAACACAGTTGGAGCTAAACGAGCTGCGCTTTGACCAGGAACCGCCCATGATTGAGATTGCGTTTGCGAACGAGGATAATTGCTATTACGCGCCAAGAACATTTACGGTGGCTGATGAAAAAAGCGGCGTTTTAAGCGTAACAATTAACGGCGAGCCGCTCGAGCTTGCGGATGCTTACACGCTACCCGTCAGCTGGAACGAACAGAATACCGTTTTGATCGAAGCGGTGGATCATGTGGGTAATACCGCGCAGCTGCAGGTGCAGATGCTGGGCATACCCTCCGTTATCGATTTGGATGCTGTTTCAGATACGGCGGCGCTAAGAAAAATCTCGGCCGATATGCGTGAGCGCCTTAACAGCATGAACACTGATGATCCTGTATATCTGCCAGGGGACACACCAATATCATTGCTTGATTTTCTCGGCGTTTTGGAAGTGGAAATCGAAATGATTGAGCTGCTAAACCAACCACGCCCGCTCACGCAGGCTCACCAGCCGCATTTTGAAGAAGTTTCACAAAATCTTAGTGCGCTAAACGGCATACAGGATGATTATTTATCCCCGGCGCTAACTCAGGCCTTTACCGGCCTTTGGGATGAGCTGCAGATTGGGAATTTGGCGCATCGCATCGATGCTTTACCCGAAGCCGCACCCACCGAATTTGATGAAGCGCTTGCAAGCGCCGTTGAAGAGTTGGTTATCAGCGTTTCAAAAGCGCCTGCGACACATTTATCCACCGAGCATGCGCAAAAGCTGGAAAATCTATATGATGCGCTGCTTGCGCAAAATAACATTCAAAACAGGGATGAAGCGACCGGCGTGCGCGCGCTTGGCATGCTTTCCGCTCTTAATGTGCCAAAAAACGAGAATATAACAAGAATATATCTGGATGTGCAGCCGATTTCGCAGGCGGATGGCATCACATATCCCATTTACAACCATCAGGAGAACGATGATATTGTCTACTCCTCGGGCTACACCATGTATGTTAAGGGCGAAACCGCAAACGGCACAATTGACATTCCCATAAAGCCAGGGAGCGCAATTGTCTTGGAGCTGCCCTTGCAGGAAGATTGTGACCCTGATGCTATGCTCGCTTTTCGTAAAACAGATGGAATGACAAAGCAACTGCTGGATATTGCACCGCTCGAACGGGAAAATGCGCAGTTTATGTCTTTATTCACACATGCGCTTGAGGAAATTACAATATACACTCGGGTGCAGGCCCCACAGGAAGATGATCCGGCGCCACTTCCTGAAGATGAAAGCCCGGCGCCCGAACAAACGCCGGAAACAAGCACCCCCGCGCCGGAGATAACACCGGAGCCTGAGCAACCCGCACAAGCGGAGCAAACTGCTAAACCGGAGCCGACTCCCGCGCCGGATGCAACACCTGGTGGCTTTTTAGCTGAGGATGAAGCGACGGATGCCTTTGCTGCATATGACGAAACCGCAACGCCGATAAGTGAAATCCCGCTTTGGCCGATAGCCGCCGTTGCAACTATTACGCTCCTAATTATAATTATCCGAATTTGTTTTGCGTTGTTTAACGGCAAAAGTGACAAGGTATAATATGCGAATAGTTCGAATACTGCTCATTCTCATTGGCCTGTTTGGCATAGCCGACACTGCGCTTATCAGCACTGTGTCGAGCCCTAACCTTGGCGTGCTTTTGCCCGCCATTTTAGGTGCGCCATTGCTGCTGGCGGGCCTGTTTGCGCCTAAACTTGCGCCACACTTTGCACAGGGATTTGGCGCTGTTTGCAAATGGGCGTTTTTTGGTTTATATGGGCTGCTTTTTGCCGCCATAATAGTCACTTGGGCTGTTATCGATCACAACGCCCAGCGCGAACCGCCCGCGGATGCGGATGTCGTGATTGTGCTTGGGGCGGCGCTTCGTGGCGAAACACCCACGCTTGTGCTCAGAAACCGGCTGGATACGGCAATCGGCTACCTGAACGAAAACCCAAACACGATCGCCATACTTTCAGGCGGCAAGGGTGATGATGAGTTTATCAGCGAAGCCGAGGGTATGGCGCGTTACCTCACTGCCGCCGGGATAGATGAGAGCCGCTTTATTCGCGAGGATCAATCCACCAGCACGGAAGAAAACTTTGCTTTTTCAAACGATATAATACAGCAGCGCTTTGGCCCCACGGCAACGATTGTGTTTGTAACGACCGATTTTCATGTTTACCGCGCGGGCAAGGTCGCCAACAAACAAGGCATCGCGACCCAAGGCCTTGCGGCCAACGATGTGTGGTATATTTCGCTCAACAATCATCTGCGCGAATGCTTTGCGCTTTGGGCATATTTAATACTTGGAAAAATTTGATGAACAGGAGCCGTTAACATGGAATTTAAGCTTCGCCCTTGGGTTTATGAGGATGCGCACGATATTGCGCAGGCAATCAACAACCCCAAGATACTCAATAACCTTAGAGATGGTATCCCCTACCCTTACACAAAGGAGGATGGGCTTGCCTTTATAAGCGAAACACTAAGCGCGCCTGCAGGCAGCCAATATTCCTGGGCGGTTGAAATCGAAGGTAAGGCGGCGGGCAGCATAGGAATATTCCGCCAGCAAAACATACATTTTCGCACGGCCGAGCTTGGTTATTACATTGCCGAGCCATATTGGGGGCAGGGAATTGTATCCAAAGCTGTTAAGCAGGCGTGCGATATTGTGTTTGACACGACGGATATCATAAGAATATTTGCAGAACCATTCGCGCACAACCTGGCTTCCTGCCGTGTGCTTGAAAAAGCGGGCTTTTTGCGCGAAGGCCTGTTGCGCAAAAACGCCGTTAAAAACGGCGCTGTGATAGACATGTATATGTATTCTATTTTGGCGGACGAGCGTTAATCCTTTGCGCCGGGCTCACTATGCTGGCGCTTCCATTCTTCAATCTGCTCCATGCGCGCCTTAACCTTTGCCTCGTTGCCCTGTGTGGTTGGCTGATAGTATTTTCTGCCCAGCAACGAATCGGGCAGGCACTGCATGTTTGTCAGCTTATCATTCGTGTCGTGCGCGTATTGATAGCCCTTGCCATAGTTAAGCTCCTTCATAAGGCGCGTGGGTGCGTTGCGAATAACAAGCGGCACAGGCTCGGAAAGCATTGTGAGCGCATCCGTTTTGGCGGCGTTGTAGGCGGCATCCAGCTTGTTGGACTTTGGCGCAAGCGCAAGGTACGTTACCGCATGCGCTAAATTGACATTACACTCGGGCATTCCAATATAATGGCTGGCCTGGTAGGCAGCCACGGCGATCTCAAGCGCACGGCTATCCGCCATGCCAACATCCTCACTTGCAAAGCGGATGAGCCGCCGCGCGACATAAAGCGGATTTTCGCCCGCCTCAAGCATACGCGCAAGCCAATATATCGCGGCATCCACATCGCTGTTGCGCATGGATTTATGCAACGCGGAGATTATGTTGTAATGCTCCTCGCCATTTTTATCATAAAGCAGCGATTTTTGGCTGATGCACTGCTCCACAATCTCTTTTGTAACAACAACGCACTCCCCGCCTGTGTCGCTGTTGAGCACAACCATTTCAAGCGTGTTTAGCGCCACGCGTGCATCCCCATTTGCAAAGGATGCGAGCGCAAAAAGCATATCCTCCCCTATTTCCACCTGCTGCGAGCCAAATCCCTTTGGGCTTTTAAGCGCGATTTCGATAAGCTGCTTAAGATCCTCAACCGCAAGCGGCTGGAGCACAAACACCTTGCAGCGCGACAAAAGCGCGGCATTCACCTCAAACGAAGGGTTTTCTGTTGTTGCGCCAATGAGCGTAATGCTGCCTTTTTCAACAAATGGCAAAAAAGCGTCCTGCTGGGCTTTGTTGAAGCGGTGAATTTCATCCACAAACAAAATCGTTCGTTCACCCATAAGGCGGCTGCCCTCCGCCTCGTTCATGACCTGCTTAATTTCTTTTATGCCGCTTGTCACCGCGCTAAAATTGACAAAGCGGGATTTTGTTCTGCCCGCGATTATCCTTGCGAGCGTTGTTTTGCCAACGCCGGGCGGGCCCCAAAAAATCATTGAGGTGGCCTGATCCTGCTCGATCAACCTTCTTAGCACCTTACCTTCGCTAAGAAGATGTTTTTGGCCCACAAATTCCTCCAGCGTTTCAGGGCGCAGGCGGCTTGGCAAGGGGTTAGTTAAAGCGCGGTCATCAAAAAGCGATTGCTGATTCATAGCTGTTCCTTTTTATTGGTTTTGGATAAGCCTATTGTAATCCATTCCGGCAAATAAAAAAAGCGTAATGCGGACTTTGATGTTATACCGCACAAAGTTAGGGTCGGCGGCAGCGGGATGAATTTTTGTGCATAACAAGGAAAAAAGCGCAGCAATAGCAACCCTATTGCGAGCATTTTTGACGCAGTTCCGTGCAAAAAGGCGTTTGGTGACGTCCGTGTCCTAATTGTGCGGTGTTGCCTTTAGCTAAAAAGGCTTGTATATCCCGGGAAATTTTGCAACAATAACAATGTGAGTAAACAAGATTTGCATGGCCACTTAGGCCATGCGCAACAAAAAAATATGTGCTCCCCAAAAAAGCGGATGCGGCTTATCACCACGGCGCTAGTTTTGCTGGCTTTATTTCTCGCTGTTTTATGCGGCTGCCAGCAAAAAAGCAGCGGCGAAAAAACTGAAAAGCAGGAAAGCTGCGTTGTTATTTACATCAACAGCAAGGAATACACGCGGGTGGCTCTTGGGGAGGATCAGGTCGTTGAAATCGACCAGAGCAACGGCAAAATAAACAAAGTGACTATAACTGCGGATGGCGCTTTTATGTCCTACTCCACCTGTGAAAACCAAAACTGTGTTTTGCAGGGTTCGGTAACGCTTGATAATTATGCGCAGCGTGCGCTGGGTGAGTGGATAATCTGCCTGCCTAATCAGGTCACTGTGGAGTTGATTGAGGGAGAAGCTGAATGAACGCCAGAAAGATCGCACAATTTGGCATGCTGACTGCCGTGGCGCTTGTGCTTGGTTATTTTGAGCGCTTCATTCCCATGCCAACGCTGCCCGGCGTAAAACTTGGGCTTGCAAACACAGTGCTTCTATATGCAATTTATATTATGGATGCAAAAAGCGCCGCGCTTTTAATGGCGCTCAAGGTTTTGCTTTCAGGCTTGATGTTTGCTGGCTTAAGCGGAATTATTTACAGCTTTGCAGGTGGAGTGGTGAGCCTTGGCTTAATGCTTGCCGCAAAAAAAATCCCCGGGCTTGGCATTATTCCCGTCAGCATGATCGGCGCGCTTGGGCACAATATCGGCCAGCTTATTGCCGCGGGGTTAGCGGTCGGTTTTAGGCCGGTATTGGTTTATTTCCCTTTTTTGATGGCCGCGGCGCTTGCCACGGGGCTATTAACGGGTGTGATCGCAAAATACTCGCTGCGCGCGCTGAAGCTTTACACTCC
>JAJDHH010000063.1 GCA_030266105.1 Eubacteriales bacterium OttesenSCG-928-K08
TCGTAAACGCCAACGGCTGTTGGTATGGCTTCGCTCCCCGTGCCCGAACCCTGAAGGGTGAACATGAAGGAAAGATCGCTCACCAAAATGTCCGCTCCCACCGCGCTGTTTATCGAGGAGATAAACTGATCGAGCGTAACAGCGCTTCCAAACACAACGCTCACTTCATTCAGGGTGATTGTGGGCCTTGCCTTTTGGGTGAAGTTTGCTGTGACGGCTGTGTTTACATTTGGCATCATAAACGTGGTGGTCGCCTTTGAACTATCCGCAAATGTTACGCCTGCGGTAGTGCTGCTCCAGCCCGAAAAATAGTAGCCTGCTGCGGGTGTTGCTTCAAGGTTAATTACCGCGCCGCTGGCGGGTGCGCCGCCGCCCACCACGGTGTAGCTCGCAGAGCCTCCGATTGCCGGAGAAGCCGAGACCGTTAGCGCACGCGCTTCTAAAGAGAGTGCAACCCGCGTGGGTGAACCCGGTTCGCTTGCGAAATGGGTGTTGCTTTCAGCGTAACGGTGGAACACATAGTATGTTTCGCCCTCCGTCAATCCGGCAAAAGTGCCTGTGCTGCTCCAGCTTGTTGGCGCTGCATCGGCCGCCAGGCTGTAGCCATACTCCATATTAGGTTCAACAGTGTAGACGATTGAGTTGTGCGTGATTGAGCTTATGGTTGGCAAGCTTGCGGGCGCCGCCTTTGTCGCTTTTGTCACAGTTGCGGTTGGGGCGCTTGTAAGCGTGCCGGTAAGGCCCGCTGCTGTAGCGCTGACGGATATTGTTTTGCCAATGTCGGCCTCAACAAGCTGATAGTTTGCTTCGGTTGCGCCTTCAATAGCGACACCGCCCCTTTGCCACTGGTAGCTCAGGCGTATGCCCTCATTTGTGCCGGAGGCAACCGCGCTTAGCGTGCTGCCATAGGCCGCCGTTCCCGAAATGGAGAGGCTGCCCGTTAAACCAAGGCTGCTTGAGGGATCGGTGATCTGATACTTATCCGTGCGCAGCACCTTGCCCGAGCCTGGGGTTGCGATTGTCAGATATAAATATCCATCGTTTTTGCCATAAATTTCGGCTACGTATTCATTTGCATTCATGGCAAGCTGCACGCCGCTTTGCCCTGTCGTAAGATCATAATACATCAGCGCGCCTGTTGTAACGGAGCCTGAATCATATTGGAAATAATAGAGCCTGCCGCCATCGCGTGCGATCATTGCAGCGTTTGCTTTAAGCACCTCTGCGCCTGTGCGGTTTGCGCCATAGGCAACGCGCATAAACGAACCGCGCAGCTCAAAAAGGTTGGAGGAAAGCAGGTTAACATTGTTGTAGTACCAATACCCGCCTTTGTAATACATACCTGAGCGAAGCTCACCCCAGAAGCTGCTGTTGGGGTGCGGATTTGATGCGGAGCTCACGCCTGAGGGCATTTCATAACCTTTGTAGCTGTTCGCATCCATTTCAGCGCTGGTTTTTAGGAAATTCGTGTGTGAAACAGCGCCACCGGCATCCCTATCCCCATCGGGGGTGTTTGTGTAGGTGGAATCATCATAGGTTGGGTCCACATGATACCAGCCCGTTGCGCCGGAATCCGTGATCTGCACAAGCGCCCATGCGTGAACCATACTTTCGGATGGCACAAAAAGCGCATTGATATTAAGCCTGCTCAAAAGATCGATATACGCAAGCGCATACCCCTGGCAAACGGCCTTTTTCTCAACGATCGCGCCATATGCGTTAAACGCCTCGGGGTGAGAATCATAACCATTGCTGGTTACGCTAAAATCGTATTTCACCTGCACTGCAAGCATGTCGTGCACTGCAAGCGCCTTTTCCGTTTGGGACATTCCACTGTCAATCGCGGTTGCGATTATGCGCTGAATTTCGTTTTCGTAATCAGCACGGGCGCGCGCAAGCGCACTGCCTTGATAGAGGTAAGTGAACACAACGCGGGTTACATTGCCGCTTGTTGCGCCATATTTGTAGCTAAAAGCCGAGCTGCAATAGAAATATTTAGGATTGCTGTTGATCGCCTTTGTGTATGCCGCGGATAAAAGCTCCGTTGCGGCAACGCGCTCCTCCGTCGTGCTTGCAGGGATAGAATATGCAGCAAGCGAAACGTCCTCCTGCATATTATCAATCGCCGTTATAATATCGGCTGCAATTTGATCGATGATGGATGTTGTGCGCAAAAGCGAGGCGCGCCCGGGTACCGTTTGCTCGCCATAAAGATCGCCGCCCTGGAAAAGACCATCCACCTCAACGGCTACTTCTTCTTCCTCTTCCCCAAGCAAATCCTCAAGCATGAGGTTGGGATCCACCACAACCGCGATTTCATCCTCTGGCAAAGCGCCTTCTATAGGTGGGGTAGGCTCGCCGCCTTCACCACCATCGATTATTGTGGAGCCACCTTCGCCGCCATCGGTTATTGTGGAGCCACCTTCACCATCGGTTAATTCCGTGTTGTCGTCTTCGCCGTCGGTCAAAACAGGGTCGCCCCCCTCGCCATCCGGCAAAATAGGATCGCTTCCCTCGCCGTCCAACACGGCATTGTCTTTTTCATCGTCTTCAAGCGGGTCCGCCAAATCGTCCGGCTCGCCCTCGGTTGAAGGGGGCAGTTCGTCCGACATGGTAAGTATGGAAGATTCATCGCCTTGAGCAACTCCGCTTACGTTCACCTCGACTCCCAATTCATCCGCCGAAGCAAACACTATAATTGGCGTGCTTGCAACAAGCAGCGCCAGTATCATCAGCCATGCGATCGTAGTTTTTCTCATACGTATACCCCATCTTGATATTTTGCTATATAATATGTAAGCACTTTAAGCGAAACTCAAACACGCGCAGGCAAAATCATAGCCCAATGCGAGTGTAATATTTACATTATAGCATATATTGCAAAATATGAATGTTTAATGAATTGAAAACAGTTGCGGGGTAATTATACTAAAGCTGAAACGTATACGATAATTTTCGATAAATATGCCCGGAGCATTTGATTCCCGACATTCCCTTTTCACAAGAATATGCTATAATATACGCAGTGTACGAAGGATACCTGCCTGTTTTTCCTAAACAGGCATTGTTAAGCTGCGCACAATAACATGCCGGATACTCTTGCGCCCACCGGCACAGAATCTGACGTAGTGCTCTTACCCGGCCGCGCAGAATACACAAAGGACAATGCAAGATATGATTTTTAATAAACGCAGTGATATCCACTCTCTTAAGCCAACCATTCCGGCGCTATGCCGAGTAGCGGCGCTTATTCTTTTGCTCTGCGTTTTTTTTACGGGCTGCTCCACTTCGTCCGGCTCCATGCAGGACGGTTACTATACGGCGATTGCCGAATTTTTCGATGACTTTGGCTGGAAGGAATACGTCACTATCTATGTGAGCGATAACCGCATCATTACCGTGGAATATAACGCCAGCAACAGCAGCGGTTTCATAAAATCATGGGATATGGACTATATGCGCACCATGAACGCAAAGGACGGCACATACCCCAACAAATACACGCGCGAATATGCCGACGCCCTGCTCAACGAGCAGGATCCATACATGGTGGATGCCATAACCGGCGCAACGCATTCTTACACTTCATTTCAAATGCTGGCCGAAGCAGCCATAACAAAAGCCCAAAACGGGGATAAAACCGTCGCTTATGTAAACATACCCCCCGTGCAAGACAGCCCTGCTTCCGCAGAAGAATAATGGGGCAAAATATGAAGAGAAAAATTTCTACCCGGATATTGCTCACAACGCTGCTGGTCATACTCATACTGGCGGCAGGTCTTGTTTCCATAATGGTTTATTTCATGAATACGCTGATGGATAACACCATGCTCAACACATTGCAGCCCATGGCAAAAACTGCTGCGCAAAGTGTTGAGGGCAACCTGCATCTTTTGGCGGATCGCTTTTTTCTCATTCGCGCCCGAAGTGTTTTTTCAGCGGAGGACTCAACTGCCGAGCAAATGCAGCAGGAGCTTGCGGATGTAATCTCCGGCATTGAATTTGTGTGGCTGGGAGTATACACAATCGATGGCGAGCTTTTTGCCGGAAGCGGGAACTGCCCAAAAAGCATAACAAACCGCGATGTGCGCCGCTATGTTATGGAAACGGATAACCTCGCAATTGAAAACACCAGCGTTGGCAACTACGGCCTGGAAATTGTGATGGGCGCGCCCGTGTTGCGCACACAGCTCACAGCAGAGGGCGAAGAAGAATCAGTTCCCGTTTATCATCTTGTCGGCAGCTATAAATACGATGTGCTAAACGATGTGCTCAACAATGTTAATGTGGGGGCAACGGGCACAGCGTTTATAACCGACCAAAACGGCACAGTCATTGCGCATAAAACGCCCGATATAGTGTATAACAAGGAGCATGTTGAGCAGGGTTTGGGCGACGATGAGGAAATGCTGGCGATTTATAATCTCATGGCGCAGGGCCAAACAGGTTCATCGCGCGTTACAAGCTCCATTGGCGAAAGCTACATCAGCTATGCGCCCATTCGCGGCACACACTGGTCCATCGGCATTTATGCCCCGCGCGAGGATTATATGGCCCCGCTGGCGCAGGCAACCTCAACCAGCGTGCTGTTAATCTGCGTGCTGGTATTGGGGCTGATCGTGCTGCTTTCCATCAATATCCGCCGCATACTTACAACGCCCATGAAGGCGATAATCGAACTTTCCGGGCAGATTGCCAAGGGCAAATTCAGCGGCTCCTTGCAAACGGATATTACCCAAAGGGAGGATGAAATCGGGGAGCTTGGCAGGGTTTTCCTGTCGGTATCCGACGCCATCCAAAATGTGATTTACGATATAAACCGCCTTACCCAGGCCGCGCGCGTTGGAAAGCTCAACACCCGTGCGGATTTGGCGCAATACCAGAACGATTATCATTTGATACTCAACGGCATAAACTCTACGCTTAATGTGTTTTGCGGCCATCTTGATGCCATACCAAACGCGTTTGCTCTGTTTAACGAAGCGCATGAGCCTATCTACTACAATCAGGCCATGTCGTCTATTCTTGAGCGGCACTCGCAATACAGCAATAATAACGACTCCCTGCTTGAATCCATCATTTCCTCCGGCGGAGCAGATGGCCTTCCGGAAGAAGTGGAAGCCCTCTTTAGCGCTGAGGATGCCGGGCAGGCCATTTTAAACACCGGCATTGCCATCATGCAGGAAGGCGGGGAGCTGTTCAATTACAACCTCAGCCTGCGCCAGGTTAGCCTGACTATCGATGCTAATGATGCGGACGCTCCCGTTTGCGTGATGATGATACTTAGCGATGTAACCCAGCTCACACGCGCAAAAACGGATGCGGAAATGGCAAACCGCGCAAAGAGTGAATTTCTTGCAAACATGAGCCACGAAATCCGCACGCCCCTAAACGCCATCACTGGGATGACATCCATAGGCAAATCCTCCCCCAGCGCGGAGCGAAAGGATTATTGCCTCAACAAAATCGATGAAGCTTCCGCACACCTGCTGGGCGTTATCAACGACATACTTGATATGTCCAAAATCGAGGCCAACAAATTTGAGCTTTCCCCCGTGCCTTTCAACTTTGAAAGGATGCTCCAGCGGCTATCAAATGTTGTCAACTTCCGCGTAGAAGAAAAACACCAGAGCTTCTCCGTGCGCATTGCTGCGGATGTGCCCGTCATGTTCAAAGGCGATGACCAGCGGCTTTCTCAGGTTATCACCAATTTGGTTGGGAACTCCGTTAAATTTACGCCGGAATACGGCAGCATCAGCCTGTATGCGCATATGCTTGAGCAAACAGACACCCACTGCACATTGCAGATCGATGTAAGCGACACGGGTATAGGCATAAGCGCCAAGCAGCAGGCAAGGCTATTCTCATCCTTCCAGCAGGCCGACAGCAGCACCTCCCGAAAATTTGGGGGAACCGGCCTTGGCCTTGCAATCTCCAAGCAAATTGTGGAGATGATGCATGGCAGCATATGGGTGGTTTCGCAGCTGGGCGAGGGTTCCACATTCTCCTTCACCGTGCAGCTTGAGCGTTTGCAGGACGACAGCGTACCCCAACCTGCGCAAAGCGAGGCATGGGGCTCCGTGCGTTTGCTTGTTTTGGATCAGTTGGAAGAAAACAGGCTGTATTTCCATGAGCTTGCCACGCATATTGGCGTAAACTGTGATGTTGCCGCCAATGCTGATGAGGCGCTTGCTCTTATTGATAAAAACGAAGCCTACGATATCATATTCATAGACTGGAAGCTGCCTGAAACAAACGGCCCCGCGCTTGTGGCGGCCATACGCCAGCATTGTAAAAAATGCCGGATTGTTCCCATGGTTGCCTCCACGGAATGGAGCAGCATCGAGGAAAAAGCCCACGCCGCGGGTATCAATCATTTCCTTTCAAAGCCCCTATTTTCTGGCGCTTTAAGGGAGTGCATCGACAATTGCCTGGAAATTGATAAAGATGGTGAAACAAAACCGCAGGCGGATGAAGAGGAAGATTGCTTCGAAGGGCACAACATACTGCTTGCGGAGGATGTGGAAATCAACCGCGAGATTGTAATCGCCTTGCTGGAGCCCACCGGCCTGGAAATCGATTGCGCATGCAACGGCGCGGAGGCTGTGGCGCTATTTAACGCAAACCCCAGCCGTTATTCGCTCATTCTTATGGATGTGCAGATGCCTGAAATGGATGGATATACTGCCACGCGCAACATCCGCGCATCCGATCAGCCACGGGCAAAGCAGATTCCTATTATCGCCATGACCGCCAATGTGTTTAAGGAAGATATTGAACAATCCCTCGCCAGCGGCATGAACGCTCACATAGGTAAGCCATTGGATTTTGATGAGCTGCTTGCGGTTTTGCGGCAATATCTATAATTTTAAGCATCCTCATAATCCTTTTCAACTGAAAAGAGATGATAAAAGCTGCCCTTTGCGCTCAGGTTCAGCATTGATAGATATTCGGCTGCCGCCGCGCTTGTTTTTGATGC
>JAJDHH010000064.1 GCA_030266105.1 Eubacteriales bacterium OttesenSCG-928-K08
TGCACATACCCAAATACACCCAGCCCCTGCCGCTTGTGATCGTGGCAGATGGCATGGGCGGCCACGCCGCAGGCGCAAGGGCAAGCGCCATGGCCGTTGAGGGCATTGTTGAGCAGCTTGATATGTTTGCGCGCTCCGGAAAAAACGACCCGCTGGTGAGCATCCGCACCGCGATCAAAAATGTCAATAACGCCGTTTATCACGCGGGCAAGGAGCCGGGCTACCGTGGCATGGGCACAACATTAACGCTTGCGCTTTTGTTTGATGACCATTATATCGCCTCAAACATTGGCGATAGCCGCCTTTATCATTTTGATGGCTGGGCATTATCCCAGGTCACGCAGGATCATAGCCTTGTTGCAGTGCTTGTTGAAAGCGGGCAGATCACCCCCGCCGAAGCGGATGTGCACCCGCAAAAGAACATTATCACCCGTGCGCTTGGCACTGCCGAGCGTGAGGAGGCGGACTATTTCCACCGCCAATGGCAGTTGGGCGACACATTACTTTTGTGCTCGGATGGGCTGCACGGCAGCCTGAGCGATGAGGAAATTTCAGGCTATCTTTCAATGAAGCTATCCCTGCATGATATTTGCGATTTGCTTGTTGAGGCCGCGCTTAAAAATGGCGCAACCGATAACATCACCGTCGTGCTCGCAAAGAATATCGGGGGTATTATATGATAGGGCGCGAGCTAAATTCAAAATACCGCCTGATCGAGCTTGTTGGCACGGGAGGCATGGCGCATGTTTATAAGGCCGTGCAGCTTAACTCACCGCACAAGCTTGTGGCAGTCAAAATATTAAAGGAAGAATTTTCGGAGGATGCCGCGTTTTTGCGCCGCTTTGACCAGGAGGCGCAGGCGGTGCTCGATCTATCCAACGATAATATCGTGCGCTCTGTTGATGCCGGGCAGGATGGCCCATTGCACTACATCGTGCTTGAGCTTGTCGAAGGCCCTACGCTTAAAGAATACATTCAGCAAAAGCATTTGCTTGCCCCGCGCTCTGTCGTATCCATCGGCGCGCAGGTGCTTGATGCGCTTAGCCATGCGCATGAAATGGGCATCATCCACCGTGATGTTAAACCCCAAAACATAATCGTAACCTCACGCGGGCATGTTAAGCTTGCCGACTTTGGCATTGCGCGAAACACCGCAAGCACCACAAAAACATTCGCCGGCACAAATGTTTGGGGTTCGGTGCACTATCTTTCCCCCGAGCAGGCAAAGGGCCGCCCTGTAACAGTTGAGAGCGACATTTATTCCATGGGCGTAACGCTCTATGAAATGGCCTGCGGGCAGGTGCCATTTGAGGGCGAAAGCTCGGTTGCCGTGGCGCTCATGCACTTGCAGGAGGAGCCGCGCCCGCCGATTGAAATCAACCCTACGATACCGCCCGCGCTTAACGACATCATACTCAAGGCGATGCAAAAGGATCCTGAAAAGCGCTACCACAGCGCAAAGGGCATGCGCCGCGACCTTTTGCGCGTGCTAAAGGAGCCCGCGGGCGACTTTGCAAAGCTTGAAAAACCACGCACGCCTCAAAAACCCAAACGGCAGCGTGGGGTTTTGCGCATTGCTTTTGTAACTTTGATTGCCGTTGGCTTAATCGGCGTTATGTTTATGGTGGGGCGCTCGCTTTTGCAGCAGAATGACCTCACCGGCACAAACCTTGTGCCAACGCTTGTTGGCAAATCCATCACTGAGGCGGAGCAGCTGGCGACACGGCGGGGTTACACAACCGTAATTTCAAACGCGATACCCAATGAGGATGAACCCGAAGGCACAGTGCTTTCACAAATGCCGGATGCAGGCGCAAAGCTTGAGGAAGGCGGCGTAATTTCAGTCATATTAAGCGCGGGGCCTGCGCAATCCGCCCATGTGCCTGCGCTGCTGGGTTCAACGCTCCAGGAGGCGGAGGATGCGCTCTTGAGCGTGGGGCTTTCGCCCATCATCGAATACCGCACGAGCGATCAGCCCGCGGGCACGGTTTTCCGGCAGGAGCCTGCATCGGGTACGCTTTTGCCCAAGGGCGACGGGGTTGAAATTTATGTTTCAGGCACGCCCACGCTTGCTTTTGAAATGCCCGCCCTGCAGGAAAAGCCGCTTGGCGAGGCGCTTGCGCGGCTGCAGGAAAGCGGATTTTCAAACTATCTGGTGAGCTACACAACAGAGCTTAGCGAGCAGGAGGCGGGCATCGTGCTGCTGCAAAGCCCCGCGCCGGGCGAAATGACAAACCAGCATGAGTTTGTGAAGCTGACCATTTCCGCCCAGCTGCCGCCAACAAATACGGCGCAGGTAAAAACCACGCTTAATATTGCGCGCGATGCTTCCGAGTTTTACGCGGTTACATTATGTGAGGCAAATGGAATTACCTACTACCTTGTTGCGTATCATGATATACTGGAGGCGGAAGAAGCAAGCGAGCTTTCCTTTGAGGCGCTGCATTACGCAAGCGGCCCCAAGGAACTATTATTCATACTAAACGGGGCCAATGTGGGCCAAATGAGGGTGATGTTTTTGAGCGATACGGAGGAAGGTTAATGGTTGGGCAGGGTTATGTCCGCAAGGGTGTAGGCGGTTTCTACACGGTTCGCTCAAAAAACGAGGATATCATCTGCAAAGCGCGCGGGCGCTTCAGGCTTGATGGAATTTCGCCCCTATGTGGCGACAGGGTGGTTTTTGAAACACAAAACGAAGGCCACGCGCTTTTGTGCGAGATACTGCCGCGAAAAAATTTGCTCGCCCGCCCGCCCGTTGCCAACATCGATCAGCTGGTGATCGTGCTATCGGCAAGCGCGCCAAGGCCCGACCTTATGCTGTGCGATAAGCTGCTTATCGCAGCGGCGCTCCATGAAATTGAGCCGTTAATAATCATCAACAAATGTGATGATGGCCCAAACAAAAACGCCACGGAGGCCGCAAAACAATACGAAAAAAACTATCGCACAATTTTTGTTTCCGCCCAAACGGGTTATGGCATGCAGCAGCTTTACAGCGCGCTTGATGGTGTGATAAGCTGCTTTGCAGGGCAGAGCGCCGTTGGCAAAAGCTCGCTTTTGAACTCGCTTTTCCCCGAGCTGGAGCTTGAGGTGGGCGGCCTCGCCAAAAAGACAGAACGGGGCAGGCACACGACCCGCCATGCGGAGCTTTGGCCCTACCTTAGCGGCGCGGTGCTCGACACCGCAGGCTTTTCATTGCTTGAGCTGCCGCTAATCAGCCAGGAAGAGCTTAACCTTGCTTACCGCGAGTTTGGCTCCGCGCCGGAGCGTTGCCGCTTTGCGGCTTGCGCGCACATCAGCGAGCCGGATTGCGCTGTTAAAGAACTAATAGGCGAAAACGGGCTTTCGCCCGAGCGTTACAAACGTTATGTTGAACTATCCAGGCAATTTGAGGAAATGAGGAGACACTGTTATGACTAATCGCCTTAAAATCGCCCCATCCATACTCGCGGCGGATTTTGCGGATATGGGCGCTTGCGTCAAGCTGCTTGAAAATGCCGGAGCGGACTGGGTTCATCTTGATATAATGGACGGACACTTTGTGCCTAACATATCCTTTGGGCCGCAAATGTGCGCAGCGGTGCGCGAACGCACGCAGCTGCCGCTCGATGTGCACCTTATGGTGCAGCGCCCGGGGGATTGGATCGACCCTTTTTTGGATGCCGGTGCGGATATAATCACCTTGCATGTTGAGGCCGAGGTGCATTTGCAGCGCCAGCTTGCGCGCATACGCCATGCGGGCAGAAAGGCCGGGCTTGTGATTAACCCCGGCACGCCGGTTTACGCTGTTGAGTGTATGCTTGAGTATTGCGATGTCGTGCTGATTATGAGCGTTAACCCCGGCTTTGGCGGGCAGGAGTTTTTGCCGCACACGCTCAACAAAATTGAAAAGCTGCGCGCGCTTGCCATCAAGCGTGATTTGCCGCTGGAGATTGAGGTTGATGGCGGCATAAACCCCAAAACTGCGCGCCAATGCGCCAAGGCGGGCGCAACGGTGCTTGTGGCGGGCAGCTCAGTATTTTTTGCGGATGATCCTGCGGATATGATAAGTACGTTGCGGGGATAAATAAAACAACATCACCATGGAGGAAATATGATAGATATTGCGATTATTGGCGGCGGCCCCGCGGGCTTGAGCGCAGGGCTTTACGCGGCGCGCGGCGGCGCCACGACAGTGCTTTTTGAGGAGGTTTTTGTGGGCGGACAAGCTGCAAAAACATCCCAGATCGACAATTACCCCGGCTTTGAAAATGGCATTGAGGGCACAGAGCTTGGCCTGAAGATGGAAAAGCAGGCATCCCGCTTTGGCCTTAGCATACGTTATGAGCCTGTTGAAAAGCTCGACATGAGCAAGCAAAAAATCGAGATCCACACGGCAAAGGGCGTTGAGCTGGCGCGCACGCTTATACTTTGCATGGGCGCATCGCCTAAAAAGCTTGGCATCGCCCGCGAGGAGGAGCTGACGGGGCTTGGCATATCCTACTGCGCAACATGCGACGGTGCGTTTTTCCGCAACCGCGATGTGGCAGTGGTGGGCGGCGGGGATACTGCGCTATCCGATGCGCTATACCTTGCAAGGTTTGCAAGCAGCGTTACCCTCATTCACCGGCGGGATGAGTTTCGCGGCAGCGCCGCGCTGCAAAGCTCCGTTGCTAATGAGCCAAAGATAAAGCTTGCGCTTGATAGTGTTGTTGAAGCTTTGCTGGGTGAAGATACGCTTAGCGGGCTAAGCATTAAAAACGTTAAAACAGGCGATATGAGCCAAATCGACACTTCGGCGCTTTTTATCGCTGTTGGCACAGAGCCGCGCACGGGCCTTGTGGGCGGGCAGATCGAGCTTTCCCCCGATGGGCAGATCGTTACCGATCAGCTTATGCAAACGAACATCCCCGGCGTTTATGCCGCGGGTGATGTGCGTGAAACTCCATTAAGGCAGGTTGTGACTGCCGTTGCGGATGGGGCGGTTGCCGCCACGCAGGCGCTGGAGAGGATTGCGTTGGAGAGGGCGCAGGAAAAGGAGCATGTGGGGTGACAATGTATCGGTTCCTTCGGAACCGACGAATGATTATTTTATGTAAAGTCGGGGAAACTGCGTTTCCCCCGACGCCCCCATCCTTGGCAGAAAAAAACGTAACTGCCTAAAGGAGGTACGTAGGGGCGAACATTGTTCGCCCATATGTGCTAGGGCATGTGGGCGAACTATGTTCGCCCCTACATTGCAAAAAACATACCCAGTGGGGGTGAAAGGGGGGCCAACGGCCCCCCTTAATATTTAAATTTCCGTCGGCTCCGCAGGAGCCGATACTGCTTAAAACAATTCCGGCGCAGCTTCTTTGCAAATAGCAATCAGCTCATCATCGCTCATCGTGGTCGTGCGGCCCTGCGCATAAAGCGCATCCACACGCGATTTAACAGCCTCCACAACAGCATCCTTCTTCGAAATTTCCGCGCTCAGCTCAAGGTGCGTGTTCATCCAGTATGCAATTCCCGCAAGGCCGCTGTGCGCATCCACAATAACAGTGGCGGGGCGGTTCAATATCGCCTGAGTATCGAATATGCTATAAATCTGCTCATCCTTTAAAAGGCCATCGGCGTGGATGCCCGCGCGTGTCGCGCAGAAATCCTTGCCGACAAACGGGGTTTGCGGCGGGATTGAGTGGCCGATCTCTTTTTCAAAATACTGCGCGATTTCTGTTATTACGGCAAGGTTCATGCCATCCGTGCGGCCACGCAGGGAGCAATACTCCATCACCATGGCTTCAAGCGGGCAATTGCCTGTGCGTTCGCCAATGCCAAAAAGCGAGCAGTTGACGGCGGATGCACCATACAGCCACGCGGTTGCGGCATTTGTAACCACCTTATAAAAATCGTTATGCCCATGCCATTCTATCATTGCGCTGGGTACGTTTGCGTAATGCCGCAGGCCATAGACTATGCCGGGCACGCTCCGCGGCATGCTCGCGCCGGGGTAGGATACGCCAAGGCCCAGGGTATCGCAGCAGCGGATTTTGATGGGCGAACCCGCCTCCTCGCCAAGCTTGTTGAGCGCGTGGGCAAAGGGCACCACAAAACCATAAAAATCGGCACGGGTGATATCTTCAAAGTGGCAGCGCGGGCGGATGCCACGCTCAAGCGCCATCGAAACCACCTTGAGGTATTGGTTCATGGCCTGCTCGCGTGTTTTGCCCATCTTTTTAAATATATGGTAATCCGAGCAGGAGACGAGTATGCCGGTTTCCTGCACGCCAATTTCCTTCACAAGATCAAAATCGTTTTCTGTGGCTCTGATCCAAGTTGTGATTTCGGGGAATTTATAGCCGCGCTGCAGGCAAAGCTCCAGCGCCTGCCTATCCTGCTTGCTGTAAACAAAAAATTCGCTCTGGCGGATAATGCCGTGCGGGCCGCCAAGCTCGTGCAGCATATCGTAAATGCGCAATATCTGCGCCGCGCTAAAGGGCGCGCGGGATTGCTGGCCATCCCGAAATGTTGTGTCGGTGATCCAGATATCATCCGGCATTTTCATAGGCACGGTGCGGTAGTTAAATGCGACCTTGGGAATCTGATCGTACTGGAAAATTTCCGTAAAAAGATTAGGCTCCTCAACGTTTTGTACGGTGTATTTATAATAATCCTCCCGCAACAGGTTAGAATGGTCGTCGTATACTATTTTGCTCATGCTGCACCTCCAAATACGTATTCTTGTATGCGTGTATTCCTGTATACAATTTGATGAGTTTTATTGTAACCCGCATTTGTATTGGAGTCAATGCCCGGAAACATAATATATTTCACGGGGAAAAAGTATCTGCCTAAAGGGCTTGCGTAGGGGCGAACAATGTTCGCCCGTATGTGCCGGAGCCCGTGGGCGAACATTGTTCGCCCC
>JAJDHH010000065.1 GCA_030266105.1 Eubacteriales bacterium OttesenSCG-928-K08
CGATAACATATTCTTAGGGCGCTGTATCTTTATTTTGCTGTCGGTCTATACACTAAAATCGGGTTTTCTGCGCTATCTGCCACAATTAGAATTTATCAACTTAAAGCTTATAAAGAGAATTAAATTATGAGCCTTCTGCAACGACAATCAGCCGCTTGCTGTCTTTATTATAAGGCGTAAAGTCATAATCGCCATAGATTTTAATGTTTACAAAACCTGCTTCTGACAATAACTTACGGTAATCATCATCCAGCAATATTCGGTAAACAATATCGTACTGATTATTTTCTAACCGCCCCTGGTTGTGATACAGGTCTAAAACTTGAATGGTTTGAAACCGCTCATCATGCTCCTTCACAAAAATACGGGAGAAATCCTCTCGATTTACCACAACTTCAACCGCGGGAAGTGATAGTGTGTAGTGGGTCGTGCCTTGCGTCAGGACTAGCAGACCGTTTTCATTCAGTCTGTTTCTCATAGAGCGTAAGGCAATTAGCAAATCTTCATCGGTATGCAAATGCGGCAGCGATGTGGTCAGGCAAACAATGGAATCAAAGCTGTTTTCAAACGCCTGCTCCAAATATCGAAAATCACATTGATGCAGGGGAATATTCATTTTGTGCTCCGACAGATTTTTCTTTGCCATCTGCAGCATGGACTCAGAATAATCCGAACCACGAACTTGATACCCGAGCTTGGATAGCATATACAGATGTTGGCCTGTTCCGCAAGCACAATCCAGAATGGTTTTTACATTGGCTTTTGTAAGCAGACTATCAAAGAAATCTTGTTCAGCGCCTAAGTAATCTGCAATGGGGCCAAATTCGTCATAATCAAACGCAAACTTGTCATAAATGTCTTTCAACTTTTTCGCCGCCTTTTGTTCGTCCGCATTATGCTTATATGTTCTCATGTAGCCAGTTTCGTAAAAAATCAAGTTGCCGCTCCGTATGAAAGAAATGTTCGCTATCATCTAAAACAGTCATATTTGCATTGCAGCGTTCGGCGAAGGCGCTGACCGTTTCGTATTCACTTAACTCGTCTTTTGCACCGTAAAGCAAAGCAGTTGGCTTATCCCATTTCACCGGATGCCGCAGCACATATTGATAATAATGCCAGTAGAGTGTGTTAATAGGCGTGGTCACTTCCTGTTCTTTCTCCAACTGCTCCTTGCTCACATTGAACCACTTCATCATGTTTTCGATTAGGTGCTTCATATCAACGATTGGCGATAGAAACAGTGCCCTTTTTATTGGTTCGTTTTGATAAGCCAACATACTGAAATATGCGCCAATGCTACACCCGAACACACTGATTTCGTCAGATAGGGTACGGGCATATTTCATTATTTGTGCCAAATCGTGTGCGCAGTTCTGAGCATCACAAAGGCGGGATTCCTCTTTTCTGTCGCCATGCTCCGGCAAATCAAAACTTAAAACCCGATACCCCTTTTCCACAGCAATACCTGCAACAATTTCAATGACGACATCTGTTTTGTTGGACTGGTTGCCATGTACGGCAATCAATAGGTTATCAGATACAGGCCCCCATAGGACAGAGGGTATATTTCCTATCATAAAATTATTTATTTCCATTATCTTCACTCTTTCGTCAGTCTGTTGCTTAAGAAGCAGCACTCATTAAAGCTTATCAAACAGCCCCGCCTTTTTCCATCCGCGGCTCGTCAGATAATCTCGAACAGCACGCTTAATAGTTCCTGTGTCCATGGACGAGATTTCATTTATCCCAACCTTTTCGCTATCCTTTTTCTTGCCGATACTGAACTCAATCGATTTTTGCGATGTTTTACCGAGGGTCATGCTTTTTCCCTGCCGGGATGTTTCCCCAAGCAGTTCACTCTCTTTCCATTTGCCCTTGTCATTCAAGGTTACGATAAATGTAAAATCCTTTGTCGCATGGGTCACTGCAAAAGCTGCATCCTGCCATTTCCAGTTCGCAACAATAGAATCGTCTTCAACCTTAACCTCCCAAGGTTGCCCCGCTTTATTTAGAATCATAGGTGCATCGGCCAAAACTTTATTTTTTTCTGTAAACATAATATTGCCTCCAATGTGACTATATTTTTTGTGCTATTCGGCAATAACACGAAAAGTGACTTCGCGGTTTCCTGATGTTATAGCTTCTTCATATTCCCCCAGCTCAAGGTCATCAATAGCAATTAAGCTGCCATTGGAGCGCAACCTATTATCCATCACTTTCTCTGCAATGACACTCACTGGAGGTGCAAGTGCAGTCTGGATTGTAGCCGCTTGCACACGCTTGCGTGCAGGTGCAATGCCATCTTTTCAGTGTCGGCAAGGTCGTTTTGCAGTATGCCCGCATTTTCTCCCTACTCATGCCAATCTCTGCGGCAAATTGCAGACTGCTTTCAATAAACTCCTCCATGCTGACATCTTGAAGGAACGCGCCGTCCTTATAGCAAAACACGCAATAATCCAGATTTTTGCTGCCATCGAGGTTGGTTCCAATGTGACTTTCCTCTTTAACCTCCATACTGCAACTTTGACAAATTAAATTCTGACTCATAATTGGTTCTCCTCATCGAATAATTTACTGATATCCCCACTTTGAATGAACGGCAATGCCTGCTGAATCTTTTGGGGTGGCCAATCCCACCATTTTGCTTCGAGCAGCTTACTTACCGTGCGCTCATCAAAGCGTTTGCGGATTTCCTTTGCCGGGACACCACCGACGATGGTATAGGGCGGCACATCCTTTGTCACAACCGCCCGTGCGCCGATGATTGCGCCATCCCCAATATGAACGCCGGACAAAATCACAGCTTCATATCCAATCCACACATCATTGCCGATGACAATGTCCCCCTTGTTGTCCCACGCGGAGGCAACATCCTTTTTGTCCAAATCCCACCCCTCATAAAAGAGAGGGAAGGTATAGGTCGAGAGGGAGTCTAGCGTATGATTAGCGCTGGTGAAAATGAACTTTGCACCGCAGGCGATGGAGCAAAACTTCCCGATGATGAGCTTATCCCCGTTAATCGGATAATGGTAGAGCACGTTGTTTTTCTCAAATTGCGTGGGGTCATGCGCAAAATCGTTGTAAATTGTATATTCGCCAACGCTGATGTTGGGGTTGCTGATAACGCTGTTTAGGTATATGGTCTCGCGGTCTCCTGTGCGGGGATATATTTTTGTCTCTGGAATAGTCATACATCCTCCATAAACGACTACATATGTTTTTGTTATTTTACCACAATTTTCTCACAGCATCAACTACAATTGTTTTTGTTTTGCAGCATGTTCGTGTTATAGTATAGGTGTCAAACTGCTTTCAGGGAGGGTACCGTTATGGGCGATTTGCCGCATATTACACAGAGCGAATGGACGGTGATGAAGCAGCTGTGGAAGAAATCACCGCTTACCATCGCGGAGCTTGTGAAAAATGTTCAGTCGGAGCAAAGGCTGGCTGCAACCACTATAAAAACTCTGCTACGCAGGCTAATTGCAAAAGAGGCCGTCGACTTTACCATAGATGAAAAAAACGCAAAGCTCTATTATTATTCCCCCCTTGTCAGCGAGGAGGAATGCGTAAAGAACGCGAGCAAACAATTCCTGACGCAATACCATCAGGATAATGTGGAGCGCCTGTTTGCCACTTTTGTGGACAGTACCGATCTATCCAATGAAGAAATCGACCATTTAAAGGACTTATTAGAGCGGAAGAAGGCCGAAGCCGATGAATGATTTCTTTGATCAACTACTGCGCACGAGCAATCCAATCTTGTTTTTTCTTCTCGCTTTAATGGTGCAGTCAATCCTGATTTGCCTCTATGGCGCGCTGATATATGGCGCCCTATTCTGTGTCAAAGCAGCTCTGTCGAAACGGATGTCTGCAAGAGCAAACTATTTTAGTTGGTACGCCTTGCTGCTCAGTCTGCCCCTTGCGAGCGCTAGCTGGAATATGCCGGTGAAGGTAGCGCTTTATGCCTGCCTAAGCTCTGGCATGAGGTGGCAAATTATTAGCAAGACGCTGCTCTTGGCATGGTCGGCTGTTGTAGTCATCCAACTGGTTTCACAAATCGCGTTGACACAAAAAATAAATCGCGCAATTCGGCATCTGCCTGCATTCTGCGATAGCGGCCACTTGCAGGAAAAAGCGAAGCGCGCCGTTGGGCTCAAAACAAAAAGATTGCGAATACTGGTCGCAGATTTTGTGACATCTCCAGTGTCCTATGGTGTTTTTACAACGTCAATTCTTCTGCCAAAGGACTATGATAGCCGCTATTCGGCGCAGGAGCTTTATACACTGCTGCTTCATGAGATGGTACATATTAAAAATCATGACACAGCCAAGGCGTTTTTTATCAGCCTTGCCGAGTGTTTTCTCTGGATATTGCGGCCCCTGAACCAGCCTTTTCGACGGGATACCGAACTGCTGTGCGACAATCGGGTGATAGGGCTGGATGCGTCCAGTCCAAACGTATATGGCGATTTGCTGCTGAAGGAATGCTCCCACAGCAGCGCAGTGCGCGGGATTGCCTTTTCCGATTCCTACCACACGCTGAAATATCGTTTGGAAGGATTGTTCCGATATAAGCCCGAACCCCACAAGGCTGCCGCTTGGGCAATCGGGCTTGCCCTCTTGCCGCTGATTGCAATGGTATATTCCTATTGGCAACCCGCCCCATGGCTGATTTTAAGCGAGGAATACAACACGCAGTTTGAAGTTTGTGTTGAACAGTATGATCCGCTGTTTGATGACACAATCCAGACAAGAGCCATCGAGCTGCTCACCGTGCCGCAGGTTTCCGCAAACGGTGAGATTGTGGAAGTCTGCACAACGGATTTGGAACAATCCCCTGAGCATATCCAGTTGCAACAAACATTTGAAATAGTCGATGGCAGTCTGGTGATTGATGTGCGCGCCTTACATGAAGCACTGCATCCACTGCAAGAGCAGGGCATACCCATCGGCCGTGTGATTTTTCAATCCCCGAATTTTATCGTGGATACCAGTGATGCGCCGATAGATCTCCTTAGGGGACTGTCGAGTTTTTACAAGCAGTATGAATTTGATATGACGGCATTTGCCGATAGCCAAACGAATGATGATTATTACACCATTCCTCTGGAGAAACGTGGAGTAGAGGAAAATCTGTACTTGCTGATTGCGCGCTGGCTTTAATGGCTGCATCATAAGAGATGACCAACAAGAGCGGCAAGCAATGCAAAGTTGTACACACTTTGCATTGCTTGCCAAAGGAGAACTTCCTTTTATCGGAATATTTTTTCTCTCACCCTCATAGCGGGTGAATTTTTGTTTCCCTCGCTTTGCACGACCAACAACTTAATCAATGCTTTAATTCGGTTTGCGACAAGTCGAGCACCGCTACTCCTTCGAGAGTTGGCACATCATATTCCTTAATAACGTATGTTTTCATATTTCTCCTATGGTAATATGTTTTCTGACCTTTTTCCGACATAAGAATTCCCCCTGCCGTAGTGTTAGTATCCTACGTTAGGGGGATTCTTGCAATCTCTATTTCGTGAAGTTCAAACCATAAGTCGGGTAGATAATTATTATTCTATTTCTCCCACCGTGCAATTATCTGCCCGCTTTGCTTTTGCGCCTAAGCAGCGCAAACCCAGCCATGCCTAACAGCAGCAGCGCAACGCCTAACCACCCGCTTGGTTGATTGCCCGTTTTGGGCGGATCAACAACGGTTTTGTCAGGCACAAACGGTCCATCCGCTACCACTGCAAAGGGTGAAAGTTTCTTCCACACGCTGGTCACACCACCATCGAGATATTCACCCGGATGCTCTTCAAGCACTCCTTTGTTGCAGTGCAGCACCGAATAGGAGAGTGCGCTCTGCGCATCCACCGGTATGGGAATGTACAGCGATATTTCACCCCGATAACCGCCCGGTATTGAAATGTTATAGCACACAACCGGGTTGCGCATGCGGATTGCATCGCAGGCCGTGCAGCAGCCTGCCTCGTGCAGTGCAGCGCTCCCTGTCGCCACAATTAACTGTGTAGATGTGCTGATCTGTCCTGTAGCGGTAACGCCCGTTTTCGCATGCAACAACGTACGCAGCTCAAACACTGTTTTGTCTGAATCGGGTTTATTGGAAGGGCCGGGGATAATCGGCCCCTTCGGGGATGTGAGCGACCTAGTCACATCTCCGAGCGGCACTCCATCCGCATCAACAAACCCGCTTGCTATAATGACATAGTTCGTGTCATACTCAAGCCAGGGTGAGCTCACAGTATAAGTTGTGTTCCCATTTGACCATGTGCCCGCCGGGAGCTGCATGCCGTTTGCGCTCAACCGTCCCTTGGTGGGATCCATAGATTTATCAAAGATTACATCCAAACCTATAACACCCACGCCAATGTCTGTCTTCTCAGCAAAATTAAAAGATGCCTTTACTTCCTTATCTTTAATCGGCTTGGTTATGATCCTCCAAGTCATAGGTTCGGCCGCCAGCCCATCCGTATCCATAAAGCCGTTTGCTTCAATGACATAGAACGTTTCATATGCAAACTCGGGTGAGGCGATAGTATAAACTTTATTTCCATCTGACCATGTGCCCGCCGGTAGCGGCGTGTCGTTTGCGCTCACACTCCCCGAGGTTATATCCATAGCTTTGTTAAACGTCAGCACAACATCGGTGTTGGCAGGCACATTCAGGGCATCTTCTTCAGGCTGAACACTTACCAGTACGGGTTTTTCAAGCACAGTTTTGAACGACCAGCTAACATCCGC
>JAJDHH010000066.1 GCA_030266105.1 Eubacteriales bacterium OttesenSCG-928-K08
CGATGGGACTTTTATCCAACACAGAAATATCTTTCGCAGGTGATGTTGATTTGGCGCTTCTGGCCGCGGGGCAAAGGCTGCAAAACGGCCAGTGTGATGAGGCGCTCTACCCCGATGCCTTGGCCTACAAAAACGCCGCGCCCATCAAAAACTATTCGCATTTTAATACCGTTTTTCAGGATATCACCCGCGTTTTGCGCAGGGGCGTTTTTCACACCAGAATGTATTCCTCCGCGGATCAGCGCGAGCATCAGTACTTTGTGATGCTCTATATAATACTCGTTATAATCTGGACGGCATCGTTCATTCAGCGCGCCATGCAAAAGGGCGTGCGGCGTGCGGCCCTGTTAACGGGCGCAATTTTGCTGGGCTGGATTGTTGTGCGGCTGATAAAATATCAGCTCATAGAATCCGACCTTTTTAACAGGCTACTGTGGTATGCTTTTTATTTGTTCCAGCTTTCGTTGCCGCTTGTGCTTTTGTGGCTTGCTTGGGCTATAGATAAGCAGGACGATAAGCTTGAATTTCCGGGCTGGCTGCGCATTCTTTCCGCCATCAACGCCGCGCTTGTTGCGCTTGTGTTCACAAACGATTGGCATGGCCTTGTTTTTAGGCTTGATCTGTCAAACCCCGGCTGGTCAAAAGATTATAGTTATGGCATTGGCTATTATGTCGTGCTGGCGGCCTGCGGCATTCCGCTTATCGCCGCACTTGTGATGATGGTGATAAAAAGCGGGCGCAATCCGCGCAAAAAGGGCTTTTTGTTTCCATTGGCATTTTGCGTGTTGCTCGCACTATATGCCTGCGGCTATATTTTGAGGATACCCATCGCGTGGGATAGCGATTTTACAATGGTTGTCGGCCTGTTCACATTGCTTTTTGTGGAGGCATGCTTTAGCACCCGCCTTATACCAGTGAACTCAAAATACAAAGCGCTTTTTACCCACTCGCCACTCAGCATGCAGATTTATGATAATGCAGGTCAGCTTGCGCTCGCATCCGCGCCTGCCATAAAGGCCGATAAGCAGTTGCTGGAGCGCGCCCTTTTAGCCCGCCCCCTGCCGCTGGAAAAGGACGAAAACACATTGCTTTTCGCCAGCCCCATAATCGGCGGCATAGCGCTTTGGCAGGAGGATATAAGCGCGCTGAACCATTTGCACAAGCAGATCGAAGAATCGGTGCATAAGCTTGCTGCGGCTAATGCTGTGCTTGCCGAAGAGGAAAAAATAAGGCGGGCGCTCGATGAAGAAAAAGCCAAAACGCAGCTGATGGAGCAGCTGGATGCTGAAATCGCCGAACCCACCACCCGGCTTGCGGGCATGATAGAGCAATTGCAATATGCAAACGATGAGCAAAAAGAAATGATCAGTGTTGCGCTGCTGCTGTGCTACATCAAGCGCCGGTGTAATCTGTTTTTCCGCCGGCAGGAAACAGAAACCTTCCCGGCCGATGAATTGACGGTTTATATTGATGAGCTGGCCGAGATCGCCGGGTATGGCGAAGCCAAGGTGCTTGTCACAAGTGAAATTACCGCGCAAATATCCATGAGCCTTGCAACGCTATTTTATGATTTTTTCCATGCGGCGCTTGAGTGGGCAGTGCAGAAAAAATGCCGCCACATGCTTGTTCACCTGGGGCCGGAGGCGGATTTTATCACCATGCGCCTGCTCCCTTCAAAAAACATTCGGACATTTGTGGTGAGCGCTAAGCTAAACGCAGCCATACTCGCAGCGGGTGGCACATTTGCCATGAAAGATCTTGATGGCGCAATTGGCATCAGCCTCTCCTTCCCCAAAGGAGGTGAAGCGGATGGCTAAAATGCTAGCATGGCCGGAAATCGTGCGAGGGATGATAACCTTGCTGCTAACTTTTTGTGTGGTTGCCCAGGCGCTGGCTCTTGTGCTCAGCCACTATAGGCACCCGCGCAGCCGCATCAGAAAGCTTGAAAACCTGCTTGAGCTTTGCGCATTGTTCCAAATTTTTGTCTGCACGTTGCTGCATGGGCAGATGCTTCTTGATTATGAGCTGAGCTTGATTGCACCCACAGAAGCCATACTTTTGCGTTATGTCGCTTTTATTTTAACGGCGCTGCTGGCAATAGCCGTTATGGTGGTTGGCAAGCAGCCGTGGCCGTTGAGCATGATAATTGCATCCGGCCTGACGCTCCCTGTAATGGAAAGCATTTTAGGCAATGCCTTTGCCTTCATCTATGTGGCTGTGATGTTTTTCTGGCTGCTTCGCGGCGTTCACATTTGTTTGCTGCGAACCCGCGAAATTAGAACTAGCCTTTCGGTGCTTTCTGTCAAAAACGCGATCGATACGCTGCATTCCGGCGTGCTGTTTGGCGAAACGGATGGTTTTATTCTGCTGCACAACAGGCAAATGCAAAGGCTTATGCTAAGCATATCCGGCGGGGTGCGCCGCAATGGCTGGGTTTTTTATGAGCAGCTTTCCAACGGGGATGTTCAGCCCGGCTGCAGGATCGCTGAGCTTGAAGGGCAGCTTGTGTGCCTGCTGGATGATGGAACAGCATGGATGTTCACAAAGAGCGACTTGAACATAAAAGGCAAAACATATGTTCAGCTCACCGCATCCGATATCACCCAGCGGTGGGATTTAACGGCCCGCTTGCAGCTTCAGGAGGATTTGCTCAAGCAAAGGAGCGATGAGCTTAACAAAACAATCGCCAACCTGCAAAACCTCAGCCGCCAGCGGGAAACACAAAAGGCAAAAATGCGTGCGCACGATATTTTAGGGCAACGGTTAACACTGCTGCTGCGCACAATCCGTAGCGAGGAAACATTGGGTTATGATGTGCTGCAGGCATTGTCGCAGGGGCTAATGGATGATTTAAAAACCGGGCAGCGCGCCCCCAGGCCTTTGGATGAGCTTGTTGGCCTTAAACAGGCGTTTTTATCCATCGGCGTTACGATATTAATTGACGGGGCATTGCCGGAGGAGGAAACAAAAGGCCGCCTATTTGTGGATATTATTCGCGAGAGCGTAACAAATGCCGTGCGGCATGGTTTTGCCACAAATATAACCGTGAGCATGGAGCACACATCTGGCGGCCATAAGCTTGTGATAACAAATGACGGGCGGCTGCCAACAGGGCCGATTAGCGAGGGTGGCGGCATTGGCGGAATGCGAAATAAGGTGGAGCCGCATGGCGGCACGGTTGATGTGATCACTCATCCCCAGTTTGTTTTGGCGGTTGATTTGCCCGGAGGTGAAATGTATGTATAAAGTGCTGATTGTGGACGATCACGAATCGATGTGCGATTCGTTATCCTACGCGCTGGAAGGCTCATGCGATTTTTGCGTGGTTGGCAAGCTGCCCACCGCCGCTCATGCGCAGATATACTGCCAAAGGCTGCGGCCCGATCTTGTGCTGATGGATGTTTGCACGGAAGGTGGAGCATCGGGGTTGGAAGCAACCAAGGCGCTGCGCAAAGAATATCCGGACATGAAAATCATCGTCATGTCCGGATTTGATGAAATCACCTATGCGCCACGGGCGAAGGAGTCCGGGGCCAATGCTTTTGTTTTCAAAAGCAAAAGTCTTGATTTTTTTATTCAGGCGGCCCGTGGCGTTATGCAGGGCGAAACCTATTGGCCAACAGCAAAAACCATACCGATGCCCATGGGCGAGGCGCCGCTGACCGAGCGTGAGATGGAGGTGCTGCGGCTAATGTGCAAGCACCTGACCAGCAAGGAAATTGCGGAGGAGCTTTTTATCAGCGAGAACACCGTAAAATACCATAAGGCAAATATGCTGGCAAAAACGGGCTTTTCAAAGGCGGTGGAGCTGGCGTTTTACATGATCTCCAACGGCTGGATAAATCCCTTGTATTGATTTTATTCCACGGGGAATGTGTCGCCAATAAAAGCCCCGCCTTTTGTGAAATCCGAGCAGTTGAAGGCAGCGGCCACACTCACATCGGAATCCGAAATTAAACGATAGATGATTGCCGAAACAGTCGGCTCATTTGGCCCTATGTTCTGCATGTGCGCGGCCACCTCAGGGATTTGATCGTATATCGTGTATACATTTATGCCATAGCTCATCCGGTCATCCTGCGTGGTTGATGAACCAAGCTGCATTCCATCCTGGAAGGCGAAGCAGTTTGTCATAAGATAGGGGTCTTTTGTCTCGCCTTCTTCCATGTTGCCGGTAACCTCAATGTTGAAATAAACCACCACATACTTTGCGCCCTCAAACTCAACAAACTCGTGGCGGAGAATTTCAAGGTCACCCTCGGATAATGTGGAAAAGCTGCTGTCAAAATGGGCCTTGCTTCCGCTGAAGCCCTCAATGCTGGCAAGCTCCGCAGCGGGCGGGTTATCCTTTGGCGGCTTAATTTCCCACATGTTGGCGGGGTCGAGCGTCACCTCTTTTTTAATGTCCTCATTTCTGTCCTCAAATGTAATCACAATCTCGGTTACATCATCCGCAGCAAGGCAATAAACCGCTGCGCGGTTTACTGCGCCCGGGAACAAACGGCGGTGCTGGTGTTCCATGAGCGCGCGCTGCTCCTTCGTATCCCCCCGCCGCGGCACCTCCAGCTCTTCCCCGTTTTGTGTTGCGCTAAAGGAAAGCTCGTTGGATGGTTGAATAATCATGCCGGTGGTGTTTGTGTAATCCAGATAAATGCACAGCGCCACTTCATCCGAAAATGTCACCCACTCCGCCCCGCCTATGGAAACATCCATATTGGCAACGGAAAAAGAGGGGTTTGGCGGCACAGGCGTGGGCTCGGGGGTTGCGGCAATTTCAGGCTCCGCGCTTTTCTGTGTTGCGGGGTCATTTATGGGGGTATCCGTAGTTGAGACCGGCTTGCTGCCGCAGCCAATGAGTGCAGGCGTAAGCATCAGGCATATCGCCAGCAAAATTGCGATTTTCTTTTTCATTTTCTTCCTCCATTTCGTTCTGCTCCTTAAAACCATCGGTTACCTAATAATATTGTAATGCCAGCTATGCCACCCTGCCCTACCCGCAGCGGATAGTTTTTTGTGCTGCTGGCGTAAAACTACCCGTTGCGGGTAGGGTTGGAGGGAAAAATCCGCTCTATAATTAAGATGTTAAAAGGCGCAAATACGATTTGGGAGGGAAAAGAAAATGAAAATGCTCATCGTTTTTCTGCTGGTAACTATTCTTAGCATTTCCATCCTTTCCGGGTGCGGAAACAGCGGCCAGCAATCATCCGGCAACGCTACGCCGCCCGCCAGGGAACCCGCGCAAGGCGCGGTGGACGATCCGGCAAACAGTGCAGGTGAAGCAAAGCTGGCGGATGAAGGCGCAAGGGCGAGCCTGGAAATCTCCAACGAGGATACGGAAAAAGGAACCCTTAGCGCAATATGCCCCGCGGGCTGGCACGACCATTCCGATGGGGAATACCTGTTCTTTAGCGAATCACAAACGCCCGGCGATTATTCAAAGCCCTACATCAGGCTTGGTTATGCCCCCACCGCAACATTAACTGGCGGCAGCGGCGAGGATATTTCGTTTGAGCTGGGCGGCAAGAAATGGGAAGGCCTGTTTAACAGCGACTATAACACATATAATGTCGCCCACCAGCTGGATGGCGGTGGCGGCCTGAGTGCTGTGAGCATGGGCGCAGGCCCGGATGATGCGCTTTATCAGCAGGTGCTTGAAAGCATTTTGGTGGAGTTCTAGGGAAAAACATATGCAGACAATCGTGCTGATAATGCGGCGCAAGCCGGTTGCACAGGCTTTTATAAAGGGGCTGATGGAAAATTTTGCAGGCCCTATCATCCATGAGGCCGATTATTCGCTTGCCAGCTTTGTTGTTCTTGAGAACAACGCCAGCGCCGCCCTCATCGAAATTGGAGAAACAAGCGGCTATGATGCGGCGCATTGCATTAGCTTATGTGAGCTGCTGCGCAATAGCGCCCCTTCGTGCAAGCTGTTTTTGATGTGCCCGGAGCAAAATGAATCTGGCGTGCTGGAGGTTGTGCGGGCAAAAAAGGATGGAAAAATCGACGACTTTGTGTTTTATGACACAACGCTCGATTATACGATATCGAAACTGTTATCCATGTTATAACGCACCGTTCATATAACTTTGCCCGAAAAAGGAAAGGAGCTGTGATTATGGGGCTGTTTGATAAAAAATATTGCGATATCTGTGGGGAGAAGATCGGCCTGCTTGGCAACCGCAAGCTGGAGGACGGCAATATGTGCAAAAACTGCGCGGCCTTGCTTTCGCCCTTCACTACCGATAGGCGCAAAACCACGCTGAGCGAAATTAAGGAGCACCTGGCCTATCGTGAGGCCAACAAGGCGGATGTCGCCAAGTTTAATGTTACAAGAACATTTGGCGGCAGGACGAAGGTGATGCTCGATGAGGATGCTGAGGTTTTTATCGTTACATCCTCGAACAGATGGCAAAACGAAAACCCGGATGTTATTCCATTTGCGCAGG
>JAJDHH010000067.1 GCA_030266105.1 Eubacteriales bacterium OttesenSCG-928-K08
GCGGGATAGCATAGTTGCCGCCAACGCGCCAAGGCTTGCCCAAACATGCCATCTATGCGGCGCGACAACCACACCTGACGCAAGCGGCTGCTGCGAATACTGCGGCGGTGCGGTTGCGCAATAGCACTTTGGTTTTGTGAGGAGGATACGATGAAAAGATTTTTTGCTCTATTGCTGGCGCTTGCTTTGCTCTTAGGCCTTGTGGCCTGCGGTGGCGGCGGCAAAAGCGATGACCCCAACGTGGGCACATGGAAAGGAATTTCCGCCACCATGCTGGGCCTGGAAATGAATGTTGCGGAGCTGTTTGCAGGCGGCGTAACGCTGGAGCTGAGCGCCAACGGTAAGTTCACGATTGATGTGGATGGCGAGAAGGGCCGCGGCAAATGGGAATACGACGGTGAAGCGATAGCCTTTACGGCCAGCGACGCCAGCATGACCGGCACGGTAAAGGACGGCAAGCTGACACTTAAAAATCTTTTAGGCATGGGCATGGATATAACATTTGAAAAGGAAGGCGGCTATTCAGGCGCTGCGCCTGCATCCGCAAAATCCGCTGCGCCCGGGGATGCCGGTTATTATGTGATCGATGCCATCATTGAGGAGGGTGAAACCTTCGGCGCGGATGTACTCAAGGAATTGGGCATCGACTACTATCTTTTGCTAAATGAGGATGGTACGGCGCTTATCAGCACGGATTCGCAGACCGAAGCCACATGGATACCCGGCAAGCTGCAATATAAGGAGGGCGGAGAGGATGTCGTCAGCCTATATACCCTTGAGAAGGATTTGCTGAGCATCGAGCTTGGCGATGAGGAATTGAAGCTGGTTTTTAAGCGGAGCGAGGGCGCGCCACCGGCAAAAGCGCCGGTTGCAACGGTTGATGCGGGTAACTTAAATGCGCTGCAGCAGTGGTGGAATGGCGAGTGGTATGGTTATATATACCTGCCCACGGCGGATGGCGTGTGGGAGGAGCTCGAAGATGGATATTGGGATTGTTTTGCAACGATAAGCAGCGATGCCTCGGGCCTTGGCCGCATTTATCTTTGGGATGATGGCGGCGTGCTTGGCGATGTCAGCGTGCAGATCACCGAGTATGGCGTGGGCAGCGCGGGTGTGGCCATGAGCGAGCACGGCTATTTTAACGCAGAAGAAATCGGCCATGCGGATTGGATAATCGACCCCGGCACAAACACACAAAGCTATGAGCATTTGATAATAATCGATGGTACGTTTGAAGATTCGCGGGGCAGCGATTACGGCGGTTTTATGTATGAAATCTGGCTGCGCCCATGGGGTATGCGGTGGGATGATGTTGCAGCGGAAGATCAACCGCCCGGCTACTACGATTGGTATCTTGCAAGGTATACGGGTGCAATGCCCACAATGGAGGAGTTTTTGAGCGGCATTGATCCAAGCCCGGCCTCCGGCAGCACAAGCGGCGGCGAAACCTCCGGCGGCCCCCTTGTGGGAACATGGCTTAGTGAGGGCGATGGCGCGGGTGGCACGACAAACAAGGATTATGTGTATGAATTCAGGGCGGATGGCACGGGCATATACACCATATTTGGGGATGCAAGGCCATTTAACTATAAAATTGACGGGAACAGCTTCAACATTGTTATTCACCCCGGCACACCGGATGAAACGGAAGACACATATGAATTTACTGTGGATGGTAACACGCTAACT
Source organism: Eubacteriales bacterium OttesenSCG-928-K08 (assembly GCA_030266105.1). Lineage (GTDB taxonomy): Bacteria > Bacillota > Clostridia > Christensenellales > CAG-138 > JAJDHH01. Next base: position 1,690 of record JAJDHH010000067.1, read on the forward strand.
ATCACAACTTGGATAGACACAAAGGTGTTCGCAAGGCAATAGGGCGGCATCATGCGTCAAAAAACAGCAACACATTAAGAAAGAAAGCCCCCGTCTCACTACTTGAGACGGGGGCTTGTTGTTATGCTCTATTTTCTATTCCTTTTCCCTTAGATACCGGAATAATACCTCCAGCAGCACATCCGTTTCAACAGGCTTTGCGACATGCGCATTCATGCCGTGGCCAAGCGCCTTATCCATATCCTCCTTAAAGGCGTTGGCTGTCAGCGCAACGATGGGCACTGTTTTTGCATCCTCGCGCTCAAGCGCGCGGATTGCTGCGGATGCCTCGTAACCATCCATATTGGGCATTTGCACGTCCATCAAAATAATGTCGTAAGTGCCCTCGGGCGAATCCTTGAATGTCTGCAAGGCGCTTAGGCCGTCATCCGCCTCGTCTATTTCCATGCCGGTGTTTTCAAGCATGGAGGCGACGATCATGCGGTTGATCTGCACATCGTCCACCAGCAGCATTTTTTTGCCTGCAAACTGGCTTGTTGCATCGGCGATGCGCACCTCTTCTGGCAGCACATCTTCCGTTTCGTGAAGCCAGATGCTAAATGAGAACTCGCTGCCCTCGCCCGGCTCGCTTATAAGCTCTATATCCCCGCCAAACAGCTGCACAATGCGCCTGCTGATTGCAAGCCCAAGCCCCGTGCCGCCATACTTTTTGGAGACCCCGCTGCCGCCCTGCTCAAACGGCTGGAATATCGCAGCCTGCGCTTCCGCTGAAATGCCAATGCCCGTGTCACGAACGCGGAAGGTGATCATCGTGCGGTCATCCTCCTGCGCCGTGTGCTCCATGCAAAACTCGATATAGCCAAGCTCAGGTGTGAACTTAACGGCATTGCCTAAAAGGTTGATGAGCACCTGCCGCAGCCTTAGCGAATCGCACATAAATGTGGATGGGCTGAATGTATCAAAGCTTGTTTGGAACACTATGCCCTTTTCATCGCAGCGCGGCTTAATCATGGCTGCAACGGTGTTTGCAAGCTTGTGGATTTCGGTTGGTTCATCCGTCAGCTCGATTTTGCCCGCTTCTATCTTGGAAATATCCAATATGTCGTTCAACAGGCCCAGCAAATGCTGCGAGGAGGCTTCGATCTGCTGCACGCGGGATTTAATTTCATCCGTCTGCTCGTTGGGCGCAACATCCTCCAGCTTCTTTTGCACTATGCTTGTTATGCCGATAATCGCATTCATAGGCGTGCGGATTTCATGGCTCATCCTCGCGAGGAATTCGCCCTTGTGCTCGTTTGCCTTGTTTGCTTCATCCACCGCCTGCTCAAGATCAAGCTGAGTACTTCTTAGCTTGCTTTCAATTTCAACACGCGCAGTCACATTGCTGGCAAAGCCCAAAAGGCCGACGAGCGTGCCTGTCGTTTGATCGTAAATCGGTGTGCGCACAACATCGAGCGTTTCGGTGTGGCCATCAGCAAACTCAACGCGCTCCTCTGTGTATAGCGGCCTGAATGAGCTGATCGAATCCATATCCAGCTTGCGGAAGCTCTCTGCAAAATCACGCGGGAAAAGATCGTGCACGGTTTTGCCCACAAACTCTTCCGGCGATAAGCCAATAACAGCCGCAAAGCGCGGGTTGACCGCAAGGAATTCGCCATCCGTATCCACATACCAGATCAAGTCCGGCGAGGCGGAGAATATTTTATCCAGTAGCGATTTTTGCCCCTCAATGCGAATCTGCTCAAGCACCATGTCCGTCATATCCATGGTTTCGATAATGTAGCCGATCTTTTCGCCTTCCTTATTTATGAAGTGGCGCGCGCTGCCCTTAAGATAGCGCTTGCTGCCTTCTTCAAAGAAGATTTCGGCCTCCATGTTATTTTCCAGCGCCAGTATAGGATCGTACTTTGAGTTGCCGGGATAAATGCTGCTGTCCTTATAGGCTGTGCCGACGATTTCGTCAAGGCTCATCTTGCAGAACTCCAGCCCCTCCTCATTCATGTAAATGACCTTACGGTTTTTATCCGTAATCGAAAGCGGATTTTTAACGCTGCTGACTATGCTTTCCGCCATGTCGTCAAATGAGTTTGCAAGCGTGCTGAATTCATCCTTGCCCGGCGCCATAAAGCGGAACTGCCGCTCGCCCGCGCGGAAGCGTGAAATGCCCGCGATAAGCTCATTTATGTTGCTTGAAAGCGACGATGCTATCCAGATTGCAATCATCACAACGAATATGACGATTACGATAACCGTGGCAATAAGCTGGGTGGAGGTTTGACTCATGCTCTGGGTGATTGCCTCGCCAAGCTTTTCTTCAGTTTCAACGGCAGGGCGCGTAAAATCCTCCAGCCCTGCGCCGATTGTCACAATGCCAAAGCCGCGCTCGGAATAATCATTGGCCTCGCTGGGGGCATACTGCCCTGTGTAGTATGGTATGGCGGCGGCGGTGGTGAGCTTATAAATCCCGCTCCACAGAATATAGAAAGAGCCTGATCCGCCATGCTCGGTCAAATCCATCCAGCCTGTGCATTGGGGCGCGTTGTTAAGGTAGCGGCCATCAAGCCCCACAAGGCCCGCCTTTGTGAGCGCTAGCGCGGGGGTTTTGTTGCGGGATTGCTCATCAAACTCAGGCCACATTTTAATAAACTCAGTCCATTGAGTTACGCCGCTTGCCTGCCACGCATCATAAATTGAGGATTCCAGCCAGGGGATTTGCTCCTCGCCCGTTTCAGGATCGTAACCTACGATTGAGTGGTGGCGCGGGTGGCATATGCTGCGGCACTGATAATCCCAAATAAAGGCGTAGTTGCCTTCATAAGCGCTCGGCAGCTCCGTGTAACGCTCGCCCATGGGGGTGATATGATCCACAAATTCCATGATATGATCGTGGTTAAGCGCAAATGTAACATAGCCCGTTATGCTTCCGCTTTCATTTGTCACAGGCGTGGCCCAGCGCACGATGCCCTCAAAGCGCTGGCCGTTGGGGTTTTCCATGCCTGAGTATGATTGAGTTTCCGGGCTGAATTCGATATCGTAACCGCGCGTTTTTGCAGCCTCCGCGACAATGTCGGGGGTATACATGCCAATGTAGTTGGAGCCGACATAAGCGCCAATCACATCGGATACATAAATTTCGCCCGGCTTAAGCGCCTTTAGCTTTTCAAAGTATGTTTCCGAACCGACGTATGTGTTCTGCTTATCCGACACATCGCGCTTTTGTGTGTTTAGCGGGTAGTTTTTCTTTGTGGAATCCTCCGCGACAACCTTATAAAGCTCATTGCCGCTAATATCGATAAATGTAATCTCATCGTAAAGTGGTACATTTTTATACTCATAAAGCTCAGGATGCCTGTATCTAAAGCCTGCATTATCGTTATTTTCCTGATTTCGCGAAACGCCCTCCGGGCGCTGGGCAGCCGCGATGCCCACTGGCACCCATGATTTACCATCATCAGCCAGCACCCATTCCCCGGTTTGGATGAGGCGGCCCGTCTTTTGCTCTAAAAAAGCTGAATATTCATTTTCGGAAGGGTCAAGGCCCGCAAGGTAGAGAATGTCATCATCCCGGCCGTACAAAAACTCAGCCACGTTTCTGGCTGTGTCGGTGGTCATGCGCTCAATGTTTTCAACAGCGCTGTCGTTAAGGGCAATCGATGAATCCTCCACCGCGATTGATTGAAGCAGATCGCCCTGGTTATTCATCTGCCGCCAGGCGATGGCGGTCAGCACTAATAACGGAATAACATTTACGATCAATAGAATGGTTATGAGCATTGGCCTCATGCTAAGCCCAAAGCGCTCCTGTATGCCGCGGAAGCCATGTTCCATAAAGTTTCCGTTACGTTTCATTCAATTTCCTGCTTTCCCCCACGCGGAGCGGCCGGGACGAGCCTTTTCCACGAGATAAACATTTGTTAACCAAACACCAGTATGACTATTATAAGATGAATGAACGAATGGGACAAGTATAAAAAACGCCGCAACCATAGTTGCGGCTGTAGATTTTCAAAAAAGTGATTATGGCTTCGCTGCGGCCAACGGATGGTTTGAAAAATTCAATGCTTATTTAGCGTAAAACTCATAGGCGAACTCGCCGCCATAAACCACCCCGCGATATTGGTTAACATAAAACAGCAAATGCTCCCCATCGGCAGCCGGTGTTGCCGCATGCGTGCGGAAAAACAGATTGGAATCGGCAGCCGCATCCGCCGCGCTCACACCCTCAAGCACTGTTTCGATGCCGGGCAGCAGGAACTGTGCAAGATCGCTCACGCGCACTTCAATGCCCGCCTCATCAACAACCCATGCGCCGGAGCTATCCTGCAGCATGTAATCCACAGTGGCGTAGCAGGCATCATCTTTTTCCTGAATTTCCGTTACGCGCACGGTGTTTGTGTAGCTTTGTTTGGCATCCATCACGGTGAACTTAAACAGAGGCTGCGCAATACCATCGGCATATGGGTTTTGCGCGAGTGTAAACAGATAGGTTGTGTCAACGGCGGTTTCGTCATTTTCAATAGGATATAAAAGCGCAACAAGCGCCTCAATGTAACCCGCTTCGTTTACGGAATACTCAATTGCCTGCACAAAGCTGTCGCCCGCATCGCTTTTGCCAACAAAGTAAGCGTCCCAATCCTCATCATAACGCATGTTGAATGTTTGGGTG